>NZ_JBIAUP010000003.1:0-389367 GCF_042892945.1 Streptomyces sp. NPDC001678 | reverse complement strand
AGCCCCAAACGCCCCGCCCGGCTGACCCCGTGCTCACCTCAGTCTCACCCGCCGCGGGGGGGGCGCGGGGGCCCCCCCCCCCGGCGGCGTTCGCATGCGCGGAAAGGGTTACTTCACCTGGGTCTGCGGCTTGCGGATCGACAGGTGGAGCTCCTTCAGGCGGGACTCCTCGACCTCGCTCGGGGCGCCCATCAGGAGGTCCTGGGCGTTGCCGTTGAGCGGGAAGGCGATGGTCTCGCGGATGTTCGGCTCGTCGGCCAGCAGCATCACGATGCGGTCGATGCCCGGGGCGATGCCACCGTGCGGCGGGGCGCCGAACTTGAAGGCGCGCAGCATGCCGCCGAACTCCTTCTCGACCTCGTCCTTGCTGTAACCGGCGATCTCGAACGCCTTGTACATGACGTCGGGCTCGTGGTTGCGGATGGCGCCGGAGGACAGCTCGGTGCCGTTGCAGACGATGTCGTACTGCCAGGCCAGGATGTCCAGCGGGTCCATGGTCTCCAGGGCCTCGAGGCCGCCCTGGGGCATGGAGAACGGGTTGTGGGAGAACTCGATCTTGCCGGTCTCCTCGTCCTTCTCGAACATCGGGAAGTCGACGATCCAGCAGAACCGGAAGACGTTCTCCTCGAACTGGCCGGCGCGCTTGGCGGCCTCGACGCGCACGGCGCCCATGATCTTGGAGACCTCGTCGAACTCGCCGGCGCCGAAGAAGACGGCGTGGCCCGGGGTGAGGCCGAGGCGCTCGACGAGGGCCTTGACGTTCTCCGCCGTGAGGAACTTGGCGATCGGGCCGGTGAGGACGTCGCCCTCGCCGACGCGGACCCAGGCCAGGCCCTTGGCGCCCTGCTCGACCGCGTAGTCGCCGAGGCCGTCGAAGAACTTGCGCGGCTGGTCACCGGTGTCCGGCACGGCCAGGGCGCGGACGTGCTTGCCCGCGAAGGCCTTGAACTCCGAGCCCTCGAAGACGTCGGTGACGTCGACGAGCTCCAGCTTGGCGCGCAGGTCCGGCTTGTCGGAGCCGTACTTCAGCATCGCCGTGCGGAACGGGATGCGCGGGAAGGGGGAGGTGACGTGGCGGCCGTTGCCGAACTCCTCGAAGAGGTCGGTCATGACCTTCTCGATCACCTGGAAGACGTCCTCCTGCTCGACGAAGGACATCTCCATGTCGAGCTGGTAGAACTCGCCCGGCGAGCGGTCGGCGCGGGCGTCCTCGTCGCGGAAGCAGGGCGCGATCTGGAAGTAGCGGTCGAAGCCCGCGATCATCAGCAGCTGCTTGAACTGCTGGGGGGCCTGCGGCAGCGCGTAGAACTTGCCGGCGTGCAGCCGGGACGGCACCAGGAAGTCGCGCGCGCCCTCGGGGGAGGTGGCGGACAGGATCGGGGTGGCCATCTCGTTGAAGCCGAGGTTCGTCATCTTCTCGCGGATGGAGGAGATGACGGCGGAGCGCAGCATGATGTTGCTGTGCATGCGCTCACGGCGCAGGTCGAGGAAGCGGTACTCCAGACGGCGCTCCTCGTTCACCCCGTCCTCGGTGTTGATGGTGAAGGGGATCTGCTCCGCGGCGCCGAGCACCTCGACCGCGGTGACCTCGATCTCGACCTCGCCGGTGGGCAGCTCGGGGTTGACGTTGTCCGCGCCGCGGCTGGCGACCTTGCCGTCCACGCGGACGACGGTCTCCTTGGTGAGGTGGCTCAGGGCCTCGTTCGCCGGGGTGCCGGGGCGGGCCACCAGCTGGGTGATGCCGTGGTGGTCGCGGAGATCGATGAAGAGGATGCCGCCCAGGTCACGCCGATTGTGCAGCCAGCCACTCAGACGGACGTCGGTGTCGACGTCAGCCGCACGGAGCTCGCCGCAGTTGTGGGACCGGTACCGATGCATCGTTCATCCAAGTCGTGGTCGAGGGCGTTGGTCTAAGGTGCGCCGCACAGTGCATACAGCACCAAGCAAGGGTACTGCCCCACCCGGCATCGGTGGTCTCCCCTGTGCATACCTGCATAAGGTGGGGCAATGCGCACCGAGGACGTCCTGGCCACCGTGGCGACCGGTCTGTGGTGCTGGGACAACGCCGCCGGAGCCGTCACCCTCGACGCCGAGGCCAGGCGACTGCTGGCGCTGCCCGAGCGCGCCCCGCTGACCGAGAGTGTCATCCGCGCCCGTTTCCACGCGGTCGACTGGCTGGAGTTCCGCAGCCTCCTCGCCCTCTCCGCGGCCGAGGGCACCCTCGGCGAGCTGCGGATGCGCGTGGTGGACGACCGGGGCGAGACGCTCCGGACCGTACGGCTGCGCGCCAAGCCGGTCCGGGGCGGCAGCGACTATCTCATGGTCGGCACCGTCGAGGAGATCGCCGAGGCCATGGAGGGCACCTCGACCGCCCGGATGCCCATCGTCGCCGACTGGCACCGCAACCGCGAGGCGTTCCTGCTGGACGCCGGCCGGGCACTGGCCGAGGCCCACTCGACGTCCGAGGTGCTGCGGGTGGCGGCCGGGCTGTCGATGCCGGGGTTCGAGCCGTCGGGGCTGGCGGTCTTCGTCGGCGAGGCCGGCCGGGTGCGGGTGATCGGCCACCACGGCTACGCGCCGGGCGAGGCGGACCCGTTCCTCGACCAGCCGCTGGACTCGGCCTACCCCGCCGCCGAGGTCATCCGCACCGGCCGCGCCGTCTATCTGCCCGCGCCCGACGACTACCGGCGGCGCTTCCCCGAGGCCTATCGCAAGGTGGCCCACTTCGGCCGCACCTCCTGGGCCTTCCTCCCGCTGATCAACGCGGGCCGCACCATCGGCGCCTGGATGGCCGGCTTCAGCGTCCCCGTCGCCTTCACCCCGGACGAGCGCTCGGTGCTCACCACCGTCGCCCGGATGCTCGCCCAGGCGCTCGGCCGGGCCAGTGTCACGGAGTCCGAGCGCGAGCTCAGCGTGGGCCTCCAGCGCTCGATGCTCCCCACCGTCCAGCCCGACATCCCGGGCATGGCGGTGGCCGCCCGCTATGTGCCCACCGGCGGCGGGCTGGAGGTCGGCGGCGACTGGTACGACATGATCCCGCTGCCCAACGGCAAGATCGCCCTGGTCATCGGCGACGTCCAGGGCCATGACGTCAAGGCCGCCGGGCTCATGGGCCAGCTGCGGATCGCGCTGCGCGCGTACGCCTCCGAGGGCCACCACCCCGACGCGGTGCTCTCCCGCGCCTCCCGCTTCCTGGCCGGCATCAACGGCTCCGGCGACACGGGCGACGAGCAGCGCTTCGCCACCTGTCTCTACATCGAGGTGTGCCCCTCCAGCGGACTGCTGGTGATCGCGCGGGCCGGCCACCCCGACCCGGCGATCCGGCTCAGCGACGGCACCCTGCTGGTACGGCCCACGGCCGGCGGGCTGCCGCTGGGGATCATCCCCGACACGGACTACCCCACCACCCGGATCGTCCTGGAGCCCGGCGAGACCATGCTCGTCTTCACCGACGGGCTCATCGAGACCGGCGGCCACGACCTGGAGTCCGGCATGGCCCGGCTGCGGCAGACCGTCGAGGGCCACGCCCTGGACGGGGCCGGCGATCAGGGCCCGGACGGCGATCTGGAGAAGCTCGCCGACGCGCTCGTCCAGGCCGTCCACGGGCCGCCCTCGCACTACACGACCGGGCCGCTCATCGACCGCCGCGAGGACGACATCGCCCTGCTGCTGCTCCGCCGCACGGTCCCGGCCGCCGCGCCGGAGGGCGCCGCGCCGGGGGCGCTGCCGCATCCGCCGCGCCGCACGGTGATGACCATCGCCCAGGCCGAGCCCGAGCGGATCGCGCAGGCCCGGCAGCAGATCCGTGAGCTCATGCACGACTGGCCGGACGAGGACCAGACGGACTCGGCGGTGCTGATGGTCTCCGAGATGGTGACGAACGTCCTGGTCCACACGGACGGCGACGCGCTGCTGATCGCCGAGATATCGGGCGAGCGCGGCACCCGCTGCGTCCGGGTCGACGTCGCGGACTCGAGCGACGAGCTGCCGCACCGCCGGCATCCCGGGGAGATGGCCTCCTCGGGACGCGGCCTGGTGCTGATGGAACTGCTGGCGGGGGCCTGGGGCGTCGACCCCCGAGGCGAGGGCAAGAACATCTGGTTCGAGCTGTACGAGGCCGCCTCCGGGGTGGAGGCGCAGTTCGAGGGCGTGACGTAGGGACCGTCCGGCGCGCTGTCAGAACGTCGTCGCCCACCCCGCGCCCCGGACCTGGTCGCGGGTGTAGGCGACGCCGTGCGCCTTGAGCCCCGCCGGATCGATCAGGGTGACCGCTCCCCCCTCCGGGCCGAGCCGGAATCCGTCGCCTCCCGCGACGGTGATGGTCGACCCGGAGGCGAGGGAGCCCTGGGGAAGCGGGCGGAGGTGTCCGCGGCCGTCGGCGAGCCGCCAGCCGCCCATGTCGAGGGGGTCGGGGGAGGCGTTGAGCAGCGTGACGGACTCGGTGCCCTGCCCCGGGCGCGCCGGGCCGACGCGGGCGGCCACGATGCGCAAGGGGGCCTCGCGTTCCCCGGCCGGGAGCGGTGCGCCCGGTACGTGGAGGGTGTGCCCGGTGGTGTCGTCGGTGTGCCACGCCTGTGACTGGAAGGCCAGGAAGACTCCCACCCAGCGGTCCTCGGCGGTCACGTGGAACAGCAGCCCGCCGTCCTGCCACACGCCGTCGTCCGGGACGAACGGGTCGACGTTGCCCTGGTTCATATGGATGTCGTGGACGCCGATGACGGCGGGGCCGCTCCGCGCGGACCGGAACCGGAAGATCCTGGCGAGGAGGGAGCGATGGGGCCCGAAGCCCTGGCCGAAGGCGTAGACGGCCACCGTGGGGTCGGCGATGGCGCGCTCGGCGTAGTGGTCCAGGAAGTCGGAGAGGTCGTTGTCCACGCCGGGGCGGTCCGGCGGCAGCGGACGCATCCGGGTGTGATCGAAGAGATTGCCGCGGATGAAGTCGAGGGCGCCCGAGCCCGCCTGCGAGGCGAGCGGGGTCCAGCCGCTGCCCGCCGGTGGCAGGAGCTGTGTCACCGGGTGACGGAAGTCGTCGTCCGCCAGGAACAGCAGCTCGGACGGGGCCACTTTGGACAGGACGTTCACGGGCACCTGGTAGGAGGCGCCGGCGTTGTCCTTGAGGAAGAGCTGGTAGTGAGGCGTCTGGGTGCCGCCCTCCCGACGTCGGTCGGTGGCACGGGCCGCCAGTACGCCATAGGGCCTGATCGGCATGACCGGGCCTCCATTCTGGAGGATTCCGCTGGTAACACCCGCCCTTTCCCACCCTGCGCCCGCCGGAACCCCGGCACCACTCGATCAGCGCCGGGGCCCCTGGGCGCGGGGCGTGCTCAGACCGTCGGGACGGTCCCCAGCCGGCCGGCCCGGAAGTCCTCGAAGGCCTGGGCCAGCTCGGCGTCGGTGTTCATCACGAACGGGCCGTAGTGCCGCATCGGCTCACGGATCGGCTGCCCGCCCAGCAGGACCACCTCGAAGTTCGGGCTGCGCGACTCCTGGTTCGCGTCCGCCCGGAGGGTGAGCGCGTCCCCGTCGCCGAAGACCACGGTCCGGCCCGTGCGGAACGGCCGTCCCTCCACGCCCGCGGTGCCACGGCCGGACAGGCCGTAGGCGAGGGCGTTGAAGTCCGAGCGCCAGGGGAGCGTGAGCTCCGCGCCGGGGCTGAGGGAGATGTGGGTCATCGTGATGGGCGTGTGGGTGACCCCCGGCCCCCGGTGACCGTCGATCTCGCCCGCGATCACGCGGATCAGCGCCCCGCCGTCGGCGGAGGTGAGGAGCGTGACCTTGCCGCCGCCGATGTCCTGGTAGCGGGGCGGCATCATCTTGTCCTTCTTCGGCAGGTTCACCCACAGCTGGAGGCCGTGGAAGAGCCCGCCGCTGACGACCAGCGACTCCGGCGGCGCCTCGATGTGGAGCAGGCCCGACCCGGCGGTCATCCACTGGGTGTCGCCGTCGCTGATCGTTCCGCCGCCTCCGTGGGAGTCACGGTGCACGAACGTTCCGTCGATCAGGTAGGTGACGGTCTCGAAGCCGCGGTGAGGGTGCCACGGGGTGCCCTTCGGCTCACCCGGCGCGTACTCCACCTCGCCCATCTGGTCCATCATGATGAACGGGTCCAGGTAGCGGTAGTCGATCCCCGCGAAGGCCCGGCGGACGGGGAAGCCCTCCCCCTCGAAGCCGCCGGGGGCGGTGCCGACGTACAGCACCGGGCGCCGCGCCACGTCCGCGGCGGGCGTGGCCACGCGGGGCAGGGTCAGCGGGTTCTCTACGGTCACGGCGGGCATTGCGGCCTCCTCGGGTGGGGTGCGGTTCCAATTTAGTTGAATGGTGAACCACTGGCAAGGAGCGTTCATTCCCGGAGGAGGGACACTTGATCAATGCGACCGACTCACGCCGCCCTCGTCGCCGCCGCAGTGCTGGCCCTCGCCGCCCTGGGGCTCTTCGTGGCGAGCCGCGGCCCGGGCTCGGACGCGCCGCTGGCCACCGGCGACGCGACCGGGCACTACAGACAGTCGAAAGCGGCGGCCGACGAGGCGGCGGAGGCGCTGAAGGGCGTACTGCGCATCCCCCGGCAGGCCGCGCCCGCCCCGCTGAACGCCCCGCCGCAGGCCGGCCCCGCCGAGGCCGCCCCGGCGTCCCCCGCACAGCCGCCGTCCGCCGCGGAGGCGGCCCCCTCCTCCGCCGTGGGGACGCTCTTCTACACCTCCGAGGGGGTCCCGGCCCACGGCTGCACCGCGAGCGTGGTGCACAGCCCGGCGGGCGACCTGGTCGTCACCGCCGCGCACTGCGTGTACATGGACGGCTTCCGCACCGACCTCGCCTTCGTCCCGGGCTACCAGGACGGCACGGCTCCCTACGGGGTGTGGGTACCGACCTCCATCGACGTCGCCCCGGAGTGGGCGGCCGACCGGGACCCGGACCACGACGTGGCGTTCCTGCGCGTCCGCCCGGCGAAGGGGGGCGCCCCCGTCGAGCGGGTGACGGGGGCGGAGCGGGTGCGCTTCGACCCGCCGCGCGAGCGGCTCACCCAGGTGCTGGGCTACCCCAACGACGACGAGCGGCCCGTGTCCTGCCGGAACACCACGCAGGGCGAGGGCGACACCCAGCTGCGCTTCGACTGCGAGGGCCTGCCGAACGGGACGAGCGGCAGCCCGTTCCTGACGGACCTGGACCCGGGGACGGGACTGGGGACGCTGGTCGGCGTCCTCGGCGGCAAGGACGAGGGCGGCGACGAGGAGACGTCGTACGCGTCGTACTTCGGGCCCGCCGTCAAGAAGCTGTACGACCGCGCGACGCGCTGAGCCCGCGCCACGCGGGAGTCCGGCGCGGTACCGCGCCCCGAAGGGGCGCGGGACAGCATCGATAGCGGCTACCGCCGCGTGGGCGCGACCGGCCGCTGACGGCCCGCAGTCGGATGACCGCGCTTCCAGCGGAGCGCTCAGCCGTACATCCGCCGCATCGCGAAGTCGACCATCTGCTCCACCGACTTCGCGTCGAAGACCATGCGGTGGTCGCCCTCCATGTCGAGGACGAACCCGTAGCCGGTCGGCAGCAGGTCCAGGACCTCGGCGCCGGTGATGACGAAGTACTTGGACTCCTTGCCCGCGTACCGCCGCAGCTCCTTCAGCGAGGTGAACATCGGGATCACCGGCTGCTGGGTGTTGTGCAGCGCGAGGAATCCGGGGTTCTCGCCGCGCGGGCAGTAGACCTTGGAGTTCGAGAAGACCGTCTGGAAGTCCTCGGCGGACATCTGGCCCGTGGTGAAGGCCCGTACCGCGTCGGCGAGCGACGGGGGCGACGGCTCGGGGTACAGCGGCTGCTCGCCGTAGCCGCCGGGCTGCTGCGGGGGCGCGTAGCCCTGCTGTGCCGCGTTCTGGTCGTAGCCGTACATGGCTCCAAAGCCTAGAGGGTCGTACGGGTCACAGTTGGCCGATCAGGTCTTGCGTCTTATTACCGGTGGGTAGCATCATGCTGCTTACTGACCGGTACGCACAGAGGATCGCCCTCCCGTCACCTACGGAGCCGTCTGTCATGGGCCACTACAAGTCGAATCTTCGCGACATCGAGTTCAACCTCTTCGAGGTCCTCGGCCGCGACAAGGCGTACGGCTCCGGCCCGTTCGCGGAGATGGACGTCGAGACCGCGAAGAGCGTCCTCTCGGAGATCACCCGCCTCTCGGAGAACGAGCTGGCCGAGTCCTTCGCGGACACGGACCGCAACCCTCCGGTCTTCGACCCGGAGACCAACACGGCCCCGATCCCGGCCTCGTTCAAGAAGAGCTACAAGGCCTTCATGGACGCCGAGTGGTGGCGCCTGGGCATCCCGGAGGAGATCGGCGGCACCACCGCGCCGCGCTCCCTGATCTGGGCGTACGCGGAGGCGATCCTCGGCTCCAACCCCGCCATCTGGATGTACTCCTCGGGCCCCGCGTTCGCGGGCATCCTCTTCGACGAGGGCACCGAGCAGCAGAAGCACATCGCGAAGATCGCGGTGGAGAAGCAGTGGGGCTCCACCATGGTCCTCACCGAGCCCGACGCGGGCTCGGACGTGGGCGCCGGCCGCACCAAGGCCGTCCAGCAGGAGGACGGCTCCTGGCACATCGAGGGCGTCAAGCGCTTCATCACCTCGGGTGAGCACGACATGGCGGAGAACATCCTCCACTACGTCCTCGCCCGCCCCGAGGGCGCCGGCCCCGGCACCAAGGGCCTCTCCCTCTTCCTCGTGCCGAAGTACGAGTTCGACTTCGAGACCGGCGAGCTGGGCGAGCGCAACGGCGTCTACGCCACCAACGTCGAGCACAAGATGGGCCTCAAGGCCTCCAACACCTGCGAGATGACCTTCGGCGACAAGCACCCCGCCAAGGGCTGGCTCATCGGTGACAAGCACGACGGCATCCGCCAGATGTTCATGATCATCGAGTTCGCCCGGATGATGGTCGGCACGAAGGCCATCGCCACCCTCTCCACCGGCTACCTCAACGCGCTGGAGTACGCCAAGGAGCGCGTGCAGGGCACGGACCTCGCGAACTTCATGGACAAGTCCGCGCCCAAGGTCACCATCACCCACCACCCCGACGTGCGCCGCTCCCTGATGACCCAGAAGGCGTACGCGGAGGGCATGCGCGCCCTCGTCCTCTACACCGCGACCGTCCAGGACGAGATCGCCGTCAAGGAGGCCGCCGGCGAGGACGCCAAGGCCCTCCACGGCCTCAACGACCTGCTGCTGCCCATCGTCAAGGGCTACGGCTCGGAGAAGTCCTACGAGCTGCTGTCCCACCAGTCGCTGCAGACCTTCGGTGGCTCCGGGTACCTCCAGGAGTACCCGATCGAGCAGTACATCCGGGACGCCAAGATCGACACCCTCTACGAGGGCACCACCGCCATCCAGGGCCAGGACTTCTTCTTCCGGAAGATCGTCCGCGACCAGGGCCAGGCGCTCACCACCCTCTCCGAGGAGATCAAGAAGTTCCTCGCCGAGGCCGCCGGCGGCGAGGAGCTCGCCGAGGCCCGCGAGAAGCTCGCCACGGCCGCGGTGGACCTGGAGGGCATCGTCGGCGCCATGCTGACCGACCTCGCCGCCACGGAGAAGGACGTCAAGTCCATCTACAAGGTGGGCCTGAACACCACCCGTCTGCTGATGGCCTCCGGTGACGTCGTCGTCGCCTACCTCCTCCTCAAGGGCGCGGCCGTGGCGGCCGAGAAGCTGCCGAACGCCTCCACCAAGGACAAGTCCTTCTACGAGGGCAAGATCGCCGCGGCGAAGTTCTTCGCCCACACGGTCCTGCCGGCCCTCTCCGTCGAGCGCACGCTCGCCGAGTCCGTCGACCAGTCCCTGATGGAGCTGGACGAGGCCGCCTTCTAAGCGGGTTCCCGACCCGGAGGGGCAGGGGCGAAACGGCTGACGAGGCCGTCGCCCTTGCCCCTCCGGTTCATTACGACAGCGCTCCCCTCCCGTTTCGGCCCTGATAAATGCCGCTTCCCGATGTCTCCGGGACAGCCCGCGCCCCGCTGCGTACGGTCGAAAGCGAGCCTCGGGGCGGCCCGGTCCGTGAAGCGCCAACCAGCGTGAACCCGCAAGGCACTAGCGCTCCGGTCCGGCAGGACCGGAATCCTCGGCCCCGGCCGGGGAGGATCGTTAATCTGAGGCCATGAGCTCTGCGCACCGCTTCGACCGCGGCCACACCGACGACCTGATGACCTTCCTCGCGGCCAGTCCGTCGCCGTACCACGCGGTGGCGAACACCGCGGAGCGGCTGGAGAAGGCCGGTTTCCGTCAGGTCGCGGAAACCGATGCCTGGGACGCACAGGCCGGCGGCAGGTATGTGACGCGCGGCGGCGCCGTCATCGCCTGGTACGTGCCCGAAGGGGCCACCGCCGCCACCCCGTTCCGCGTCATCGGCGCGCACACCGACTCCCCCAATCTGCGGATCAAGCCCCTGCCCGACACGTCCTCGCACGGCTGGCGGCAGGTGGCCGTCGAGCTCTACGGCGGCACCCTGCTCAACACCTGGCTCGACCGCGACCTCGGTCTCTCCGGGCGGATCACCCTGCGGGACGGCAGCCACCGGCTCGTCAATGTCGACCGGCCGCTCATGCGCGTCCCGCAGCTCGCCATCCATCTCGACCGCGGGGTCAACCAGGACGGCCTCAAGCTCGACAAGCAGCGCCATATGACTCCCATCTGGGGCCTCGGCGAGGTGGGCCAGGGCGATCTGATCCGTTTCGTCGCCGAGGAGACCGGCGTCGCGGCCGATGAGATCGGCGGCTGGGACCTGATGCTGCACAGCGTCGAGGCGCCCGCCTACCTCGGCCGCGACCACGAGCTGGTGGCCGGCCCGCGCATGGACAACCTGCTGTCCGTGCACGCCGGCATCGCCGCCCTCGTCGCCGTGTCCTCCTCCGCGAGCCTGCCGTACATCCCCGTGCTGGCCGCCTTCGACCACGAGGAGAACGGCAGCCAGTCCGACACCGGCGCCGAGGGCCCGCTGCTCGGCAATGTCCTGGAGCGCTCGGTGTTCGCCCGCGGCGGTACGTTCGAGGACCGGGCCCGCGCCTTCGCCGGCACCGTCTGTCTGTCCTCCGACACCGGCCACGCCGTGCACCCCAACTACGCCGAGCGCCACGACCCGGGCCACCACCCGATGCCCAACGGCGGCCCGATCCTCAAGGTCAACGTCAACCAGCGCTACGCCACCGACGGCGCCGGACGGGCCGTCTTCGCCGCGGCCTGCGAGCGGGCCGGGGTGCCGTGGCAGCACTTCGTCTCCAACAACGCCGTGGCCTGCGGCACCACCATCGGCCCGATCACCGCGGCGCGGCACGGCATCAGCACCGTCGACATCGGTGTGGCGATTCTCTCGATGCACTCCGCGCGTGAGCTCTGCGGCGCCGAGGACCCCCATCTTCTCGCCGCCGCGCTGACCGCTTTCCTTGAAGGATGATCGCCAATTGATCGTTCTTGACTGATCGTTCTCGATGACGGCTACCGAGGGCTGATATACAGCCTTCACACGTCATACGTCCGTCCCACCCCCCGGGGGAAGCACCATGACCACCCGCACCCTGCGGATCGCCGTCGCCGCGCTCACCGCCACGGCCGCCCTCACGCTCACCGCCTGTGGCGGCTCGGACGGCGGGGAGGACAAGGCGGCCAAGGACGAGCAGGTCACGGCCGACGCCGCCACCGGCGGGACCGACGAGGGCGGGGAGACCACCTCGGACGACGAGAACGGCCAGGAGCAGGACAAGGGCGACGCCTGCGGCCCCGGCACCGTGAAGATCGAGGCGAAGGCGGTGAAGTCGCCCGTCAACCACGTCCTGCTGGTGGCGACCAACACCTCCAAGTCGCCCTGCACCGCCTATGGCTTCCCGTTCCTGCGCTTCGACCAGGACCAGGCCACGGCGATCGCGGTCGAGGAGAGCAAGCCGAAGGGCAAGGTCACGATCGCCCCGGGCAAGTCGGCCTACGCGGGGGTGCTGGCCTCCGCCGCGGACGGCTCGGGCGGCACCGGCCGGGACGCCAAGCAGCTGTCGGTCACCTTCCAGACCCCGGGCGGGGACCCCCTCGCGGGTGACCCGTCCTCGGCGGCCGCGCCGGGCGGATCGCTGCACGTGGACGACTCGGCGCGCACGACGTACTGGGTCGACGCGGAGGACGCCGCCCTGAAGTGGTGATCCGCGGTGTCCCCGGCTGACGGCCGGGGACAGCGGGCGCGCCGGGCCTCCGCCGGGCGGCCTGGTGAAGTCCGGTGCGGTTCGGTAGCGCCCCGAAGGGGCGCGGGACAGCATCGATAGCGGCTACCTCCGCGTGGGCGCGACCAGCCACGACGCACCCGCGGACGACGTACCGGACTTCCAGCGGAGCGCTTACGCGTCCAGCCCCGCCAGCACCAGCGGCAGCCGGTCCGCGCCGCCGGCTATCACCCGCACGGGGACGCCCCAGTCCTGCTGGTGGACATGGCACGCCGGGTATTCGTTCTCCGGGTCGTCGTCGCAGGACGCCGCCATCGCCGAGACGTGGAGGACGCCCTCCGTCACCCCGTCCGCGAGCCGCAGCTCACGGCTGAGGTCCGTGCCCTTCCCGGCGCCTTCCGTGAGGAGCTCGGGTGGGGTGGAGCTGACCAGCAGCCGCGTCGACGGCCCGTAGCGGGTGTCGAGCTTCTGCCCGGCGGGCGCCTGGAAGACCACGTCCAGCAGGAGCGTGCCCGGGGCGATCTCGGTGGCCTCGCGCTGGGTGCGGTGGGCGACGGACTCCACCCGCACCGCCTCCTCCGGCAGCCGCAGCCGCGTCAGCCGGTGCCGGGCGGACTCGACCACGACGATGTCCTCGCCGGCGAGGACCGCGTCGGAGGGCTCCCGCAGATCCGTGGCCAGCGTCGACACCTCGCCCGTCGCCGGGTCGAAGCGGCGCAGCGCGTGGTTGTACGTGTCGGAGACGGCCACCGAGCCGTCGGGCAGGGCGGTGACGCCGAGGGGGTGCTGGAGGAGGGCCTGGGCGGCGTCGCCGTCGCGGTGGCCGAAGTCGAAGAGGCCGGCGCCCACGGCGGTGCGCACCGTGCCCTCGCGGTCGATCCAGCGCAGCGCGGACGTCTCCGAGTCGGCGAGCCACAGCCGCTCGCCGTCGGCGGAGGTGGCGAGGCCGGACGGCTGGGCAAACCAGGCCTCGGCGGCGGGGCCGTCCACCAGGCCCTCGTTGGTCGTGCCGGCGGCGACCTCGACGGTGGCCGTCGCGGGGTCGTACGTCCACAGCTGGTGGACGCCCGCCATGGCGATCCAGACGCGGCCGTCGAACCAGGCGACGTCCCAGGGGGAGGAGAGGTCGACCTCGCGGGCCGGGCCGTTCGTCGGCGAGCCCTGCCACCACTGCTTGCCGGTGCCGGCGACGGTCGTCACGGCGCCGGTGGCCGGGTCGTAGGCGCGCAGCGCGTGGTTGACGGTGTCGGCGACGATCACCGTGCCGTCGGGGAGCAGGGCGAGGCCCTGGGGCTCGCTGAAGGCGGCGGTGCCGGCCGGGCCGTCGACGAGGCCGCGCTCGCCGGTGCCGATACGGCGGACGACGGTCTCGCCGTCGGCGGCGAGCTCGACGAGCTGGTGCCGGGTGGAGTCGGAGACGAGGAAGCCGCCGTCCGGCAGCAGCAGGGCCTTGCCGGGGAAGCGCAGGTCGCCCGCGACCGGCTCGGGGGCGACATAGGGGCCGTCGCCGCGGCGCAGGGTGCCCTTGGCGCCGTGGGCGGCTTCCAGCTCCTCGACCAGCTTGGCGAGGGCGTGGGCGTGGCCCTCGCCGGCGTGCTGGGCGACGACGTAGCCCTCGGGGTCGATGACGACGAGTGTGGGCCAGGCCCGGACCGCGTACTGCTTCCAGGTGGCGAGCTCGGGGTCGTCGAGGACGGGGTGGTGGACCCCGTAGCGCTCGACGGCGTCGACGACGGCCTGGTGCTCGGCCTCGTGGACGAACTTCGGCGAGTGGACGCCGATGATCACGACGGTGTCGCGGTGCTTCTCCTCGAGCTCGCGCAGCTCGTCCAGGACGTGGAGGCAGTTCACACAGCAGAACGTCCAGAAATCGAGAATGACGATGCGACCCCGCAGATCGGCGAGGGTGAGGGCGTTGCCGCCCGTGTTCAGCCAGCCGCCCTTTCCGATGAGTTCGGGGGCGCGGACGCGTGCGTGGGAAGCCATGAGTCCATCCAACAACATCGGGCCGGAAAGTCTTCCCCAGGCACCATCGGAAAGTATTACCGTCCTATGAAGCCTGTGCAGCTGAAGTCTGTGCGGCTGAAGCCTGTGCGGCGCTAATTCAGCGCGTTCCCCGCATTCCCAGGACGCGGTCCTTCAGCGCCGGGAATTCCTCACGGACCGTGTCGACCCGTGCCGGATCCAGGTCGACGGTCAGCACTTCCTCGTCCGCGCCCGCCTCCGCCAGGACCTCGCCCCAGGGGTCGACGACGATGCTGTGGCCGGCCTGCTCGACGCCCGCGTGGGTGCCCGCCGTGCCGCAGGCGAGGACGTAGGACTGGTTCTCCACGGCCCGCGCGCGGGCGAGCAGGGTCCAGTGCTCGCGGCGGCGCTCCGGCCAGCCCGCCGTGACGACGAAGAGCCGCGAGCCCGCGTCGACCAGGGCCCGGAACAGCTCGGGGAAGCGCAGGTCGTAGCAGGTCGCCAGGCCCAGCGTGGCCTGCGGATGGGGCACCGTGACGGGGTCGGTGCCCGCGCTCATCAGGATCGCCTCGCCCTTGTCGAAGCCGAAGCGGTGGATCTTCCGGTACGTGCGGACGAGCGCTCCGTCGGGCGAGAAGACGAGGGAGGTGTTGAACAGGGCCCCGTCGGGGGCCCGTTCGACCATCGAGCCCGCGTGCAGCCAGACGCCCGCGTCCCGGGCGGCGGCCGCCATGACCTCGGCCGTGGGGCCGTCGAGGGGCTCGGCCTCGGCGGCGAAGGACTCGAAGGCGAAGGCTCCGACGGGCCACAGCTCCGGGAGCACCACGAGATCGCTGTCGCTCTGCGACCGGACGAGTCCGGCGGCGCGCTCGCGGCGCGCGGCGACCGGTTCGAACGGATCGACTTCGAACTGGATCAGGGAAGCGCGCACAGTACCACCACTCTCCGCATGCGTCACACGAAACCTCTGCCGTGGCGACCGTCCGCAGCGTAACTTAACGAGTGAGAACCCCGACAGCCTTGCTCGCCCCGGACAGCCCTGCTCAGCTTCCGCAGCCCGCCGTCGCCGTCACCCGCCGTCGCCCGTCACCGCAGCCGCCGCCCAGCACCGCCGAGGGATCCGCCCGTGACAGTCCACCCCAGCCTTCAGCCCACGATCGACGCCTGGACACAATCGATCGAAGCCGTGCACGAGTTGGTCAAACCCCTGGCCGAGAGCGACTGGAACCGGGCCACCGAGTGTCCCGGCTGGTCCGTCCGGGACGTGGTCTCGCACATCATCGGCGTGGAGTGCGAAATGCTGGGCGAGCCACGGCCGATCCACACCCTGCCACGCGATCTGCGGCACGTCACCGACGAGTTCTCGCGCTACATCGAGGTCCAGGTGGATGTGCGGCGCTGTCACACGGCGCCGGAGATGACCTCCGAGCTGGATTACACGATCATCCGCCGGTCACGGCAGCTGCGCAACGAGCACCGTTCCCCGCAGGCGTCCGTCCGCTGGCCGCTGGGCGGCGGCAGCGAGCGGACCCTCGAACGGACACTGACCATGCGGGCCTTCGACGTCTGGGCCCACGAACAGGACCTGCGCCGCGCCCTGGGCGTCCCCGGGAACCTCGACTCGCCCGCCGCCGTCATCGCCCGGGACATGCTGCTGGCGGCGCTGCCCCGGGTGGTGTCCCAGGACGCGGGAGCGCGGCCCGGCACGACGGTGGCCTTCGACGTGCACGGCCCGCTGGAGTTCCTGCGCACCGTGCGGGTCGGCACGCAGGGCAGGGGGACGATCGACGCCAGCGTCTGCCTGGGGCCCACGGCGACGCTCATCCTGGACTGGGAGACGTATGTGCGCCTCGCGTGCGGGCGCGTACGGGCGCAGTCGGTGGCCGACCGGGTCAAGACCGAAGGCGATCAGGAACTGGCGTGGTCGGTCCTCCGGGAGTTCGCGGTAACGCCCTGAAGCCGTAACCCCTTGGATCCGTAAGGCCCCTGAGACTCGTACGGCCCCTGCGGCCCCTCAGGCGCGCAGTCCGCCGCCCTTGTTGTCCCGCACCGGTACGTGCACGGTCGCCACGCGCGACGCCACGGTCCGCTCCCGCTCGCGCCGCAGCGCCGGGCCGCGCAGCAGCAGGATCCGGGACAGACCCAGCGCCTGGAGGGCGAAGACGGCGCAGAAGGCGATCCGGTAGCTGCCGCCGGTGGCGTCCAGCAGGACACCGACGGCCAGCAGGGTCGTGATGGTGGCGAGGAAGCCGCCCATGTTGACGATGCCGGAGGCGGTGCCCTGGCGTTCGGGCGGGTTCGCGGGGCGGCCGAAGTCGAAGCCGATCATCGAGGCCGGGCCGCAGGCGCCGAGCACCACGCACAGGGTGGCCAGCAGCCACAGCGGCGCGTGCGCCCCGGGCCAGCCGAGGACGGCCGCCCACAGCAGGGCCGTCGCCGCGAGCGTGCCGAGCGCGAGGGGCAGCCGGGCCTCGTGGTGGCGGGCGACGACCTGTCCGTAGACCAGGCCGACGCCCATGTTGGACAGGACCACGAGCGTCAGCAGGGTGCCCGCCGTCCCCCTGGCCAGCCCCTGGGCCTCCACCAGGAACGGCATGCCCCACAGCAGCAGGAAGACCATCGCGGGGAACTGGGTGGTGAAGTGCGTCCACAGGCCCAGCCGGGTGCCGGGCTCCCGCCACGCCCCCACGAGCTGCCCGCGCACCGCGCCCTTGCCGGGGCGGGGGCCGGGGGCGGGCTCGTACCCCTCGGGGTGGTCCTTCAGGAAGAGCAGGAGCAGGCCCAGCGCCACGAGACCGGCGGCCGCGCTGCCCGCGAAGGCCGCGGTCCAGCCGATGTCGTGGAGCAGCCGGGACAGGACGACGGTCGAGACGAGATTGCCGCCCATCCCGATGAGCGCCGCGACCTGCGCGATCATCGGGCCCCGGCGGGCGGGAAACCAGCGGGCGCCCAGCCGCAGCACGCTGATGAAGGTCATGGCGTCGCCGCAGCCCAGCAGGGCCCGGCAGGCGAGCGCCGCGCCGTAGGAGTGGGCGAAGGCGAAGCCGAACTGGCCGGTGGTGAAGAGCACCGCGCCCAGGGCGAGCACCTTCCTGGTGCCCATCCGGTCGACCATCAGGCCGACGGGTATCTGCATGCCCGCGTAGACGAGCAACTGGAGTATGGAGAACGCCGACAGCTCCGAGGCGCCGACGTGGAAGCGGTCGGCGGCGTCGATGCCGGCGACCCCCAGGCTGGTGCGGAAGATGATGGCGACGAAGTAGACCGTGACGCCGACGCCCCAGACGACCATGGCCCGGCGGCCACCGGGTGGGTCGCCGGGCAGTCCTGGGGCGGCGCCTCCGCCGGGGCTCACCGTGTCTCCCCGCGGGCCAGGTTGCGCACCCAGCTGACGTGCCGGTGGACGATCTCCGTCGCCGCCGCGGCGTCCCCGGAGCGCAGGGCGGTGAGGATCTCGGTGTGCTCGGCGATGTTCTTGGCGATCCGGTCGGGGTGGGCGTGCATCACGGCCACGCCCATCCGCAGCTGCCGGTCGCGCAGCTGCTCGTAGAGGTCCGAGAGGATGCGGTTGCCGGCGCTGCGCACGATCTCCGCGTGGAAGGCGCGGTCGCTGCGGGAGACCGCGTTCAGATCGCCCGTCGCGGCCTGCTCCCGCATGTCGTCCACCAGCTCCTCCAGCCGGGCGATCAGCGCCGGTGGGGCCGGTACGGCCCTGCCCACCGCGTGCTTCTCGACCAGCAGCCGGGTCTCCACCACATCCGCGATCTCCTGTGCGGACACGGCCAGCACGAGCGCCCCCTTCTTCGGGTAGAGCTTGAGCAGCCCCTCGCCCTCCAGTCGCAGCAGCGCCTCGCGCACCGGGGTCCGGGAGACCCCGACGGCCTGCGCCAGATCGCCTTCGGTGAGGAGCGTGCCGCCTTCGTAACGCCGTTGCAGTACGGCTTCCTTCACATGTGCGTAGACACGGTCGGCGGCGGCGGGACGTCTGCTCTGGACGGCGGGGGCGCTCGGCATGCGCACAGCATAGATACAACACAGATGCGTGATGAGGCCCTGTCCGCGATACGGACGATCGTCCGTCTAGGAGCCGGCCCCGGCGCACCGGCGAAACGTCACCTCGGGACGCCCGCCCAGCCGTCCGCCGGAGTGATGAAGACGAAGCGCAGATCCGTGCGCTGTATCGGCAGCAGCACATGGGTGGTCACGCATACCTCGGCGTGCCCGTGGTACGGCAGGCACAGCCGGAAGACATGGCCGTCGCGGTGCTCGACCACGTCGTACTCCTCGGCCCAGATACGGCGGCAGTCGGCGTCGGAGTCGAGGATCTCCTGGACCAGGGCGCGCAGTTCGGCGTTGCCGGGGTCGCTGTTGGCGGCGACGCGGAGCATGGCGAGGTAGACGCGGGCGCAGGCGTCCTCCCAGTCGAGCATCTGCTCGCGGGCCTCGGGGTCGAGGAGCGCCCAGCGCAGCAGATTGGGACGGGGGCGCAGGACCCAGGGGAACCACTCGCCCATGAGGGCGTTGGCGGCGACGACGTTCCAGGCGCCGTCGGAGAGGTAGGCGGGATAGGTGACCTGCTGGTGGAGCAGGGCCTGGACGCCCTGGGGGAGGTCCGTGCGGTCGCGCCCGGCCTCGGGCGGGCGACGGCCGGAGACGGCCAGGAAGAGGGTGAGCGTCTCCGCCTCGCTGAGCCGGAGGGCTTCGGCGACCCTCAGCAGAAACCTTTCGGAGAAGTCCTGCCGACGGCCGGCCTCCAGCGCGCGGTACCAACCCTCGCTGACGCCGGTCATCCGCGCGACATGCGCCTGCGAAAGCCGACGCCCCGGTATGGGAAAAGTCCCGCGCAGCTCGCGGACCGTCCGCGCGTCGACGCGGCCCCGCCAGGCCCGGAGCAGACGGCTGATGGATTCACCGTCGTCCGCGCGGTCCACCGCGGCTTTCAAAGCGGCCTCCCAATCCGACAGTGCAAGTGTCGGTCAATCTTAAGTAATTTGCCCAGCACGGGCCATTCCACCCTCTGCCGGGGTGGTGCCCCGAGGCCGCTCCGCATACGGACAGAGGGCCCGGACGCCATGCTCTCTCCTCACTGGAGGGGGGTGAGGAGGGGGTATCCGGGCCCTCTGTCCTGTACGCGACATGTCGGCCATTGGCCCGTTTTCCGGACCGCCGAGCCGGTTTTATATGGCCTATGCACGGATCAATATGGCCCATGCATGGATCGGCCGGTCCTCGGAACCCCCGGAACCCCCGGAACCCCCGGAACCCCCGGAACGGAAAGCTCCGGGGGCGACCGCGTCACGCCCAGGTGATCAGGCGCTTGGGGTCCTCCAGGACGGCGGCGACATCCGCGAGGAAGCGGGAGCCGAGCTCGCCGTCGATCAGGCGGTGGTCGAAGGAGAGCGCCAGCGTGGTGACATGACGCGGCTTGACCTTGCCCTTGTGGACCCACGGCTGGAGCTTGATCGCCCCGAAGGCCAGGATCGCGGACTCGCCCGGGTTGAGGATGGGCGTACCGGTGTCGACGCCGAAGACGCCGACGTTGGTGATGGTGAGGGTGCCGCCGGCCATGTCCGCCGGGGACGTCTTCCCCTCGCGCGCGGTGGCCACGAGGTCGGACAGCGACCGCGAGAGCTCCGGGAGCGCCTTGTCCTGGGCGTCCTTGATGTTCGGCACGATCAGCCCGCGCGGCGTCGCCGCCGCGATGCCCAGGTTGACGTAGTGCTTGAGGACGATCTCCTGGTTCTCCTCGTCCCAGGCCGCGTTGACGTCCGGGTTGCGCTTGACCGCCACGAGCAGGGCCTTGGCGACGAGCAGCAGCGGATTGACGCGCAGACCGGCCATGTCGGGGTCGGCCTTGAGCTTCTGGACGAGCTTCATCGTGCGGGTGACGTCGACGGTGATGAACTCCGTGACGTGCGGCGCGGTGAAGGCGCTGGCGACCATCGCCTGGGCGGTGACCTTGCGGACGCCCTTGACGGGGATCCGGGTCTCCCGTGCCCCGTTCGCGACGGGCGCGGCGACGGCTACGGCAGCGGGGGCCACGACCTCGGCGGCCGGCTGTGCGGCGGCCTGGGCGGCGGCCTGGGTCGCGGCGTGGACGTCCTCCCGGGTGACGACCCCGCCGGGACCGGTCGGGACGACCGTGGTCAGGTCGATGCCGAGGTCCTTGGCGAGCTTGCGCACCGGAGGTTTGGCGAGCGGACGAGCACCAACGGGTGCCGCGGCCGAGCCGGCCACCGGGGCAGGCGCCGGAACGGGTGCCGGAGCGGGTGCCGGAGCAGGCGCGGCGGGAGCCACCGGGGCGACCGGTGCGGTGCCCGCGTGCCCGTTGAGCTCGGCCTGGATCGCGGCGGCCACCGTCGCGCCCGTCGCGGCCGGGCCGGTGCCCTCCGCCGGGACGCCGGCGTGCGGCCCGGCCGTGCCCGTCGCGGCGGCGACGGACGCCTTGCGCGGTCGGCGCTTGGTCGAGGACGGCGCGGCGCCGTAGCCGACCAGCACGGCCTGGCGGCCCTGCTGCTCCGGCTCGGGCTCCTCGGTGGCGGCCGGGGCCGCCGCCGGGGCCTCCTCCGCGGGCCCCGCGCCGGGCTGGGTGTCCACCGAGATGATCACCTGGCCGACGTCCACCGTCGTGCCCTCTCCGAAGCGCAGCTCGTGCACCACGCCGTCGAAGGGGATCGGCAGTTCCACGGCCGCCTTGGCGGTCTCGACCTCGCAGACCACCTGTCCGTCGGCGACCGTGTCGCCGACGTTCACGTACCACTTGAGGATCTCGGCCTCGGTCAGTCCCTCGCCGACGTCCGGCATCTTGAACTCACGGAAGCGCTGGGTGTTAGCGGTCATCGTCACGACTCTTCCTCGTCCCTAGTACGCCAGCGCGCGGTCGACGGAGTCGAGCACACGGTCCAGGCCCGGCAGGTACTCGTCCTCCAGCCGGGACGGCGGGTAGGGGGCGTGATAGCCGCCGACCCGCAGGACGGGGGCCTCCAGGTGGTAGAAGCAGCGCTCGGTGATCCGGGCGGCGATCTCGGCGCCCGATCCGAAGAAGACGGGCGCCTCGTGGACGACGACCAGCCTGCGGGTCTTCTCCACCGACCGCTGGATCGCGTCGAAGTCGATGGGCGAGATCGACCGCAGGTCCAGGACCTCCAGCGACTTGCCCTCCTCGGCGGCCGCCGCGGCGGCCTCCAGACAGGTCTTGACCATCGGGCCGTAGGCCACCAGCGTCAGGTCCGTGCCCTCGCGCACCGTGCGCGCGGCGTGCAGCGGGCCGGGGATCGCGGCCGTGTCGACCTCGGCGCGGTCGTGGTAGCGCCGCTTGGGCTCGAAGTAGATGACCGGGTCGTCGCTCTGGATGGCCTGCTGCATCATCCAGTAGGCGTCGGCGGAGTTCGACGGCGAGACGATCTTCAGACCGGCGACGTGCGCGAACAGCGACTCCGGCGACTCGCTGTGGTGCTCCACCGCGCCGATCGCGCCGCCGTAGGGGATGCGGATGACGACGGGCAGCTTGATCTTGCCGAGCGCGCGGGCGTGCATCTTCGCCAGCTGCGTGACGATCTGGTCGTACGCCGGGAAGACGAAACCGTCGAACTGGATCTCCACGACCGGCCGGTAGCCGCGCAGCGCCATCCCGATCGCGGTGCCGACGATGCCGGACTCCGCCAGCGGCGTGTCGATGACGCGGTCCTCGCCGAAGTCCTTCTGGAGGCCGTCGGTGACCCGGAAGACGCCGCCGAGCTTGCCGACGTCCTCACCCATGATCAGGACCTTGGGGTCGGTCTCCAGGGCGGTCCGCAGGGAGGCGTTGATCGCCTTGGCGATCGTGAGCTTCTCGACGCTCATGGCTAGTTGGTCTCCTCTGCGAACGAAGCCTGGTACGCGGCGAACTGGGCGCGCTCCTCGTCGACCAGCGCGTGGCCGTCGGCGTAGGTGTGCTCGAACATCGCCATGTGGTCGGGGTCGGGCATGGCGCGCACCGTGTCGCGGACCCGCTTCGCGAGCGCGTCGCTCTCGCTCTCCAGCGCGGTGAAGAAGTCCTCGTCGGCGAGGCCCTCGCGCTCCAGGTGGGCGCGCAGGCGCAGGATCGGGTCCTTCGCCTCCCACAGCTCCCGCTCCTCGTCGCGGCGGTAGCGGGTGGGGTCGTCGGAGGTGGTGTGGGCGCCCATGCGGTAGGTGAACGCCTCGATCAGCATCGGGCCCTCGCCGGTGCGGGCGCGGTCCAGGGCGGCCTTGGTGACGGCCAGGACGGCCAGCACGTCGTTGCCGTCGACCCGGACGCCGGGGAAGCCGTAGCCCTGGGCGCGCTGGTAGAGCGGGACGCGGGTCTGCTTCTCGGTGGGCTCGGAGATGGCCCACTGGTTGTTCTGGCAGAAGAAGACCACCGGCGCGTTGTAGACGGCGGCGAAGGTGAAGGCCTCCGCCACGTCGCCCTGGCTGGAGGCGCCGTCGCCGAAGTAGGCGATCACGGCGGAGTCCGCGCCGTCCTTGGCGACGCCCATCGCGTAGCCGGTGGCGTGCAGCGCCTGGGAGCCGATGACGATCGTGTAGAGGTGGAAGTTGTTCTCGTTGGGGTCCCAGCCGCCGTGGTTCACGCCGCGGAACATCCCCAGCAGGTTCGTGGGGTCGACCCCACGGCACCAGGCGACGCCGTGCTCGCGGTAGGTCGGGAAGACGTAGTCGTCGTCGCGGGTGGCGCGACCGGAGCCGATCTGCGCGGCCTCCTGGCCCAGCAGCGAGGCCCACAGGCCCAGTTCGCCCTGCCGCTGCAGGGTCGTCGCCTCGCCGTCGAAGCGGCGGGTCAGCACCATGTCGCGGTACAGGCCCCGCAGTTCCTCGGGCGACAGGTCGATGGAGTAGTCCGGGTGCTCGACCCGCTCGCCTTCCGGCGTCAGCAGCTGTACGAGCTCGGGCTCGCCGGTGGCCTTCTTGGCCCCGGCGCGCTTGACGCCGCTGCGTCGCGACTTGCGCGCGGCAGTGCTGTCCACGGTCACGTGTGCTCCTCCGTCTGTCCGGCCCCCGGGGTCGCCGGCGGCCGGAGGGGGTCTCCCCGCCGTGAGGCGGGAAGAGGCTCGCTCGATCCCCGACGGCACACGGGGTGGGTGTGCCGAGGCCGGAACCGGGCGTGACAGGTTGCCCCGGCGAATGGCCTGCAATAAGCACGTTACCCAGTGCGAGGCATTCCTGCGAAACCCCACCTGACCTGCGATTTTGCTTGGATTTCCAAGTAAATCGAGAAAGCCGGGCCAATGGAGGTGCCAATCCACTGGTCAGCGCCTTGCGAACCGCCGTCGGAACGGGGGCACGTTATCCCGCCGGACAAGGGCGGGGGAAGACTTGACGTGCGAGACTGGCACCGTGCGCGAACAAGGAAAAATCACGGTATTTCTGCTTGACGACCATGAAGTCGTACGTCGCGGCGTCCACGAGATGCTCGCCGGGGAGCCGGACATCGAGGTCGTGGGCGAGGCCGGAACCGCCGCGGACGCGCTGGTGCGCATTCCCGCCACCAGACCGGACGTCGCCGTACTGGACGTTCGCCTTCCGGATGGCAGCGGAGTAGAAGTATGCCGTGAGATCCGTTCGCAGGACGAAAGCATCAAATGCTTGATGCTCACCTCGTACGCGGATGACGAAGCGCTCTTCGACGCCATCATGGCGGGCGCGGCGGGCTATGTCCTCAAGGCCATCCGCGGCAATGAGCTGCTCTCGGCCGTACGCGACGTGGCGGCCGGCAAATCCCTGCTGGACCCCGTGGCGACCGCGCGCGTCCTGGAGCGGCTGCGCGACGGCAGGACCTCCCGGGGCGACGACCGCCTCGCCTCCCTCACCGACCAGGAGCGCCGCATCCTCGACCTGATCGGCGAGGGCCTGACCAACCGCGTCATCGGCGAACGGCTGCACCTGGCCGAGAAGACCATCAAGAACTACGTCTCCAGCCTCCTCTCCAAGCTGGGCATGGAACGCCGCTCCCAGGCCGCCGCCTATGTGGCCCGGCTCCAGGCGGAGAAGCGCTAGGCGCTCCGCTGGGAGCGAGGCCATACGTCGGTAGCGAGGTCATACGTCTGCGGGCCGCCCGTGGCTGGTCGCGCCCACGCGGCGGTAGCCGCATATCGACACCGCCCCGCGCCCCTTCGGGGCACGCGTCCGGGACCTAGGTCCCGGCCATCTGGGGCGGGTGGCCCCTACGAGCCGTGCGCGACGGCAGTGCAAAGTGGTGCCCATGCCAACCGCGCCTCACGACGGACACCGGGCGGACGAGTACCGCGCGCTCGAACTGCTCTCCCGCACGCCCTACGGCAGGGTCTCGGTGAGCATGCGCGCCCTGCCCTTCGTCACCGTCGCCCGCCACGTCGTCGTCGACGGCAAGGTCCTCATGCGGCTGCACGGCGGCTTCGGCTACGCCCAGGCCTGCGACGGCAGCGTGGTGGCGTACGGCGCCGACAACCTCGCCGACCGCGAGGAGGGCGACGAATCCGTCTGGACCGTGCAGTTCGTCGGCACGGCGCGGATCTTCGTCCCCGGCCCGGAGGAGCACCGGCTCTTCGGCCGCGCCCCGCACTCCGCCGACGACGCGCCCTTCATCCCCGAATACCTGTGCATAGAACCTCAGTTCATCACCCTGCACCACCTCGAAGGCGTACCCGCGCGACGAGCCGCACACTCAGCGTGAACTAACATTTGGGGCGTGCCGCGCTCACTTGTCACCGATGCCGATGCCCCAGCCGACACCGGCACCCTGCGCGCCCTGCTGCGCCGCTACGAGAAGGCCGGCGAGCCCGTCGCCTGCGACACGCTGACCGAGGGCCTGCTCAACCGCGGCTACCGGCTCACCACCACCCGCGGCCGCTTCTTCCTCAAGCACCACCTCGACGGCGACCGCGACGCCATCGCCCGTCAGCACGAGGCCACCCGCCGGCTGGGCGCCCTCGGTCTGCCCGTCGCCCCGCCCGTGGCGGACAGCGCCGGCGAGACCGTCGTGGTCCTCGGCGGCCGCTGCTACGCCCTCCACCCCTGGATCGAGGGCCGGCACCGGGACGGCGGCGAGCTCACCGCCGCCCAGTCGCGCCGTCTGGGCGCGCTGCTGGGCCGGGTGCACAAAACCCTGGAGCAGGTCATGGAAGGCCCCGAGGGCGCCTTCCAGGGCGCCGTGACGGCCCGGGACGCGGCGGCCGACCCCGAGGACACCTTCGCCCTGATCGAGGAGCTCCTGAGCCTGGTCCGCGGCGGGGACAGCCGCCCCCGCGACTGCTTCGACGAGCTGGCCGAGCACCGCCTGATCGAGCGCCGCGCCCTGCTGGAGCTGCACGCCCACCGGCGCCCGCCGGCCGCCGCCACCCCCGCCAGGGGCTGGGTGCACGGCGACTTCCACCCGCTCAACCTGCTCTACCGGGGCGCCGAGCCCGCCGCGATCGTCGACTGGGACCGGCTGGGCGTCCAGCCGCGCGCCGAGGAGGCCGTACGGGCCGCGGTCATCTTCTTCCTCCGCCCGGACGGCACGCTGGACCTGGCGAAGATACGGCCCTACGCGCGTGCCTACCGCCGGGTCACCGGCGCGGACGCCGCCGAGCTGGGCGCCGCCGTGCACCGGGTGTGGTGGGAGCGGCTGAACGACTTCTGGATGCTGCGCTGGCGCTACCAGCTGCGCGACCACCGCGCCGACCCGGGCTTCCCGGCCTCGGCGGCGCTGGCGGTGTGGTGGACGGGCGCGTACGAGTCCGTGCGCGAGGCGTTCACGGACTGAGACCGGGGCAAGCACGGACTGAGACCGGAGCAGCGCCTTCACCGGACGAGGCCGGACCCCCGATGGGGTCCGGCCTCGTTTCGTATCGGCTCAGCCGACGGTGCCCTGGTTGGCGCCACCCTGGGTGGTGGTGCCCGGCGTGCCCTTGTCCGGCGGGTCCGGCGTGTGGGGCGGCTGCTTCCCGTCGTCCGGGGACTTGGTCGGGTTCGCCGTCGGGTCCGTGCCGCCCGACGGGTTGGCCGTCGGATTGCCGGTCGGCGGCTTGGTCACGTGCCCCGTCGAGTCGTCGGAGGGCTCGCGCTGCCGGTTGCGGGTGTTGTCGCTCCAGTCGTCGGTCTCGCCGCCGGTGCCGGTGCCCGTGTCGGACGTGTGGCCCTTGGAGGGCTTCCGGCTGGGCTTCTCGCTGCTGGGCGTGGGCGCGCTGGGGGTGGTGGTGACCTTGTCGCTGGTCGTCTTGTTGCTGTCGCCACCCTTGCCGTCGGGCTTGAGCATGAAGGCGATGCCCGCCACGACCGCGACCACCGCGAGCGCGGCGACCAGCCACAGCTTGCCCTTGCCGCCGCCCGAACCGCCGCGGCCGCCGTTGTAACCGCCGTTGTAGCCGTTGAAACCGCCGTCGTCGGCACCCTGGCGGCGCGGGATCACCGGCTGCTGCGAGGTGTCGCCGTGCTGCGGGTGCGGCATGGCCGAGGTGGCGCCCACACCGCCGCCGATGCCCACGCCGCCGATGACCTGGGTCGCGGCGGTGGCGTGGTCGATCGGGCCGGTGTTCCAGACGCCCGTGTGGCTGCCCGCCTCGTGCAGCATCTGGAGCGCGTACTGGACCAGCCCGCGCATCTCCTCCGCGCTCTGGAACCGGTCGTCCGGGTCCTTGGCGAGGGAGCGCATGACGAGCCCGTCCAGCTCCGGCGGCACCGACGCCTGCACCTGGGACGGCGCCACGGGGATGTCCTGGACGTGCTGGTAGACCACCGACAGCGGGGTCTCACCGGTGAACGGCGGGCGCAGGGCCAGCAGTTCGTAGAGCAGACAGCCGGTGGCGTAGAGGTCCGAGCGGGCGTCGACGGTCTTGCCGAGGGCCTGCTCGGGGGAGAGGTACTGGGGCGTGCCCATGACCATGCCGGTCTGGGTCATGGTGGACGCCGCGCCGTGGAGGGCCCGGGCGATGCCGAAGTCCATGACCTTGACCGCGCCCGTGTTGGTGATGATCACGTTGGCGGGCTTGATGTCGCGGTGCACGATGCCGTGCTGATGGCTGTAGGCCAGCGCCTCCAGCACCCCGGAGACGATGATCAGCGCCTGCTCCGGCGGCGGCGCCTCGGAGTTGAGCAGCAGGTCGCGAATGGTGCGGCCCTCGACCAGCTCCATGACGATGTACGGCACGACATTGCGGCCGACGGTGTCCTCGCCGGAGTCGTAGACGGCGACCACGGCGTGGTGGTTCAGCCCGGCGACGGACTGTGCCTCGCGGGTGAAGCGCGCCTTGGAGACCGGGTCCTCGGCGAGGTCGGCGCGGAGCAGCTTCACCGCGACGGTACGGCCCAGCCGTACGTCCTCGGCGGCGAAGACCTCCGCCATGCCGCCCCGGCCCAGCCGGTGTGTGAGGCGGTAGCGGCCGTCACCGACCAGCCCTCCGTTGCCCCACATTTCAGGCACATCGGGCATTCCGCCCCCGTTGGCGTCAGGGTCGGACGGCCCCTGGGCGCTCTGCGTCTGTGCCATCAGTCCTCGCCGTCGTGTCTGGTCCGCCGCCGTCGCTTCTCGTCGGAAGGCGATTGCGCGGGGTAACTCGAGAAAGCAGTCTTCCGCTAGGGCACGCTACAGGCTTTGCGACGTGTCCCGGTCCGGGATGGACCGGCTATCAAACCCGTACCGGTACGAGCAAGGCAAATCCCGTGACACCTTGTCGCGCATCCGGTCACGGAACGGGCACGCGGCTTGACGTGCCCGGCGCCTCGGGCAGACTTGGCCGGGATACGACGAAGGACAGCTGGATCGACGCGCCCCGGGCGCGTCACGAAACCACTCCAGCGACGCCAGTTTCGCCAGGCAGTGCGCCGAGGCCGAGGGGGAAGCAACACCATGAGCCAGGACGGCGCTCAGGGCCGCTACGCGGGACGATCTGTCGGCCGGGGCCGCTACCAGCTGCGCGACCTGCTCGGCGAGGGCGGCATGGCGTCCGTGCACCTGGCCTACGACACGGTGCTGGACAGACAGGTCGCGGTCAAGACCCTCCACACCGAGCTGGGCCGCGAATCCTCCTTCCGCGAGCGTTTCCGCCGCGAGGCCCAGTCCGTGGCCAAGCTCACCCACACCAACATCGTCTCGGTGTTCGACACGGGCGAGGACGACCTCGACGGCTCGACGATGCCGTACATCGTCATGGAGTACGTCGAGGGACAGCCGCTGCGCTCGGTGCTCGACGCGGACGTCGCCCAGTACGGCGCGATGCCCGCACAGAAAGCGCTCAAGATCACAGCCGATGTGCTGGCCGCGCTCGAGGTCAGCCATGAGATGGGCCTGGTCCACCGCGACATCAAGCCCGGCAACGTGATGATGACCAAGCGCGGCGTGGTCAAGGTCATGGACTTCGGCATCGCCCGCGCCATGCAGTCGGGCGTCACCTCCATGACCCAGACCGGCATGGTCGTCGGCACCCCGCAGTACCTCTCGCCCGAGCAGGCCCTGGGCCGCGGCGTCGACGCCCGCTCCGACCTCTACTCGGTCGGCATCATGCTCTTCGAGCTGCTGACCGGCCGGCTGCCCTTCGACGCGGACTCCCCGCTGGCGATCGCCTACGCGCACGTCCAGGAGGAGCCGGTCGCGCCCTCCACGATCAACCGCTCGATCCCGCCGGCCGTGGACGCGCTGGTCATGCGCGCCCTGAAGAAGAACCCGAACGAGCGCTTCCCGAGCGCCGAGGCCATGCGCGACGAGTGCGCCCGGGTCGCGGGCACCGCCCAGGCGGCACCCGCGCCGATCATCATCGCGGGCGGCCCGCCGGCCCGCAGCGGCGCCGGCGTCGGCTCGGCGGTCTTCCCGCCCGTGGACGGCCAGACGCCCGCTCCGGGCCCGCAGAGCGTCCAGACGCCGTACCAGCCCCACCCGGCCCCGCCGAGCCCGTACAACGGCGGCTACGGGCCTTCCACGCCCCCTCCGGGCCCCCAGGCCTACGCGACGCCCGCGTACGGGGACACGGCCGCCTACGCCGCTCCCTCGGCGCCCGTCGGCGCCACCGCCGGATCCGGTTCCGGCTCCGGCGGCAAGAGCAACAAGCCGGTGCTCATCGGCTCCGGCGTCGTCGCGGTGCTCGCGGTCATCGGTGTGATCGCCGCGATCGCGCTCAACGGCGGCGATCACACCGATGACAACAAGAACCAGGCGGGCGGAGGCGGCCAGAGCTCCGCCCCGGCCCCCGCCGACCCCGGCGGCGGCAACGGCAGCACCACCGGCGGCTCGGGCGGCGGCGCAGGCACCGCGGGCGGCTCGGCCGGCGGCAACGCCAACGGGACGGGCAAGGGCAACGCCAATGGGAACGGCAACGCCAACGGCGCCCAGACGAAGGTCAAGGACGGCGACAAGTCCAAGACCATCGAGCCGGAGAAGTGCACCAAGGCCTACGACAACTTCCAGGACAAGACGAAGAAGAGCTCGCCGGACTTCAAGTACATCTACGTCGACTCGGTCAAGGAATGCCTCCAGGCGGCGGGCTGGAAGTACCGCGTCGACAAGGTGAACGAGAACACCTGGGGCAAGGGCACCGTGATGACCCAGCAGCCGCAGTCGGGCGACCCGTTCGACCCGAAGACCGACCAGTTCGTCCTGACGGTCTCGACGGGCGAGTCGGGCTCCTGACGTCGTAACGCCGTAACGGTTCGCACGAAGGCCGGTTGTCGCGTGAGACGCGACAACCGGCCTTCGTGCTGCTCGTGAACCCGGCCTACGTGGCTACGGAGTGACTACAGATACGGGCCGGAGCGGGCGCCGCCGTGCTGGAGGCCGTCGTGGTCGTCGTCGATGGAGACGCCGGCCGGCAGGGCCCGGCGCATCTGCTCCAACTGGGCCCGGGCGGCCATCTGCTGGGCGAACAGCGTGGTCTGGATGCCGTGGAAGAGGCCCTCCAGCCAGCCCACGAGCTGGGCCTGCGCGATCCGCAGCTCCGCCTCGGTGGGGATCGTGTCGTCGGTGAAGGGCAGCGACAGCCGCTCCAGCTCCTCCACCAGCTCGGGCGCGAGACCGTCCTCCAGCTCCCTGACCGAGCTGTGGTGGATCTCCTTGAGGCGGACCCGGCTCGCCTCGTCGAGAGGAGCCGCCCGGACCTCCTCCAGCAGCTGCTTGATCATGCTGCCGATGCGCATCACCTTGGCGGGCTGTTCCACCATCTCCGTCACCGGGACCTCGCGCGGCTCGTCGTCGCCCTCCCCGCCGCCGGGGCTGGCGCTGCCGAGAGCCATGCCGTCCGGTCCCACGACCAGGACGTGCGGGCTCTCCTGCGACCGTTCATTCCTCGGCATATCCATGCCGCCATTCTCTCGCACAGCTGATTTCCCCCTCTTGATGCCCTCGTACACGCCTGATCCACCGTGGGGGGCGCATGGAAGCGCGCCGTGTTTCCGGCTATCTGCGCCGCAAACGGAGCGCGATGAAGCCCAGCCCCAGTCCCGTCAGCGTCATTCCGGTTCCCAGCGGGAGCACCCGCATCACCCGGTCCGGCTCTCCGGCCGCCTCCCGCCGCCCCGGCGCGTGAGCGGCGCCGCGCGGCGCGTACGAGGGCGGTGCCACCCGGTGCCGGCCCGCCTCCTCCCCGCCCGGCACCGCACCGGGGCCCGCGCCGCCCGATCGCCCGCCCGGGGCGGCCCCGGCGGGGGTGGACGGCGACGAAAACGGCGATGACGACGGCGCTGTCGCGGACGGGGATATCTCCGTGCGGCCGGGGTGCCCCCGCCCCTCGCCCGCGACGGTGCCGGCGAGCAGGCCGGAGACAGGGGAGGACGGCGCGGACGGGAACACGGTGGTCGACGTCGTGGCCACGAGCGGGACGGAGGGCGCCGGGTCCATCGGCTCCCGTTCGTCCGCCCACGCCGCCGAGGGAACGGCCAGTGCCATCGAGGGAAAGGCCAGCGCCATCGATGCCGCCGATATCGCCAGCCCGGAAAGGAACGTCCTGCCCGTATGCCGCGGTCCAGTGGTCGATCCGGTGGTCGATCCGGTGGCGGTGGTCATGGTCGCCGGCCTCCGTACGGGAGACCCCCCTACGGACCCCTCCACCCTCACACGCCGCCCGGCGCGGGGCGCGCTGGACGGCGTACGCGGGTGAAGGGCTCAGACGGTCAGCAGGACCTTCCCGACGTGCGCGCTGTCCTCCACCACACGGTGGGCGGCCGCCGCGTCCCGCATCGGCACGGTGCGGTCGACCACCGCCCGTACCCGGCCACCCGCGATCAGCGGCCACACGTGCTCGCGCACCGCCGCCACGATCGTGGCCTTCTCGGCGAGCGGGCGGCCGCGCAGCGAGGTCGCCGTGATCGCCGCGCGCTTGGCGAGCAGCTTCCCCAGGTCCAGTTCGCCCTTGCGGCCGCCCTGGAGGCCGATGATGGCGAGCCGGCCGTTGACGGCCAGGACGTCGAGGTTCCGCTCCAGGTACTTGGCGCCGATGATGTCGAGGACGACGTCCACGCCGATGCCGCCGGTGAGTTTGCGCAGTTCCTCGACGAAATCCTGTTCGCGGTAGTCGATGAGGATGTCCGCGCCCAGCTCCCGGCAGCGCTCCAGCTTCTCCGCCCCGCCCGCCGTGACCGCGACGCGGGCGCCGACCGCCTTGGCCAGCTGCACGGCCATGGTGCCGATGCCGCTGCCGCCGCCGTGGACCAGGAAGGTCTCACCGGGCCGCAGATGGGCGATCATAAAGACGTTCGACCAGACCGTGGCGGTGACCTCGGGCAGCGCCGCCGCCGAGACCAGGTCCAAGCCGTTGGGCACGGGCAGCAACTGCCCCACCGGGACACAGACCTTCTCCGCGTAACCGCCGCCGGCCAGCAGCGCGCACACCTCGTCGCCGACGGCCCAGTCGCTCACCCCGGGGCCGAGCGCGGCGATCCGGCCGGAGACCTCCAGGCCCGGGTAGGGGGAGGCGCCGGGGGGCGGATCGTAGAAGCCCTGCCGCTGGAGCAGATCGGCGCGGTTGACACCCGCGGCCACGACCTCGACCAGGACCTCTCCCCCGCCGGGCGCGGGGTCGGGGACCTCGGCCCAGACCAGGGCCTCGGGTCCGCCGGGTACGGGAATGGTGATGGCATGCATGACCGCGAGGCTACTCCGGGGGCCGCCGACTCCCGGGGGACGCGCGGCGGTTCGTACGGCCGCACGGCGGTTCATATGACCGCGGGGCGGTTCGTATGGCCGCGCGCCCGCTCCCGGTCACTCGTCCGGCGCGACCTGGCGGGCCCGGACGATCGTGATCAGCCGGTCCGTGGCCTTCAGGGGGCTGGCCTCGGGGTCGTCGTAGCCGAGCAGCCGGTGGCCGCGCAGCACGGAGACGACCAGGTCGTCCGTGTCGCGCACGCTCCGCCCCACCTCGGCCTTGACCACGGGGCGTTCGACGAGGTCGAGGCCGCTGCCCTGCTGGATGAGGTCCTCCATGACCGTCCCGGCGCTGGGGCTGATCACGGACATGCCCAGCAGCCGGCCGGCGGCGCTCGCGCTGGTGATGACCGCGTCCGCGCCGGACTGCCGCAGCAGCGGGGCGTTCTCCTCCTCGCGCACGGCGGCCACGATCTTGGCGGCGCGGTTGAGCTGGCGGGCGGTGAGGGTCACCAGGACGGCCGTGTCGTCGCGCTGGGTGGCGACGATGACCTGACGGGCCTTCTGGACCTCGGCGCGCAGCAGGACGTCGCTGCGGGTGGCGTCGCCGATGACCCCCGCGTAGCCGAGGGCGGTGGCCGATTCGACGACCTTGGGGTTGGGGTCGACGACGACGATCCGTTCCCTCTCCCTGGCCTGTCCGCCCGCGCAGAGTGCCTGTACGGCCGAACGGCCCTTGGTGCCGAAGCCGACGACGACGGTGTGCTCGCGCAAGGCGGACCTCCAGCGGGCCAGCCGCCACTGCTCACGGGTGCGCTCGGTGAGGACCTCGAGGGTGGTGCCGACCAGGATGATCAGGAATAGGACACGGAGCGGCGTCACGAGCAGGATGTTCGACAGCCGCGCGCTGTCGCTGTACGGGACGATGTCGCCGTATCCGGTGGTGGACAGGGTGACGGTGGAGTAGTAGACGGCGTCGAGGAAGTCGACGCTGCCGTCGGCGTTGTCGTGATAGCCGCCGCGGTCGCCGTAGACGATGGCGACGGTGGCGACCATGACCAGCAGCGCGAGCAGCAGTCGCCGACCCACCTGCCGTATCGGGGCCACGGTGTAGCGGGGCAGGCGGACACGGGAGTCGGTGGCGTGCCGGTCCTGCTGCGGCTCGTGCTCGGGGAGCTTCACCGGTCGCCCTCCCAGGGGAGGGCGAGGAGTTCGGCCTCACGGTCCGGGCCCAGCCCGCCCGGCGGTACGACGGCCAGCGCGTCGGCGGCGGCCAGGCCGCGCAGCATGGCGGGGCCGTGGAAGCGCAGCGGCCGGGCGTACCCGTCGGGCGTACGGACCACGGGCACCAGCCGGGTGCTGGTGGCGTGGCCGGGCACGTCCTCGGTGAGCGGGGCCCGGCACGTGCGCCGCGCGGGGCGGCCCGCGAGCGTACGCAGCAGCGGCTCGGCCAGCGTCAGCAGACCGGCGACGGCCGCGAGGGGGTTGCCGGGCAGCCCGACCAGATGGCGGCCGGGCGCGAGGCGCGCGAGCAGCATCGGATGCCCCGGGCGCACCGCGACCCCGTCGACCAGGGGCTCGGCGCCCAGCCGACGCAGCGTGGGGCGCACGTGGTCGACGGGCCCCGCGGCCGTGCCGCCGGTCGTCAGCACGAGATCGGCGTCCGACGCCTCCAGCGCGGCGCGCAGCGCCGAGGCGTCGTCGCCGAGGCGGCGCGTCGCCACGACCTCGGCGCCGAGCGCGCCGAGCCAGGGCCCGAGCATGGGCCCGAGCGCGTCCCGGATCCGCCCGTCGTGCGGCAGTCCCTCGCGGAGCAGCTCGTCCCCGAGGACGAGCACCTCGACCCGGGGGCGTGGCACGACCGGTACCTCGTCGTACCCGCCGGCCGCCGCCAGCCCGATCACGGCGGGCGTCACGACGACCCCGGCGGGCAGCAACTCGTCCCCCTCCCGGCACTCCTGTCCCCGGGGCCGCACGTCCTGCCCCTGCGTCAGATGCCGGTCGGCGTACAGCTCCTCGTGCGGCCGTACGACGCCGTGCTCGAACCGCAGCACAGCGGTGGCACCGGGGGGAACCGGGGCGCCGGTCGCGATCCGGACGGCCTCGCCGTCGCCCAGCCGCACGTCGCCGACCTGACCGGCGAGGATGCCGCGGTGGCCCCGGTCGGTGAGCAACCGCCAGGGCCCGGGCCCGGCGACGGCCCAGCCGTCCATCGCGGAGCTGTCGAAGGAGGGCAGATCGGTGAGCGCCACCAGCGCCCCGGCGAGCGTCTGCCCCAAGGCCCGGTCGAGCGCCACGACCCGGGCGCCCTCTTCCTTCCGCCCGGCCACCCGCCGGGCGACGTTCCGCGCGACGTCCCAGGGGGTGGCGGCCGAATGCCCGGGACGCCCTTCACGGGGAGCGGCGGTTGCGGGGGCGGGGGCGGGTTCATCGGGTGCGGGGTCGGCGGGCACGGAGTCCGTGGCTTCGGCGGCGGCGCGGGACGGATCGGCCGGATCGGCCGACTCGGCGTCGGGGGAGGCAGCGGCGGCATGGCGTCGCCTGGCGGACGCGGGATCCGCGGTCCCAGCAGCGGCACGGGGCAAGTCGGCCGACCCGGCGTCTACGGGCGCGGCAGCGGCCCGACGCCGCTTGGCGGCCGCAGTGCGCTTCTTCGGCTTGGCCACAGCGCGACCGGGGTCGGCCGGATCGGCGTCGGGCTGGCCGGCGGGCTGGCCGTCGGGCTGGTCGGCGGCCTGCGCAGCAGACGAAGCCGTGCCGGCGGAACGGCGTGCGGGGCCGTGCGCGGCCATGACCCGGGTGTCCGGCTCATGGCCGGGCGCGGGGATCAGGCCGGCGGAGGGGGTCCGGGGCGCAGCCCCGGTTTCGGGAAGGGGAGGGTCAGGGGCGAACAACGTGTCGTAGAACCGCACCCCCGCGAACGGCACATCAAGCCGCCCCGCGTCCGCCCCCCGCTCGGCCTCGGGCGGTACGAACGGCTCGGCGAACGGATCCGCGTCGAAGTCGAAGCGGAACCGCTCGTCCCGCCCCCGGGCCATCTCCCCGGCCGCCCTGGCCGCGTCGTCCGTCCGAGCCGTCCGAGCCGACTGAGCCGCCTCGGCCGCACGGCCGCCCTGCGGCGCCCGCGGCGCCCGCAGCGCATCCCGCCGTTCCCCGGCGAGCAGCGCCAGCGCCTCCTCCGTGGCGCGCTCGAGCGCGTCCTCGCCGTCCCGGCCACTCACGCGCCCGCGTCCGTTCTCGCGCCCGCGCCCGCTCACGACGGCTTCCCGTCCGTTTCCGCTTCCGCTTCCGCCGCCCACCGCTCGGCCAGCGCACCCGCCACCCGGGCCGCCTCGGCCACGGCCTCCGGGCCACCGCCCCGCAGCGCGGCGGCGTATCCGACGAGGAAGGTCGTCAGGGGCGCGGCGGGGCGGGCCACGCCGTGGGCGGCGTCACGCGCGAGGTCCAGGAGACCGGCCCTGTCGACGTCGAGTTCGATGCCCAGCTCGGCCTTGACCGCGGAGATCCATTCATCCAGCACATGCCTATCGTCCCTGATGCGCGAGCGGGCCTCGCTGATGTCCTCCCAGGTGTCGCAGTCGAAGGAGGCGCCGGCGTGGGGCAGCCGGGTGAGCGACAGCTCACTCGTGAGCATCCGCAGCGGGAGGCCGACAAGCGTGCCGTGTTCGGCGACGAGCAGCCCGAGCTCCCGTCGCAGCGCCTCCGCCCAGTAGGCGGCGACGAGCGGCTGCTCCCGTCCGTCCCCGTCCACGAGGACCGCGCCTTCGGCACCCGTGCCGCCGTCGTCGAGCGCCGCGACCAGCCCCCGTACCGCTCCCGTCTCCAGGAACGGCAGGTCGGCCGAGAGCAGGAGCACCCGCTCCGCGCGGACCTCGCGCAGCCCGGCGGCCAGGCCCGCGAGGGGCCCGCCGCCGGGCGGGGCCTCAAGGGCCCAGGTCACGGGCCGGACCGTGGGCCGCCGGGGGCCGACCACCACGGTCCGCCCGGCCCCGGCGCAGGCGCCCAGCACCCGGTCGAGCAACGCCCGGCCGCCGACCCGCACGGCGGGCTTGTCCGCTCCTCCGAGCCGCCGGGCGGCGCCTCCGGCCAGTACTACCGCGTCGAAAACCGTCACCCGTCGAGTATGGCGACACCGCCACGACCGCCTCGGCCCGGACGGCCCGGATCAGACCATCCGAAACAGACCGTCCGGATCAGACCGTCCGCAGCAGCACCGCCGGCTGCTCGACGCAGTCGGCCACGTACCGCAGGAAGCCGCCCGCCGTGCCGCCGTCGCACACCCGGTGATCGAAGGTGAAGGACAGCTGCACCACATGCCGTACGGCCAACTCCCCCTCGTGCACCCAGGGCTTGGGTGCTATGCGGCCGACTCCCAGCATGGCCGCCTCGGGGTGGTTGATGATCGGCGTGGAGCCGTCGACGCCGAACACCCCGTAGTTGTTGAGGGTGAACGTGCCGCCGGCCAGCTCGGCCGGGCTGATCTTGCCCGCCCGCGCGGCCTCGGTGAGCCGGGCCATCTCGACGGACAGCTCGACCGCGTTGCGCGCGCTGGCGTCGCGCACCACGGGCACGACCAGGCCGCGATCGGTCTGGGCGGCGAAGCCCAGATGGACGTCCGGCAGCCGGACGATCTCCTGGGCCTCGGTGTCCACGGTCGCGTTGAGCTCGGGGTATTTGGCGAGCGCCGCCGTGCAGATCCGGGCCAGCAGGGCGAGCAGGGACACCTTGGCGCCGCCGGAGGCGTTCATGGCCCGGCGCGCTGCCAGCAGTTCGGTGGCGTCCGCGTCCACCCAGCACGTGGCGTCGGGTATCTCGCGGCGGCTGCGGCTGAGCTTCTCGGCGACCACGCCGCGTACGCCGCGCAGCGGTACGCGCAGGCCGTCGGCCACCCGTCGCCCGCCGGAGGCGCGACGGGCGGGCCGGGCCGCCTCGGGGCGGGCGGCGTGCCGCGCCGCCTGGCCCACCGGCGCCGTGCGGGGGGCGTGCGCGGTGAGCGCGGTGAGCGCCGCCTCCTCGACGTCGGCGCGCAGGATCAGCCCGTCGGGGCCGGTGCCCCGGACCCGGGTCAGGTCCACGCCGCGCTCGCGGGCGAGCCGCCGGACGAGCGGGGAGATCACCGCGACGGCCGTGGGCGCCGGTGCCCGTTCGGCCGGGTGTCCGCTCTCGCGGGCCTGGGGCCTGACCCGGCGGCGGCGCGCCGCGGGGGCCTGGGTGCCGTAGCCGACCAGCACATTGCCCGAGCCCTCCTCACCGTTGGCCTTGGCCCCGGCGGCTTCGCCGCGGTCCGTCGAGGGAGCAGCGTCCGCGCCGCCCGTGGGCGCCGTCTCCCCGACCGCCACGGTCAGCAGCGGTGCTCCGACGGGTAGTTCCTCCCCTTCCTCACCGAAGCGGGCGGTGACCACGCCCCCGTAGGGGCAGGGCACCTCCACCATCGCCTTGGCCGTCTCGACCTCGACCACGGGCTGGTCGACGGCGACGACGTCGCCTATCTTCACCAGCCAGCGGACGACCTGCGCCTCCGTGAGGCCCTCGCCCAGGTCGGGCAGCGTGAACTCGCGCACCACCGCCATCAGCGCGCACCACTCTCATCCTCGTCAGGGGTCCATTGCGATTCCCATTGCAGCCGCGCCACCGCGTCCAGGACCCGGTCCACGCCCGGCAGATGGTGCTTCTCCAGCATCGGCGGCGGGTACGGGATGTCGAAGCCCGCGACGCGCAGCACCGGTGCCTCCAGGTGGTGGAAACAGCGCTCGGTGATCCGGGCCGCCAGCTCCCCGCCCGGGCCGCCGAATCCGGTCGACTCGTGGACGACCACCGCGCGCCCGGTCCGCCGTACGGACGCGCAGACGGTCTCCTCGTCGAAGGGGACCAGCGACCGGAGGTCGACGACCTCCAGGTCCCAGCCCTCCGCCACGGCCGCCTCGGCGGCCTCCAGGCAGACGGGCAGCGACGGCCCGTAGGTGATGAGCGTGGCGGACGTGCCTCGTCTGCGGACGACCGCCTTGCCGATGCCCGGCACGTCGTCGGGTCGGTCCGGGTCCCAGTCGGCCTTGGACCAGTAGAGCCGCTTGGGCTCCAGGAAGATCACCGGGTCGTCGGAGGCGATGGCGGCGCGCAGCAGCCCGTAGGCGTCGGCGACGGTCGCCGGGGCGACGACGTGGAGGCCGGGGGTGGCCAGGTAGTAGGCCTCGGAGGAGTCGCTGTGGTGCTCGACCCCGCCGATGCCGCCGCCGTAGGGGACGCGGACAGTGATGGGCATGGGCATGGCTCCGCGCGTGCGGTTGCGCATCCGGGAGACATGGCTGACGAGTTGCTCGAAGGCGGGGTAGGCGAAGGCGTCGAACTGCATCTCCACGACGGGCCGCAGTCCGTACATGGCCATGCCCACGGCCGACCCGAGGATGCCGGCCTCGGCCAGGGGGGTGTCCGTGCAGCGGTCCTCGCCGAACTCCTTGGCCAGCCCGTCGGTGATCCTGAAGACGCCGCCGAGGGTGCCGACGTCCTCGCCGAGGACGTGGACCGCCGGGTCCTCGGCCATGGCGTCGCGCAGCGCGCGGCCGAGCGCCTGCGCCATGCTGGCGGGCCTGCGGCCGGTTTCGACGGACGCGGTGGTCATCGCTGGCTTCCTTCCTGGGGGCCGCCCGCGCGGGCGCCCGGGAGCTCTCCCGCGGCGGTCAGCTCAGCACGCAATTGTGCTGCCTGCTCGCGCAGTTGGGCAGTCTGCTCGGCGTAAACATGCGTGAACAGTTCCATCGGATCGAGCACCGGGTCCTGGTGCATCCGTTCGCGGAGATCGGCCGCCATGCGTTCGGCGGCGTCCTGTTCGGCCCGTATGGCGGCGTCGTCGAGCAGCTCGCGGTCGCGCAGTTCGCGCTCCAGCAGGGCGATGGGGTCGTGGGCGCGCCAGGCCTCGACCTCGGCGTCGCTGCGGTAGCGGGTGGCGTCGTCGGCGTTGGTGTGGGCGTCGATGCGGTAGGTGACGGCTTCGATCAGGGTGGGGCCGCCGCCGGTCCTGGCCCGGTGGACCGCCTCGGTCAGGACCTGGTGGAGGGCCGCCGCGTCGTTGCCGTCGACGAGCCGGCCGGGCATGCCGTAGCCGACGGCCTTGTGCGCCAGGGAGGGGGCGGCGGTCTGCTTGGCGAGGGGGACGGAGATGGCGAAGCCGTTGTTCTGCACGAGGAAGACGACGGGGGCCCGCCAGACGGCCGCGAAGTTCAGCGCCTCGTGGAAGTCGCCCTCGCTGGTGCCGCCGTCGCCGACCATGGCGAGGGCCACGACGTCGTCGCCCTTGAGGCGGGCGGCGTGCGCGAGGCCGACCGCGTGCGGCAGCTGGGTGGCCAGCGGGGTGCTCAGCGGGGCTACGCGGTATTCGTGCGGGTCGTAGCCGGTGTGCCAGTCGCCGCGGAGCAGGGTCAGGGCCTGCACGGGGTCCATGCCGCGGGCGACGGCGGCGAGGGTGTCGCGATAGCTGGGGAAGAGCCAGTCGCGCGGCTCCAGGACCAGGGCCGCGGCGACCTGGCAGGCCTCCTGGCCCGTGGAGGAGGGGTAGACGGCGAGCCGGCCCTGCCGCGTCAGCGCGGTGGCCTGCGTGTTGTAGCGGCGGCCGCGTACGAGCTGTCCGTACAGCCGCAGCAGGAGTGCCGGGTCGCACCCGCCTGCGGCCGGGGTGCCGAGCACCCGGAACGGCTCCGCGTCGGGCAGCAGCGGCGCGGGGTCGGTACGGGGTTGCCAGGCCGGGGGCGGGATGGGCCGGTACGAGCCGGGCTGCTCCAGAACCGTCATGGCGAGCACCTCCTCTTGGGACGAGCTTGACCGGAAAGCGTCCTGCGCTCTCCCTACCGATTGTTCGGTCGTCGGCACTTTTTGGCTACAGGCGACCCGAGCCTGTGGACAAACGGTTCTCCACAACCTGAGATATGGGCAGGACGTCCATGAAGGGGAGGCATGGCGGTATGCCGGACGAACAGATGGCCACTTCGGGCGGCAGACCGCCCGCCCGACCCCTCGACGACATAGACCGCTCGATCCTGCGCATGCTCCAGACGGACGGCCGGGCCTCGATACGGTCCGTGGCCGAGCGGGTGCACGTCTCGCGGGCCAACGCCTACGCGCGGATCAACCGGCTCATCGACGACGGTGTGATCAAGGGGTTCGGCGCCCGGATCGACCAGGAGCGGGCCGGGCACGGCGCCTCGGCCTACATCACGTTGAAGATCGTCCAGAATTCCTGGCGCACGGTCCGCGAAAAGCTCCGGGAGCTGCCGGGCGCCGCCCACATCGCCCTGGTGAGCGGGGACTTCGACGTCCTGCTGCTCGTCCACACCAAGGACAACCGCGCCCTGCGCGAGCTCGTCCTGAGCCGTATCCAGGCGATCGAAGAGGTCCTGAGCACGCGGACGCTGCTGGTCTTCGAGGAGACGGACCTCAAGGAGGACCGCCCGCTCGACGACGGCCGCTAGGGCGCCCGGGGGCGCGGTGCGGCCGCCGGCGGCGGGCGGTGTCCGACCGGGGGCGTCAGCGGTAGGTGCGCAGGCCCGCGAAGGCCGTGTGGACCACCGCGTCGGCCACCTCGTCGCTCGTGGCGGCCCCGCCCCGGTCCGGCCGGTACCACTCCACGACCGAGTTGATCATTCCGAAGAGCAGCCGGGTCGCCAGCCGGACCTCCACGTCCTGCCGGAGGTCGCCGTCGGCGGCGGCCTCCTTCAGCAGCCCGGCGACGCGGTGGTCGAATTCGCGCCGCCGCTCCATCGCCCAGCGCTCGGTGTCCGTGTTGCCCCGCACGCGCAGCAGCAGTGTCACGTAGGGCAGCTCCGCGATCAGCACCTCGACGGTCCGCCGGGTGACGTACTCCAGCCGCTCGACCGCCCGACCGCCGGTGGCGCCCGGCTCGTCCAGCACCGCGAAGAGGCCGTCCAGCGCGCGGCTTATGGCGAGCCGCAGCAGCTCTTCCTTGCCCTTGACGTGGTGGTAGATCGAGGACTTGGAGATCCCGGCCGCCTTGGAGAGGTGCTCCATGGAGGTGCCGTCGTAGCCCCGCTCGTTGAACACCTTGACGGCGACCGCGAGCAGCGATTCGGGCGTGTAGGTGTCGCGCTTGGCCATGGTCATGATTACAGCAGGCTCTCTTCGACGGCCGCACGGCGGCGGAGGGACAAGGACGGGTGGTAGCGGCCGCCGGGGTACTCCCGGTCCAGCCCCCACAGGATGTTCCGGACCCGTTCCAGACCGAGCTCGCGGCCCCACTCCAGGGGCCCGCGCGGATAGTTCACGCCCAGCCGCATGGCCGTGTCGATGTCCTCGCGGCTCGCGACGCCCCGGGCGGCGGCGTCCTCGGCGAAGTCGACGAGCATGGCCACCGTGCGGGCGACGATCAGGCCCGGGACGTCGTCGATGACGCTGACCTTCTTGCCGAGCGCCTGGAACAGGCCGACGGCGGCGCGCACGTCGGCCTCCGGCGCCTTCCGGGACGGGGCGAGGGCGACCCGGGTGCAGGAGCGGTAGTCGAGCGCGAGGTCGAAGTGGATGGTCGTCCCACCGCTCTGCGGAGTGGCGGCCTCACCCTTGGTGAGCGTGAGCCGCGTGCCGCCGGGCAGCGCGATGTACCACTCGGGCTCGTGCGGCGCTCGGTCCCGCACGACCTTGACGCCCGCCTCCTCGATCATGGCGCGCAGCGGCGCGCAGACGGGCGGCACCTGGCCGTGCCACCCGATCTCCGCGGGCGCCTCGCGGGGCTCCGCCGTGCTCGGCTCGGGCCTCTCGGCGCCGTCGGCGTACGGGAACCATCCCGCGCCGGTCTTCCTGCCCAGCAGCCCGGCCTGCACGAGCCGTCCCTGGGCCAGCGACGGCGTGAACTTCGGGTCGCGGAAGAACGCCTCGTGGACCGAACGGGTGACGGCGTCGTTCACGTCCTGGCCGATGAGGTCGGTCAGCTCGAAGGGGCCCATCGCGAAGCCGCCGCTCTCCCGGAGCACCGCGTCGATGGTGGCGGGGTCGGCGCCCCGCTCCTCGTACACGCGGAAGGCCTCGGCGTAGAAGGGCCGGGCGAGGCGGTTCACGATGAAGCCCGGGGTGTCGGCGCAGGCCACGGGGGTCTTGCCCCACGCGGCGACGGTGGCCCGGGCCCGCTCGGCGGCCGCGTCGTCGGTGGCGTGGCCGCGTACGACCTCGACGAGGGGGAGCACCGGGGCGGGGTTGAAGAAGTGCAGGCCGACGAAGCGGCCGGGCCGGCGCAGGGCCCCGGCGACGGCGGTCACCGGCAGGGAGGAGGTGTTGGTGGCGAGCAGGCAGTCGTCCGCGACGGCTGATTCCAGCTCCTGGAAGAGCTTCTGTTTGGCGTCCAGCCGCTCCACAATCGCTTCGATGACGAGCGCGGAGTCGGCGAGTTCGGCGAGCCGCGCGACGGGCCGCAGACGGGCGAGAGCCGCGTCCCGGCCGGCCGCGTCGAGCCTGCCCTTGTCCACCAGGCGGCCGAGCCGGGCGGCGATCGCCCGGGCCGCCTCCTCCGCCTGGCCGGGCACCGCGTCGTACAGCCGTACGGGGTGGCCCGCGACCAGGGCGACCTGGGCGATGCCCTGGCCCATGGTGCCGGTGCCGACGACGGCGACGGCTCGGGCCGGGTCGATTGCGGTCATGACAGTGATCCTCCCCGATGAGTTGTCCACAGGTTCGCCGGGCCCCCTTGCCCCGACCGATCGTTCGGTTACTGTATCCACCGGGGGCGCTTCTGATCCCCCGTATCGGAGCCCCGCTCGACGAGGAGTTGGTCTGACGTGACCGCCGGACTCACCACCGCCCAGCTGATCGAGAAGCACCGCCCCACTCTTGACCAGGCCCTGGACGCCATCCGTTCGCGCGCGTACTGGTCCCCGCACCCCGAGCACCCGAAGGCCTACGGGCCCGAGGGCGCGCCCGGCAGCCTGGGCGCCGCAGAGGGCCAGGCCGCCTTCGACGCCCAGCGCGGCAAGCGCTTCGAGCTGGACCAGCCCGGCACCGACGGCTGGACGGGCTCGGAGGTCTCGCCGTACGGCTTCGAGCTGGGCATCGAGTATCCGCACGCCGATGTCGACGTCCTCCTGCCCACGCTGCGCGCGGCGATGCCCGCGTGGCGGGAGGCGGGCCCAGGGGCGCGGGCGGCGGTCTGTCTGGAGATCCTGGCCCGGATCAACGCCCGGACCCACGAGTTCGCGCACGCGGTCATGCACACCAGCGGCCAGGCGTTCATGATGGCCTTCCAGGCCGGCGGGCCGCACGCACAGGACCGCGGCCTGGAGGCCGTCGCCTACGCCTACGCCGAGCAGACGGGCGCGGCCCCGGAGACCGCCGAGTGGGTCAAGCCGCAGGGCAAGCGCGATCCCCTGAAGCTGAACAAGCAGTTCACCGCCGTGCCGCGCGGCGTCTCCCTGCTCATCGGCTGCAACACCTTCCCCACGTGGAACGGCTACCCGGGCCTGTTCGCCTCGCTGGCCACCGGCAACGCCGTCCTGGTCAAGCCCCACCCGCGCGCGGTGCTGCCGCTCGCCCTGACCGTGCGTGTCGCCCGTGAGGTGCTGGCCGAGGCCGGTTTCTCCCCCGATCTGGTCGCGCTGGCCGCCGAGCGGGACGGCGAGGGCATCGCCAAGTCCCTGGCCGTCCGGCCGGAGATCCGCATCATCGACTACACGGGCTCCACCGCCTTCGGCGACTGGCTGGAGGCCAACGCCCGCCAGGCGCAGGTCTTCACGGAGAAGGCGGGCGTCAACACCGTCGTCGTCGACTCCACCGACGACTACAAGGGCATGCTCTCCAACCTGGCCTTCTCGCTGTCCCTCTACAGCGGCCAGATGTGCACCACCCCGCAGAACCTGCTCATCCCGCGCGAGGGCATCGCCACGGACGCCGGGCACAAGTCCTTCGACGAGCTCGTCGCCGACCTCGCCACGGCCGTGGAGCGGCTCCTGGGCGACGACGCCCGGGCCAACGCCCTGCTCGGCGCCATCGTCAACGACCAGGTCAAGGGCAGGATCGACGCCGCCGCGCAGCTCGGCGAGGTCGCTCTCGCCTCCCGTTCCGTGGCCAACCCCGACTTCCCCGGCGCCACGGTCCGCACCCCGGTCATCGTCAAGCTCGACGGCGCCAAGCCGGACGCCGAGGCGGCCTATCTCTCGGAGTGCTTCGGCCCGGTGTCCTTCGCGGTGGCGGTCGACTCCATCGCCGACGCGGTGGAGCTGCTGCGCCGCACGGTGCGGGAGAAGGGCGCGATGACGGTCGGGGCGTACACGACCTCGGCCGATGTCGAGCGGCTGATCGAGGAGGCCTGCCTGGAGGAGTGCGCCCAGCTCTCCCTCAACCTCACCGGTGGGGTGTACGTCAACCAGACGGCCGCGTTCTCCGACTTCCACGGCTCGGGCGGCAACCCCTCGGCCAACGCGGTCCTGTGCGACAGCGCCTTCGTCGCCACCCGCTTCCGCACGGTGGAGGTACGCCGCCAGGCCTGAGCCGGCCGGGGCCGGGGCTCAGCCCGCCGTGGGCGCCGCCCCGGCCCCGCCCCAGTGGAACAGCGCCATCGCCACGCTCGTGGCCAGGTTGTAGCTGGACACCTGCGGCCGCATCGGCAGGGCGACCAAGCGGTCCGCCCTGCCCCGCAGCTCCGCCGAGACCCCGTGCCGCTCCGACCCGAACACCAGCAGCGCGTCGTCGGGCAGGGGGACGCCCCGGATGTCGTCCCCCTCCGGGTCCAGGACGTACAGCGGCCCCGGGGGCAGATCGTCGGCGGGCAGCCGCTCCACCGCCGTCGCGTAGTGCAGCCCGGCCCCCGAGCGCACGGCGTTGGGGTGCCAGGGGTCGATGTCCCCGGTGGTGACCACGCCGGTCGCCCCGAAGCCGGCCGCCAGCCGGACCACCGCCCCGACGTTGCCGAGGTTGCGCGGGTTGTCCAGGACGACGACGGGCGCCTGCCGGGGGCGCCGGGCCAGCGTGTCGAGGTTGTCGCGGCGGTCCCGCCGCGTGGCCAGGGCGGCCACGCCCGTGGGGTGGATCCGGGGCACGAGTTCCTTCAGCGTCGCCGCGGGCACTTCCACCAGGAGGTCGTCGAGGGTGTCCGTCAGATCGTCGGCCAGGTCGGCGGAGAGCGCCAGGACGGAGGCCTTGTCGCTGGTCAGGGCGGGCCCCACGGGCGCCCCGAAGCGCAGGGCGTGCTTGAGCGCGTGGAAGCCGTCGAGCAGCACGGCGCCGGGCGCGTCGGCGGCCCACCGCCGCAGCGCGGCGGTGCCGGGTTCGTCCTGGGTCATGGGCCTCAGCCTACGGTCCGCCGGCCGGCCTCCGGCACGGCGGCCGGGCCGTCCGCCGGTCTGCCGGCCTCCTCCTCGGCCGGGGTCCGGGGCGCGGGGCAGGACCCCGCCGGCTCCGGCCGTCTGCGGGCCGGGGGCAGCAGGCGCCGGGCGCCCTCCAGCCGGCGCAGGAAGGACGTCGGCAGGAACACCGCGTCCGCGACGATCATCGCGAGGGAGAAGAAGGGCAGGCCCAGCAGCACGGCGATGCCGAGGTGCTCGGCCATCATCAGCGCCAGCAGCACGTTCTTCACCCGCCGGTTGAGCAGGGTGAAGGGGAACGCGACCTGGACGGCCACCGTGCCGTAGCTGAGCAGCAGGACGACGATGCTGCTGGCGGCGAGGGCGTGGGAGAGCCAGGGCCAGGGCGAGAAGTAGTCGATGTGCATCGGGTAGAACAGCGCGGTGCCGTCCTGCCAGCGCGTTCCCTGGACCTTGTACCAGCCGGCCGTGGCATAGATCAGACAGACCTCCGCCATGATCACCAACAGGGCGCCGTTGTGCGCCAGATGGGCCAGCGAGTCGAGCACGGCGCGCGGCTCCCCGGGGGCGTGGCGCCGCACGGCCCACCACAGTCCCTGGACGGCCCACAGCCCCCACAGGGCGACGGGCCAGGAGAGGCCGGGCAATGGCCCCTCCCCGGTCCAGGACATGCGGTCGTCGCCCAGGAACTGCGCGAGGACGAGCCCGATCCCGCACACCGCCCACAGCACGACACCCGGCACGTCCTTCGAGCCGGCGTCGGCACCCTCCCGCGCCTGGCGTGCCGCGCGCCGGGCGTCGAGGGACCAGACCTGCCCGCAGCGGGTCAGGACCATGTAGAGCGCCATCAGATGGACGACGTTGTCGCCGCCGTCCCCGATGAACACGCTGCGGTTCTGCAGCGACAGCACACCGAGCATGGAGAGGACCGACATGGTCCGGGTGCGCCACCCGAGCATCAGCAGGGCGCTGAAGACGATGGCCAGCGCGTAGACGGTCTCGAACCACACGGGGCTGTCGGACCACATCAGCGCGGTGAAGGCGTGGTTGTCGCCGGTGAGTTCGCGGGCCATCCCCCAGCTCCAGGGGGCGTTAGGCCCGTAGAGCTCATGGCGGTTGGGCCATTCGCGGAGCAGGTAGCACAGCCAGGTGAAGGAGAGGCCGATCCGCAGGAGGGCCGTCTGATAGGGGCCCAGGGAGGCGCCGGTGACGCGGGCGAGAGCGCGCGCCAGTGAGGTGGTCATCGGTTCCTCGCCTCCGCGAGATCGGCGGTGGTCACCGGCCACCAGCCCAGCACCCGGTACACCGGTTTGGTGTCGGCCTTCTCGTCGCTCCAGGGCGGTGGCGCGATGGAGGTGGACACGGACCGCACCTGGACGCGTTCGACCGGGCGGCCGCCCTGGACCGCGCCCAGCCGGGAGACGGCGATGCGGCGGACGTACTGCTCGGCGAGGCGGCCGCGCAGGCCACTGGAGCGCTCCTGGGCGTCGTGGGTGCCCGCGTAGAAGTCCCAGGCGCGGCGGAGCTCGTTCTGCCGGGTGTGGCTGGGGACGGGGTTGTGGAGTATGTCGGCGCCGTCGCGGGCCGACAGGTCGGTCCAGGGGGTGACGGTGGTCCGGCCGTCCGGGCCGGTCAGCTCGGCGCGCGCCTGGACGGCGACGTTCTGCTGGAGCGGATTGGGGGCGAAGAACTTCCAGTTCTGCTCGAACTCCGGGTAGACGTAGTCGTCTATCTCCGCCGCGTGCTGTTTGCTGACCGTGTTCGGCGGCGCCACGTGCAGGAACATCATCGTCAGGTGCACCGCGACCGCCAGCGTCACCACCGCGGCGCCCACGGCGACGACGACGCGTGACGGCAGGGACAGACCCTCCGGGCCGGCGGCGCCGCCGGCCCGCTCGCGCGCCTCGTCCGTCTCCATCGATCCGCCCCGATTCCGTGTCCGCCGGTCCATGCGCCCATGGCGCGCCGCCGGGCGCCCGAGTGCCCCGGCGTGCACCCGAACCGTACCGACGCGGCCCCACGAGGCCCAGCGCCCACGGGTTATCCACAGGCTTGACAGGGTCTGGGGCTCGCCCCACCATTGAACCGAACGATCGGTCGGTAGGGAGAGTCATCAAGGCGAGGGGGCACGGCATGACCACGACGGCGCCGGAGACGGAAGCGCTGGAGGCGGTGTTCGAAACCGCCGTGGCCGCCGACGAGCGCATCGAGCCACGCGACTGGATGCCCGACGCCTATCGCGCCACGCTCGTCCGGCAGATCGCCCAGCACGCGCACTCCGAGATCATCGGCATGCAGCCCGAGGCCAACTGGATCACCCGCGCGCCCTCGCTGCGCCGCAAGGCGATCCTCATGGCCAAGGTGCAGGACGAGGCGGGCCACGGCCTCTATCTCTACAGCGCCGCCGAGACCCTCGGCACCGGCCGCGACGAGCTGCTCGACAAGCTCCACGCCGGCCGCCAGCGCTACTCCTCGATCTTCAACTACCCCACCCTGACCTGGGCGGACGTCGGCGCCATCGGCTGGCTCGTGGACGGCGCGGCCATCACCAACCAGGTCCCCCTCTGCCGCTGCTCCTACGGCCCCTACGCCCGGGCCATGGTCCGCATCTGCAAGGAGGAGTCCTTCCACCAGCGCCAGGGCTACGAGCTGCTGCTCGCCCTCAGCCGGGGCACCGAGGCCCAGCACGCGATGGCGCAGGACGCGGTGGACCGCTGGTGGTGGCCGTCCCTGATGATGTTCGGCCCGCCCGACGACGAGTCCGCGCACTCCGCGCAGTCCATGGCCTGGAAGATCAAGCGGCACTCCAACGACGAGCTGCGCCAGCGCTTCGTGGACATCTGCGTCCCCCAGGCCGAGTCCCTGGGCCTCACCCTCCCCGACCCGGACCTCCGGTGGAACGAGGAGCGCGGCCACCACGACTTCGGCGCCATCGACTGGGACGAGTTCCACGAGGTCCTCCGCGGCAACGGCCCGTGCAACGAACAGCGGATCACCCAGCGCCGCAGAGCCCATGAGGAGGGCGCCTGGGTCCGCGAGGCAGCCGCCGCGTACGCCACCAAGCACGCGGCCGAACACGGAGAGGCGACAGCATGACCGGCACCGACTGGCCCCTGTGGGAAGTGTTCGTGCGCAGCAGGCGGGGCCTGTCCCACACCCACGCCGGCAGCCTCCACGCCCCGGACGCCGAGATGGCCCTGCGCAACGCCCGTGACCTCTACACCCGGCGCTCCGAAGGCGTCTCCATCTGGGTGGTGCCGTCCACGGCCGTCACCGCCTCCTCGCCGGACGAGAAGGACCCCTTCTTCGAGCCCGCCGCCGACAAGCCCTACCGCCACCCGACCTTCTACGACATCCCGGCGGGGGTGAAGCACCTGTGACCGCCCCCGTAAAGGCCCCCGCGGCCGCCGCCCTCTCCCTCGGCGACGACGCCCTGGTGCTCTCCCACCGGCTGGGCGAGTGGGCCGGGCACGCCCCCGTGCTGGAGGAGGAGGTCGCCCTCGCCAATATCGCGCTCGACCTGCTCGGCCAGGCCCGCGTCCTGCTCTCCCTCGTGGGCGACGAGGACGAGCTCGCCTACCTCCGAGAGGAGCGCGCTTTCCGCAACGTCCAGCTCGTCGAGCAGCCCAACGGCGACTTCGCCCACACCATCGCCCGCCAGCTCTACTTCTCCACCTACCAGCACCTGCTGTACGAACGGCTGGCCGGCGACGGGGAATCGGCCTTCGCGCCGGTCGCGGCGAAGGCCGTCAAGGAAGTCGCCTACCACCGGGACCACGCCGAGCACTGGACCCTGCGGCTCGGCGACGGCACGGCGGAGAGCCACTCCCGGATGCAGCGCGCCCTCGACGCCCTGTGGCGGTTCACGGGCGAGCTCTTCGAGCCCGTGGAAGGACTGCCCGTCGATCCCGCCGCTCTCCGCGATGGCTGGCTGACCTCCGTGACCGGCGTCCTCCGGCGCGCCACGCTGACCCTGCCCGAAGGCCCCCAGGCCGGCGGGTGGACGGCCGGCGCGGGCCGGCAGGGCATCCACACCGAGCCGTTCGGGCGGATGCTCGCGGAGATGCAGCATCTGCACCGCAGCCACCCGGGGGCGACATGGTGAGCGCGTCCGCGGGAGCCCCCGCCTCCCGCCTCGAAGAGGAGCTCCTGGCCCTGGCCGGGTCCGTCCCCGATCCCGAGCTGCCCGTGCTCACCCTGGCCGAGCTGGGCGTCCTGCGCGGCCTGCGCGTTACCGGCCCCGGCAGGGTCGAGGTGGAGCTCACCCCCACCTACACCGGCTGCCCCGCCGTCGAGGCGATGTCCGCCGACATCGAACGCGTGCTCAATGAACAGGGGCAGCCCGAGGTCACCGTCCGCACCGTCCTCTCCCCGCCCTGGTCCACCGACGACATCACGGCCGAAGGCCGCCGCAAACTGGAGGAGTTCGGCATCGCGCCACCGGGGCCGACGGGGGCCAGAGGCCCCGTCATGGTCGGTCTGGCCATTCGGTGCCCGCACTGCGGATCCACCGACACCACGCTGCTGAGCCGGTTCTCCTCCACCGCCTGCAAGGCGCTGCGCCGCTGCGAGGCATGCCGCGAACCGTTCGACCACTTCAAGGAGTTGTGATGGCAGCGGCCCGCCATGGCGCCTTCCACCCGCTGCGAGTGACGGCCGTCGAGCCCCTCACCGACGACTCGGTCGCCGTCACCCTCGCGGTCCCGCCCGCCCTGCGCGCCGGCTTCCGGCACGCGCCCGGCCAGCACCTCGCCCTCCGCCGGACCGTGGACGGCACGGAGATACGCCGCACCTACTCCATCTGCGGCCGGGCCCCCGGCCCCGAGGGGCCCGAGACGCTACGGGTCGCGGTACGGCTGGTGGATGGCGGGGCGTTCTCGACGTACGCCCTCAAGGAACTGGCCGCGGGGGACACCGTGGAGGTGATGGCCCCGGCCGGACGGTTCGTGCTGCGGCCCCGGCCCGGCCGCTTCGCCGCGATCGTCGGCGGCAGCGGGATCACGCCCGTCCTCAGCATCGTCTCGACCCTGCTGGCGAGCGAGCCGGAGGCCCGGTTCTGCCTGATACGCAGCGACCGCACCACCGCCTCGACGATGTTCCTCGACGAGGTCGCCGACCTCAAGGACCGCTACCCCGACCGGCTCCAGCTCGTACAGACCCTCTCCCGCGAGGAGCAGCAGGCCGGGCCCGCCTCCGGCCGGCTGGACGAGGAGCGGCTGACCGGGCTGCTGCCCGCGCTGCTGCAGGTCGGGACGGTCGACGGCTGGTTCCTGTGCGGCCCCCATGGGCTGGTGGAGGGCGCGGAGCGGGCGCTGCGCGCCCTGGGTGTCCCGCGTGAGCGGATCCACGAGGAGATCTTCCATGTGGAGGAGACCCCGACGGGTGCCACGGCCCCGTCGGCGGGCACGGCGACGGCCCCCGCCCACAGCAAGGTGACCGCCAAGCTGGACGGCCGCAGCGGCAGTTGGCCCGTGCGTGACGGGGAAACGCTGCTGGAGACGGTTCTGCGCAACCGTGCCGACGCGCCCTACGCCTGCAAGGGCGGCGTCTGCGGCACCTGCCGCGCGTTCCTGGTGTCGGGCGAGGTGCGGATGGACCGTAACTTCGCGCTGGAACAGGAGGAGTTGGACGCGGGATACGTGCTGGCCTGCCAGTCCCACGCCACCACGGAGAAAGTGGAACTGGACTTCGACCGCTGACCACATTCCCAATTCCCCGCCCCTGCCTTACTTTGACAGATCGTCAGATCCTCACTCATCCGAACTCATCCGCTCGGATGTCCGTACGAGGAAGGGGCGGCCATGGACTTCACCTTCACCGAGGAGCAGCAGGCGGCGGCCGAGGCGGCCCGGGCCGTCTTCGGCGGGGTGAGCGTCGACGGGGTGCCCAGCCCGGCCCTGGTGGCGGGAGCGGTCGCCGAGGACTTCGACCGCCCGCTGTGGCGCCGCCTCGCCGACGCGGACCTGCTGAGCCTGCTCCTGCCCCAGGAGCGCGGCGGTGCGGGGCTCGGGCCGATCGCCCTGTGCCTGGTGCTCCGCGAGGCGGGCCGGGTCCTGGCCCGCGTCCCCCTGCTGGAGACCAGCGCCGCCGCCTTCGTCCTGGGCGCGTACGGCGGCGCCGCGACGGGCCCGCTGCTGGACGCCATCGGCCGGGGCGAGCTCGTCGTCACGGCCGCCGCCCACGGGCGCACCGGGCATGACGCCCCCGAACGCGCCGTCACCGCCCGGCAGGACAGCGACGGCCACTGGATCCTCGACGGGCAGCAGACCGCCGTGCCCTGGGCACCCACCGCCGACCGGATCCTGCTGCCCGCCCACACCGGGGACGGCCGCACGGTCCTCGCCCTGGTCCCGCCCGGCCGGCCCGGGGTCACCCTGGACGACCAGGTCTCCACCAACGGCGAGCGCTACGCCCGGGTGACCCTGGACACGGTGCGCGCCGGGCAGGACGAGACGATCACGGCGGACGGCGCCTGGGCACGGCTGCGCGAGCTGCTCACCGTCGGCACCTGCGCCCTGGCGCTCGGCGTCGGCGAGGCGGCCGCCCGGATGACCGGCGACTACACGAGCAAGCGGGAGCAGTTCGGCTTCCCCCTCGCCACGTTCCAGGCCGTGGCGGTCCAGTGCGCGGATCGCTATATCGACTTGAGGGCGATGGAGGCCACGCTCCTCCAAGCGGCCTGGCGCGTCGAGACGCCCACGACGAACACGGACGCCCTGCTCACGGACGCCCTGCCCGCCGGCGCCGACATCGCCGTCGCCAAGGTCTGGGCCTCCGAGGGCGTACGCCGCGTCGTCCAGACCGCCCAGCATCTGCACGGCGGCTTCGGCGCGGACACCGAGTACGCCCTGCACCGCTATCACGCCTGGGCCAAGCAGCTGGAGCTCTCCCTCGGCCCGGCGGCCGCCCACGAGGAGGCCCTGGGCGACCTGCTGGCCGCCCACCCCCTGAGCTGAGGAACAGGCCGAGGAACGGGCTGAAGAAGGGCTAGATCACAACGCCCGGAGCGCCGACGGCGTCCACGACCGGACGGCCGACGGCCTCCCACGCCTGCATCCCGCCCGCGACGTTCACCGCGTCGAGGTCCTGCTGCACCAGATAGGCCGTGACCTGCGCGGAACGGCCCCCGGACCGGCAGATGACATGGATCCGGCCGCCCTCGGGGGCCTTCTCCGTCAGCTCACCGAAGCGCGCCACGAACTCGCTCATCGGAAGGTGCAGCGCGCCCTCGGCGTGCCCCGCCTGCCACTCGTCGTCCTCACGCACGTCCACCAGGAAATCGTCGGCGGACAGGGCGTCGACGCCGACCGTGGGCACTCCGGAACCAAAAACCATGTCCCCGACGCTACCCGACCGGCTATCCGGCCAGCGAGGCCAGATGGGCCTCCCTTTCCGCGATCTGCGCCAGCAGCCCGTCGGCGATCTCCACGAGCAGCCCGTCCGGGTCGTCCGGCGCCATCCGCAGCATCGCGCCGATCGCTGAGGCCTCCAGTTCGGCGGCCACCGCCGACAGCATGTCCTTCCGCTGCGCCAGCCACTCCAGCCGCTCGTACAGCTCTTCGCTGGGGCTGGCGCGCCGCTGCGCCGGCACGGGACCGGCGGCCCACTCCTCGGCGAGCTCCCGGAGCAGCGCCTCGTCGCCGTCGGCGTAGGCGGCGTTCACCCGCACGATGAAGGCCTCGCGGCGCAGCCGGTCCGCCTCGTCCGGGGCCAGGTCCGGGTGGGCCTTGCGGACCAGCTCGCGGTAGGCGCGCCGGGCCGCGTCGCTGGGCCGCACCCGGGCCGGCGGGCGTACCCGCTGCTCGTTGAGCATGGCCGCGGCCTCCGGGGACATCCCGGAGTCGTCGATCCAGCCGCCCAGCAGGTCGTCGACCCCCGGCATGGGCTGCACCAGCGCCCTGGCCTCCCGGGCCCGCCGGACGTCCTCGGCGTCGCCCGAGCGGGCCGCGACGGCCTCCGCGATCAGCGCGTCGAGCTCGTCGAGCCGGGCGTACATCGGGCCGAGGCGCTGGTGGTGCAGGCGGGAGAAGTTCTCCACCTCGACCCGGAAGGTCTCCACCGCTATCTCGAACTCGATCAAGGCCTGTTCGGCCGACCGCACGGCCTGGGCGAGCCGCTCGGTACCGGGTTCCTCCGCACGCGGCTCGTCGGCCGTCTCAGCTTCCGGGTTCATCACCCGCCCAGGGTACGAGGTGGCCTCCGGCCCGGACCCCGGGTTCCGGCCCGGACCGCCCCACCGGCACGGAAACCCGCCCCCACCAGCGCCCCACCGGCACGGAAACCCGCCCCCACCAGCGGCCCACCGGCACGGAAACCCGCCCCCACCAGCACCCCACCGGCGCGGAGGCCCACCGCCACCGGCACCAGCGCCCCGCCCCCACCGCGCCCCGTGCCCGTCAGACCCCCGTCTCCGCCGCCACCCGCCCGGTGCGGACGGCCGCCGCCAGCTCCGCGTGGTCGGCTTCCATGCGGTCCGCGTACGCGACGGCGAAGGCGGCGATCGCCTCGTCCAGCTCCTCGCCCTTGCCGCAGTAGGCGGCGATCAGCAGCGGGTCGGCGCTGTGCGCGTGCGCCCGCGCCAGCAGGGCGCCCGTCATCCGCCCGTAGTCGTCGAGCTCGCCGGGGGCCAGCGCCGCCGGGTCCACGCTGCCCTTGCGGTTGCGGAACTGCCGCACCTGGTACGGGCGCCCCTCGACCGTCGTCCACCCCAGCAGCACATCGCTGACGACCTGCATCGACTTCTGTCCCAGCACCACGCGCCGCCCCTCGTGCCCGGCGAGCGGCGCCTCGAAGCCCGTCTTCTCCGCGTAGGGCAGCAGCACCGACGACCGGGCCTCCTTCACCTGGAGCACCAGCGGCTCGCCCCGGTGGTCGTGCAGCAGCACCACGTACGACCGCAGGCCCACGCTCCCGGTGCCCACTATCCGGAACGCCACATCCTGGATCGTGTACCGGGCCAGCAGCGGCAGCAGCTCCTCCGGCAGCGTGCTCAGGTACGGGCCGAGGGAGGCCGCGACGGCGGCCGCCTCCCGGTCCGGCACCCGGCGCAGCACGGGCGGCGCGTCCACGAACCGGCGGCCGCCCAGCCCGTCCTCCTCCGTCGACCTGGCGGCGAAGCGGGCGCTGGTGTTCCGCCGGGCCTTCGCCCCGACCCGCTCCAGCGTGCCCATCAGCTGGTGGGCGTCGGCGTGGGAGACGAGTTCCTCGTCGGCGATGGCGTTCCAGGCCTCGGACGCGGGCATCCGGGCCAGCAGCCGCATCGTGTGGCGGTAGGCGCCGGCGGCGTCGCGTGCCGCCGTGCGGCAGGTGTCCTCGTCGGCCCCCGCCTCGCGCCCGGCCAGCACCAGGGAGGCGGCGAGGCGCTTCACGTCCCACTCCCACGGCCCGTGGAGGGTCTCGTCGAAGTCGTTGAGGTCGATGACGATTTCGCCCCGCGCGTCGCCGTAGAGGCCGAAGTTCGCGGCGTGCGCGTCGCCGCACAGCTGGGCGCCCACGCCCGTGACGGCCGTGCCCATCAGGTCGTACCCCATCAGCCCGGCCGAGCCGCGCAGGAAGGCGAAGGGGGAGGCCACCATGCGGCCCACGCGGATCGGGACGAGCTCGGGCAGCCGCCCGGCGTTGGCCTCCTCGACGCTCTCGACCGCGCCGGGGCGCCCCGCGGCTGGCCGCCACCGGGCGTGCGCGGCGCGGGGCACCGCGTCGCGCAGGGCCTTGCCCGCCACCTTCGCGGCCTTGCCGGCCTTGCCGGGCCCGGGCACGGCGCCGCGCGCGGCCTCGCGCGCGGCCTCGCGCGCGGCCTCGCGCGCGGTCCCGGCCGGCTCTGCGGCCGTCGGCTGGGCGAATCCCGGTACGTACGGCAGTCGCGTCATCGCGGTGCCACCTCCCCCATCGGCGTGAACCGCCCGTTGGTGTCGATCTTCCCCGACCGTACCGCCCCGCCGGCGGCCGTGTCCGGCAGGGCGGCCACGCGGCAAATCACCTTGTCCACAAGCCCATTGGCCTGCCACACATATCAGGTCTTCCCCGACGAAATCCGCTTCTGGATGGAGGGACGCGCTGGATACCCTGCACACCCATCGCATCGCTCTCCCCCTCGCAAGGAGTCAACGTGTCCCAGGTCCAGCGGATGTCCCGGCTGATGGTGAAGACTCTGCGCGACGATCCGGCCGACGCCGAGACGCTCAGCCACAAGCTGCTGGTGCGGGCCGGTTATGTGCGCCGCAACGCGGCCGGCGTCTGGACCTGGCTGCCGCTGGGCAAGAAGGTCCTGGACAACGTCTCGGCCGTCGTGCGCGAGGAGATGGACGCCATCGGCGCCCAGGAGGTGCTGCTGCCGGCACTGCTGCCCAAGGAGCCGTACGAGGCGAGCGGCCGCTGGGAGGAGTACGGCGAGCTGCTGTTCCGGCTGAAGGACCGCAAGGGCGCGGACTACCTCCTGGGCCCCACGCACGAGGAGATCTTCACTCAGACGGTGAAGGACCAGTGCGTGTCCTACAAGGACCTGCCGGTGATGCTCTACCAGATCCAGACGAAGTACCGGGACGAGGCCAGGCCGCGCTCGGGGGTGCTGCGCGGCCGGGAGTTCCAGATGAAGGACTCGTACTCCTTCGACATCACGGACGAAGGCCTGGCCGAGTCGTACGCCCTCCACCGGGCCGCCTACCAGCGGATCTTCGCCCGTCTGGGGCTGGACCACCGGATCGTGTCGGCGGTGTCGGGGGCGATGGGCGGCTCGACCTCGGAGGAGTTCCTGGCCCCCGCCGCGGCCGGTGAGGACACCTTCGTCGACTGCCCGGCGTGCGGGTACGCGGCGAACACGGAGGCGGTCACCTTCCCGGCGGACCTGGCGAACCGGGCGGACCTGGCGGACCTGGCGGACCGGGCCCGGCCGGTGGACGGTTCCGCGGTGGGCCCGATGGAGGAGCTGGACACCCCGGACACCCCGACGATCGAGTCCCTGGCCCGGCAGCTGGCTGTCCCCGCCTCCGCGACGCTGAAGAACCTCCTGGTCAAGGTCGACGGGGAGATCGTGGCCGTGGGCGTGCCCGGGAACCGCGAGGTGGACCTGGGCAAGCTGGGCGAGCACCTGGCCCCGGCGGTCGTCGAGCTCGTCACCGCCGAGGACTTCGCCGGCCGCCCGGACCTGGTGCGCGGCTACGTGGGCCCGCAGGGCCTCGAGAAGGTCCGCTACATCGCCGACCCGCGCGTCGCCCCCGGCACCGCCTGGGTGACGGGCGCCAACAAGCCGGACACCCACGCGCGCGACGTCGTCTGCGGCCGGGACTTCGAGGTCGACGACTATCTGGACGTCGTCGTGGTCGAGGAGGGCGACCCGTGCCCGTCCTGCGGCGCGGGCCTGAAGCTCGGCCGGGCGATCGAGATCGGGCACATCTTCCAGCTCGGCCGCAAGTACGCCGACACCTTCCAGCTGGACGTGCTGGGCCCGCAGGGCAAGCCGGTGCGGGTGACCATGGGTTCGTACGGCATCGGCGTCTCACGGGCAGTGGCGGCGCTGGCGGAGCAGACCGCCGACGCCAAGGGCCTGTGCTGGCCCGCCGAGGTCTCCCCGGCCGACGTCCATGTGGTCGCGGCCGGCAAGGCGGCGCAGACCGAGCTCGCCCTGGACGCCGCCGAGCGGCTGCGCGCGGCGGGCCTGCGGGTGCTGGTCGACGACCGGGCCGGGGTCTCTCCGGGGGTGAAGTTCACCGACGCGGAGCTGATCGGCGTCCCGAGGATCCTGATCGTCGGCCGCCGGGCCGCCGAGGGAGTGGTGGAGCTCAAGGACCGCCGCAGCGGTGAGAGCGAGGAGCTGCCGCTGACGGAGGCGGTCGCGAAGCTGACGGCCTGACCGTCCGATCGTCTGATCGTCCGGCCGGAGCACACCCGCTCCGGCCGGACCGGTATGTGTGAGCACTCCCACACACCGGACGAGGACATAGCAAGACGGTCGGCATCGTGATCACGATGCCGACCGTCTCGTCTGTGCGCGAGGGGGGAGTTGAACCCCCACGCCCTTTCGGGCACTGGAACCTGAATCCAGCGCGTCTGCCTATTCCGCCACCCGCGCATGGGTGTGTCTTCCGCTTTCCGGACCGTTCCCCCGGCGTTTCCGCCCGGTTCTTGTCCGTTCGCCTTCCGACATCGAGAACATTAGCACGCCCTCGACGGTGCGTTCACACCCATTGCCTCCGGCCCGTGCCCGGGGGAGGGCCCGGGGAGGGCTCCGGTTGCGGGACACTGGCTTCGGGGCACCTCTACGATCCGCGTGGAGGCGACACTCGTCACTCCTGGCGTCGAAGGGGAACCAGCCGTTTTCCCGACGCGTGGATACGATCAGTAAGCAGTATCAGGAACGACACTGAGCATCAGAGACGTCACTGAGGGAAGGAGGTGCCCCGTGGGAGTACTGAAGCGCTTCGAGCAGCGACTCGAGGGTCTCGTGAACGGCACCTTCGCCAAGGTGTTCAAGTCCGAGGTGCAGCCGGTCGAGATCGCGGGAGCACTCCAGCGGGAGTGCGACAACAACGCCACCATCTGGAACCGTGACCGCACCGTCGTCCCCAACGACTTCATCGTGGAGCTGAGCGCCCCGGACTTCGAGCGCCTCAGCCCCTACTCCGGCCAGCTCGGCGACGAGCTGGCCGGCATGGTCCGCGACTACGCCAAGCAGCAGCGGTACACCTTCATGGGGACCATCAAGGTCCACCTGGAGAAGGCCGACGATCTCGACACCGGTCTGTACCGGGTGCGCAGCCGCACCCTCGCCTCCAGCGAGTCGCAGGACCCGCACGCCCGGCAGCAGCAGCCCGCGCGCCCCGGCCCCGGCCCGTCCGGTGTCACCCAGGGCGCCGGTCATCCGCAGCAGCCCTCCGGCGTGCCGCCCATGCCCGCGTCGCCGCCGCCAGGTGTCCGTCCCCTGCCGCGCACCGGCGGACCGGGTCCCGGCGCGGTGCCCGGGGCTCAGACGCGCCGCTGGATCGAGATCAACGGCACCCGTCATCAGATCTCGCGGTCCACGCTCGTGCTGGGCCGCAGCACCGAAGCGGACGTACGCATCGACGACCCCGGCGTCTCCCGCCGGCACTGCGAAATCCGGGTCGGCACCCCCGCCACGGTCCAGGACCTGGGGTCGACCAACGGCATCGTGGTGGACGGACAGCACACCACGCGCGCTACGCTCCGCGACGGCTCACGGATCGTCGTGGGCAGTACCACCATCGTTTATCGGCAAGCCGAAGGGTGAAGCGGGGGCAATGTCAGAGCTGACCCTCACGGTCATGCGGTTGGGTTTCCTCGCCGTACTGTGGCTGTTCGTCATCGTGGCCGTCCAGGTCATCCGCAGCGATCTGTTCGGCACCCGCGTGACCCAGCGCGGCTCCCGCCGCGGCGGGGAGGCCCGCCCGCAGCGCGCGCAGGCCCCGGCCGCGCCGCCGCAGCAGCGCCAGCAGCAGCCCGGCGGCCGCCGCGCCGACCGCGGCCGTCGTGGCGCGCCCACCAAGCTGGTGGTCTCCGAAGGCAGCCTGACCGGCACCACGGTGGCCCTCCAGGGCCAGACCATCTCCCTCGGCCGCGCCCACGACTCGACGATCGTGCTGGACGACGACTACGCCTCCAGCCGGCACGCCCGGATCTACCCCGACCGCGACGGCCAGTGGATCGTCGAGGACCTCGGGTCGACCAACGGCACCTACCTCGACCGGACCCGGCTGACCACCCCGACCCCGATTCCGCTCGGCGCGCCGATCCGCATCGGCAAGACCGTCATCGAGCTGCGGAAGTAGTAGGACCATGACGACCGGAGGGTGGGCAGCGTGGCTGGGAAGGGGCTGTACCCGGAGCCGACGGGCGAGGTGCGCATGAGTCTGTCACTGCGCTTCGCCGCCGGATCGCACAAGGGCATGATCCGGGAGGGCAACGAGGACTCCGGTTACGCCGGCCCCCGGCTGCTCGCCATCGCCGACGGCATGGGCGGCCAGGCGGCCGGCGAGGTCGCCTCCTCCGAGGTGATCTCCCAGCTGGTCACGCTGGACGACGACGTCCCGGGCTCCGACATCCTCACCTCCCTCGGCACCGCCGTGCAGCGCGCCAACGACCAGCTGCGCGTGATGGTCGAGGAGGACCCCCAGCTGGAGGGCATGGGCACCACGCTCACGGCCCTGCTGTGGACCGGTCAGCGGCTCGGTCTCGTCCACGTCGGCGACTCCCGCGCGTACCTCCTCCGCGACGGTGTGCTCACGCAGATCACCCAGGACCACACCTGGGTGCAGCGGCTGGTCGACGAGGGCCGGATCACCGAGGAGGAGGCCACCACCCACCCGCAGCGCTCCCTGCTGATGCGCGCGCTGGGCAGTGGCGACCACGTCGAGCCGGACCTGTCGATCCGCGAGGTGCGGGCCGGCGACCGCTATCTGATCTGCTCCGACGGTCTCTCCGGTGTCGTCAGCCACCAGACGATGGAGGAGACCCTCGCCAGCTACCAGGGCCCGCACGAGACGATCCAGGAGCTGATCCAGCTCGCCCTGCGCGGCGGCGGCCCGGACAACATCACCTGCATCGTGGCCGACGTCCTCGACGTCGACGGCGGGGACACCCTCACCGCCGAGTTCAACGACACTCCGGTGATCGTCGGCGCGGTCGCCGAGAACCAGCTGCACATCATCGACAAGCGGGCCATGCAGACCCCGGCCGGCCGCGCCGCCGAGCTGGGCCGGCCCGTGCCCCCGCAGGAGACGGCGCCCGGCGGCTTCGGCCCGCCCGGTAGCGGCGACGCGGGGGCGTCCGGTATGCCGGACGGCGCCTTCGGCCCGTTCACGGACGAGGACTTCGTCAAGCCCCGGCGCAAGGGCCGCTGGCTCAAGCGCTCGCTGATCATCGCCCTGGCGCTGGGCGTGGTCGGCGGCGGTCTGTACGGCGGCTACCAGTGGACCCAGACGCAGTACTACGTGGGCGCGAAGGACAACGACCACGTGGCGGTCTACCAGGGCATCAACCAGGACCTGGCGTGGGTGAGCCTGAGCAAGCTGTACAAGGACCACCCCGAGATCGAACTCAAGTACCTGCCGGTCGACCAGCGCAGTCGTGTCGTGGACACGATCGCCGTCGGCAGCCGGGACCAGGCCGTGCAGAAGGCCAAGGAGCTCGGCACGCTCGCCGGCGCCTGCAAGAAGGAAGCCGAGCGGCACAAGGCCGAGCAGCAGCAGCGCGAGAGCGAGAAGCAGAACAGCGACCGCACGGGCGGGGCCACGAGCGGCACCGCCAAGGACAAGGAATCCGGCGAGGCCCGCTCCCACGCCGCCCAGGCCACCCCGGCCCCCACCCCGGGCCCCACCCTCAGCGAGGAAGAGCAGAAGTTGGTCCCGCAGTGCAGCAGCGCTCAGCAGTGAAGCCGTAGGGGGCCACCACCGCCATGTCAGCGATTTCACCCATTCCCAACTCCGGCAGCAATACGACGACGATCAGCACCGTGGGCCCGCCGAGCCGGCGCAACACCGAGCTCGCGCTGCTGGCCTTCGCCGTCATCCTGCCGTGCTTCGCCTACGCCAACGTGGGTCTGGCCCTCGACGGCGAGATGCCCTCCGGCATGCTCGGCTACGGCATCGGCCTCGGCCTGATGGCAGGCGTCGGCCACCTGGTCGTCCGTAAGTTCGCCAGGTACGCCGACCCGCTGCTGCTGCCCCTGGCGACGCTGCTCAACGGCATCGGCCTCGTCATCATCTGGCGGCTGGACCAGTCGCCGCGGCTGCGGGCCGGCAAGGTCTTCGCCCCCGCCGCGACCAACCAGCTGCTGTTCTCGGCGCTGGGCATCGCACTGTTCGTGGGTGTCCTGATCTTCCTCAAGGACCACCGGATCCTCCAGCGCTACACCTATATCTCCATGGCGGTCGCGCTGGTCCTGCTGATCGCCCCGATGTTCTTCCCGGCGGTCTACGGCGCCCGCATCTGGATCACCATCCCGGGCCTGGGCTCGATCCAGCCCGGCGAGTTCGCCAAGATCGTCCTGGCGATCTTCTTCGCGGGCTATCTGATGGTGAAACGCGACGCGCTGGCCCTGGCCAGCCGCCGTTTCATGGGGCTCTATCTGCCGCGCGGCCGTGACCTCGGCCCGATCCTGGCGGTCTGGGCGTTCTCGATCCTCATCCTCGTCTTCGAGACCGACCTCGGTACGTCGCTGCTGTTCTTCGGCATGTTCGTCGTGATGCTCTACGTCGCGACCGAGCGCACCAGCTGGATCGTCTTCGGTCTGCTGATGTCGGCCGTCGGCGCGGTGGCCGTGGCCAGCTTCGAGCACCACGTCCAGGAGCGCGTCACCGCCTGGCTGCACCCCTTCGACGCCTTCAAGGACGGCAGCTCCGACCAGATCGCCCAGGCCCTGATGGCCTTCGGCTCCGGCGGGGTCTTCGGCACGGGCTGGGGTCAGGGCCACTCCGACCTCATCGGCTTCGCCGCCAACTCCGACTTCATCCTGGCCACGGTCGGCGAGGAGCTCGGTCTGGCCGGCGTCATGGCGATACTCCTGATCTACGGCCTGATCGTGGAGCGCGGCGTCCGTACCGCCCTCGCCGCTCGCGACCCCTTCGGCAAGCTGCTCGCCACGGGCCTGTCCGGCGCCTTCGGCATCCAGGTCTTCGTGGTCGCCGGCGGTGTCATGGGCCTCATCCCGCTGACCGGTATGACCATGCCGTTCATGGCTCAGGGAGGCTCCTCCGTCATCGCCAACTGGGCGCTGATCGCCGTGCTCATCAAGATCAGCGACACCGCGCGACGCCCCGCGCCGGCGCCCGCCCCGTCCCCCGACGCCGAGATGACCCAGGTGGTCCGCCCGTGAACAAGCCCGTGCGCCGGATCGCCATCTTCTGCGGTCTCCTCGTCCTCGCCCTGATGATCAGGGACAACTGGATCCAGTTCGTCCAGGCCGACGAGCTCAAGACGAACAAGCACAACCGTCGCGTCACCATCGCCCGCTACAGCCAGCCGCGCGGCAACATCATCGTCGACGGCCAGACGATCACCGGCTCCCAGGAGACCGGCGGCATCGACTTCAAGTTCAAGCGCACCTACAAGAACGGTCCGATGTGGGCTCCGGTCACGGGCTACAGCTCACAGGTGTTCGACGCCAACCAGATCGAGAAGCTCGAGGACAAGGTCCTCACCGGCGACGACGACCGGCTGTTCTTCAACCGCACGGTCGACATGATCACCGGCAAGGGCAAGAAGGGCGGTGACGTGATCACCACCCTGAACACCAAGGCCCAGGAAGCCGCCTTCAAGGGCCTCGGCGACAAGAAGGGCGCGGTCGCCGCCCTCGACCCCCGCACGGGCAAGATCCTCGCGCTGGCCTCCACCCCCTCGTACGACCCGTCGACGATCGCCGGGGCCCGGGACAGCAAGGCGTGGAACGCCCTCCAGGCCGACAAGAACCAGCCCATGCTCAACCGGGCGCTGAAGCAGACCTACCCGCCGGGCTCGACCTTCAAGGTCGTCACCGCCGCCGCGGCGCTGGAGAACGGTCTCTACAAGGACGTCGACGCCAAGACGGACTCGCCGCTGCCGTGGATCCTGCCGGACACCCGCGTGGAGCTGAAGAACGAGGGCAATCTGCCCACCTGCAAGGACGGCTCCCTCCGGGAGGCGCTGCGGATCTCCTGCAACAGCGTCTTCGGCAAGATCAGCGCCGACCTCGGCAACCAGAAGATGATCGAGGAAGCGAACAAGTTCGGCTTCAACAAGCCGGTCGACACGCCCGTCCGCGCCGTGCCCAGCATCTTCCCCAAGGACAACCGCCCGCAGAACGCCATGGCCGGCATCGGCCAGGCGTCCAACCGGGTGACCCCGCTGCAGATGGCCATGGTGGCCGCGGCCGTCGCCAACAACGGCAAGCTCATGGAGCCGTACATGGTCGACAAGCTGCGCGCGCCCAACCTGAACGTCATCGAGCACCACCAGCCCAAGCAGATGAGCCAGCCGGTCTCCGCGGAGAACGCCCAGAAGCTCCAGAGCATCATGGAGACGGTCGTCGAGCAGGGCACCGGCAAGAACGCCCAGATCGACGGCGTCAAGGTGGGCGGCAAGACCGGTACCGCCCAGCACGGCGTCGACAACAGCGGCAACCCGTACGCGTGGTTCATCTCCTACGCGAAGACCGACAAGGGTTCGCCGGTGGCCGTCGCCGTCGTCATCGAGGGCTCGGACACCACCCGTGACGACATCGCCGGTGGCGCGCTCGCCGCGCCGATCGCGAAGAACGTCATGGAGGCGGTCATCAACTCGGAGAAGTGATCCGGCTCACTCGCCACGGCCGAACCACTCCTCCGTCTGTACCGGTCGTATATCGGGTGCCGGTGGCGCCCCGAAGGCGCCCGGCGTGCCGGGTACGGTATGCCGGACAGCACACCGCCGGACCCACGCCGGTGAGGTCAGGAACACGGAAGGGCTGGAGCTATGGAAGAGCCGCGTCGCCTCGGCGGCCGGTACGAGCTGGGCTCGGTGCTCGGCCGCGGTGGCATGGCCGAGGTCTACCTCGGGCACGACACCCGGCTCGGCCGCACCGTCGCCGTGAAGACGCTGCGGGTGGACCTGGCCCGCGATCCGTCCTTCCAGGCCCGGTTCCGCCGTGAGGCCCAGTCGGCCGCCTCGCTCAACCACCCGTCGATCGTCGCCGTGTACGACACCGGCGAGGACTACGTGGACGGGGTCTCGATCCCGTACATCGTCATGGAGTACGTCGACGGGTCGACGCTCCGCGAACTGCTGCACTCCGGCCGGAAGCTGCTGCCCGAGCGGACGCTGGAGATGACCATCGGCGTGCTCCAGGCGCTGGAGTACTCCCACCGGGCGGGCATCGTCCACCGCGACATCAAGCCCGCCAACGTCATGCTGACCCGCACGGGCCAGGTCAAGGTCATGGACTTCGGCATCGCCCGGGCCATGGGTGACGCCGGCATGACCATGACCCAGACGGCGGCCGTCATCGGCACCGCCCAGTACCTCTCGCCCGAGCAGGCCAAGGGCGAGCAGGTCGACGCGCGTTCCGACCTCTACTCCACCGGCTGTCTGCTCTACGAGCTGCTGGCGGTCCGGCCCCCGTTCATCGGCGACTCGCCGGTGGCCGTCGCCTATCAGCACGTGCGGGAGGAGCCGAACCCGCCGAGCACGTACGACCCCGAGATCGCGCCCGAGATCGACGCCATCGTCCTCAAGGCGCTGACCAAGGACCCCGATTACCGCTACCAGTCGGCCGACGAGATGCGCGCCGACATCGAGGCGGCCCTGGACGGCCGTCCGGTGGCCGCGGCCGCCGCGCTCGGCGGCATGGGCGCGGGCGGCTACGGCATGGAGGACCAGCCGACCACCATGCTCCGGTCCCAGGACCAGGGGCACATGGCCCAGACGTCGATGATGCCGCCGGTGGCGGACGGCGGGGGCTACGGCGGCTACGACAACGGCTCCCACGGCGGCCGGCGCGCGGGCGGCGGGAACGGCCGCAAGAGCAACCTCTCGACGATCCTGCTGATCGTCGCGGGCGTGCTGGTGCTCGTCGGTGCGATCTTCATCGGCAAGTCGCTCTTCAGCGGCGGCGGCAACAACTCCAAGGTGACCGTCCCCAGCCTCCTCGGCCAGACCCTCGCCGAGGCCAAGCGCTCCGGCGACAACGGCGGCTTCAAGGTCACCGAGGGCGAGCAGAAGAACTGCGACCAGCCCAAGGGCAAGGTCTGCGACCAGAACCCCAAGGCGGGCGCCAAGGTCGAGCGCGACAGCGACGTCAAGGTCTCGATCTCCAAGGGCCCGGCCCAGATCGAGGTCCCGAAGGTGACGGGGCAGCCGTTCGACCAGGCCAAGTCGCAGCTGGAGGCCCTGGGCTTCACGGTGACGCAGAAGCAGGAGGAGTCCGGCCAGCCCGCCGGCACGGTCACCAAGCAGGACCCGGACCCCGGTGAGAAGGCCGACAAGGGCGCGGAGATCACCCTCACCGTGGCTTCCCAGGCGGCGACCAAGACGGTGCCGTCCGTGACCGGCCAGCCCTTCGACCAGGCGAAGAAGCAGCTCGGCGACCTCGGTTTCGTGGTGAACCGCGAGGACGAGGACTCGGACAAGCCGGCCGGTACGGTCACCCGGCAGAGCCCCGACGGCAACACCTCCGCGCGGGCGGGCTCCACGGTCACCCTGTTCGTCTCCAAGGGCGCCGCGCAGCAGAAGGCCACCGTGCCGGGCGTGGTCAACCAGAAGCTCAAAGACGCCAGGAACGCGCTGACGGGCGCGGGCCTGAAGGTCGGCAACATCACCGGCCCGCAGGACGACAACGCCCTGGTGCTGGTCTCCGACCCGGGCGCGGGCGCCCAGGTGCCCAAGGACACCCCGGTCAACCTGACGACCATCGCCGGCGTGCCGAACCCGGGCGGCAACCCCGGTGGTCAGCAGGGCGGCCAGCCCGGCGGCACCGACCAGGACACCGGCTTCTTCGGCGGGATCATCGGCGGCCGTCGCCACTGACCGGCGTCTGTAAGACAGCGTGAAGCCCCGGCATCCTTCATGGATGCCGGGGCTTCACGCTGTCACCTGTCGGCCTGCCCGAGCCTGTTCAGCCGCCGCTCAGCGCAGTTCCTTGGGCGGGGTGCGCTTGGCGTCGACCTTCTCCGTGCGCTCCAGCTCGGCCCAGACGATGTAGCGGTAGTCGGAGGTGTAGACCGGCGTACAGGTCGTCAGGGTGAGGTAGCGGCCCGGACGGGTCTTCCCGGACTCCTTCGGCACGGTGTCCAGGACGTCGACGTTGAAGCGGGAGGTCTCCTTGAGGTCGGCGTAGACCTTGTAGACGTACCAGGTGTCGCGGGTCTCGAAGACGACCGCGTCACCGGTCTTGATCTTGTCGATGTTGTGGAACTTGGCGCCGTGCCCGTCGCGGTGGGCGGCGAGGGTGAAGTTGCCCTGCTTGTCCCAGGGCATGCCCGCCTTGACGGGCTCGCGGTAGAAGCCGGCGACGCCCTCGTTGAGGACCTTGCTGCCGGTGCCGGGCTTGACCAGCACCTCGCCGTTCCTCATGGCCGGTACGTGGAGGAAGCCGATGCCGTCCTTGGTGTCCAGCGCGCCGGGGCCGGCGGCCGAGGCGGGGGCCTTGGCCCAGTTGTCGCGCACGTGGCTGCCCTGGCGCTTGGCCTCGCGGTCGGCGAGGACGTTCGTCCACCACAGCGAGTAGGCCACGAAGAGCGCCATGATCACGCCCGCTGTGATCAGCAGCTCACCTATGACCCCGACAACGGCGGCGAGCCGCCTCCGCGCCAGGTCCTGTCGCTGTGGCTCGTCGCCCTCGGTCCGTGCCACCGCGCCCGTACCCCGTTCTCCGCTGTGCCGTCACTCCACGAGCGCGTCCGGTTTTCCCTTGCTCCGGGGCCGCTCGTCGACCATCTTGCCCCACACCACCAAGCGGTACGTACTGGTGAACTCCGGGGTGCAGGTGGTCAGCGTGATGTAGCGGCCGGGCCCGGTGAAGCCGGAGCCCGCCGGAACGGGCTCGATGACCTTGGTGTTCGCCGGGGACGTCTGATCCAGACGGCTTGTCATCTCATAGGTGTAGAAGGTGCTCCCGGTCTCCACCACGATCTTGTCACCGGGTTGCAGCCTGTTGACGTAGCGGAACGGTTCGCCATGGGTGTTGCGGTGGCCCGCCAGCGCGAAGTTGCCCTGCTTGTCCCACGGCATCGCGGTCTTGAGGGCTCCGGTGGCGTAGTGGCCGACCATCCCCCGGTCCAGCACCTGGTGCTTGCCGACGCCCTCGGCGATGGGGGCCTTCACATCCAGCTTGGGGATGTAGATGATCGCGAAGCCCTGGCCCGGGGAGAACTCCCCCGCGTCCCGGGCGCCGCCCTTGTCCCAGCTGTTCCGCAAGTCGTTGGCGGCGCCGCCCGCCTGGCGGTGGGCGATGACGTTCGTCCACCACAGCTGATAGGCGACGAACAGCAGCATGACCACGCCCAAGGTGATGAACAGCTCGCCCACGACCCGGCTGGCTATCACCCCGGGGCTGTCCCGGCGGGCGCGCGCGGCCCGTTGGGCGGCGCGGCGGCGCTCCGCACGCCCGCCGGTCACCACCGGCCGCTCCACACGGCCCCCGGACGCCCCCGACAGCGTCGGCTCGACCCGGCGCAGCGCCATCGTCGCGTCGTCCTCGGGCGGCAGCGGCTGGGATACGGCGCCGGGGGTGTACGTCCCGGAATGGTGCGCCCCGGAACCATGGGCTCCGGAGCCGAACGGCTCGGAGCCGAACGGCTCGGTCTCGAACGGCTCGGTCTCGAACGGTTCAGAGCCGAACGGCTCGCTTTCCAGAGGCGCGGTGCCGTGCGCCGCGCCCGTGCCGTACGTCGTCGGCCGGGGCGGCGCCTGCCAGGAACGTGGCGAAGCTTCCCGCGAGGGATCGCGTTCCGGCCGGAGCGCGGTCACGCCCCGGCCTTGCCCACCACCGGGGCGAGCCCTGCCGACCGTTCCACCGCCCCCATGTCGCCGCAGGCGACCAGCCAGTTGGCGAGCATGCGGTGGCCCCACTCGGTGAGCACCGACTCCGGGTGGAACTGCACGCCCTCGACCGGCAGATCGCGGTGGCGCAGGCCCATGATCACCCCTGTGTCGGTCCAGGCGGTGATCTCCAGCTCGTCCGGCCACTTGTCGCGCTCGGCGGCCAGCGAGTGGTAGCGGGTGGCCGTGAAGGGCGACGGGAGGCCGTTGAAGACGCCCTTGCCCTCGTGCGTCACGGGGGAGGTCTTGCCGTGCAGCAGTTCGGGGGCCCGGTCGACGACGCCGCCGTAGGCGACGGCCATCGACTGCATGCCCAGGCAGACGCCGAAGACCGGCACTCCGGTGTTGGCGCAGTGGCGCACCATGTCGATGCAGACGCCGGCTTCCTCGGGCGCGCCCGGGCCGGGCGAGAGGAGGACGCCGTCGAAGCCGTCCTGCGCGTGCGCGGGCTCGACCTCGTCGTTGCGGCGCACCTCGCATTCGGCGCCGAGCTGGTAGAGGTACTGGACGAGGTTGAAGACGAAGCTGTCGTAGTTGTCCACGACGAGGATGCGTGCGCTCACCGGACCACCGCCACCATTCCGTTGCTCACCGGCATGCCGTTGTCGACCGTGACGTCGTTGAACGGCAGCAGCGGTTCCGCCCAGGGGAAGACGTACTGGAAGAGGACGTAGACACTTCCCAGCACGAGCAGGAGCGAGACCAGCGCCTTCACCCACGCGTTGCCCGGCAGATGACGCCAGATCCAGACGTACATGCTCTACCCACTCGCCGATGATTGGATGTTTGGGCACCAGACTAAGGGTCGCCACCCCGGCCGCGGGGGTCAGCCGGACAAAGCCGCGGGCCTGCCGTCGGAGACCGGACGGGTCTCGGCCAGATGGCCCCACACGATGAGCCGGTGGCTGTGCCCCCACTCCGGTTCACAGGTGGTGAGGGTCAGATAGCGGCCCGGCTCCCGGTATCCGGACCCGGCGGGCACCGGGTCGATCACCGCGACGTCGGTGGGCAGCGTCCGGTGGGGCCGGGTGTCGACGCGGTAGGTGAACCAGGTCGCCCCGTCGTTGATGACCACCGCGTCGCCGGGGCGGAGCTCGTCGAGGTCCTTGAAGGGGTCGCCGTAGGTGCGGCGGTGGCCGGCGACGGCGAAGTTGCCGGTGGCGCCGGGGGGCGCGGTGCCCGAGTAGTGGCCGAGGCCCCGTTTCAGCAGCTCGGTGCCGGTGCCCTCCAGGACGGGCTTGGCCCAGCCGGCGCCCAGACGGGGGACGTACATCACGGCGAAGGCCGCTCCGGGGCGCCGGCCGGCCGGGGGCGCGGGTGGTGTCTGCGCTGGTGTCTCCGCGCCGCCTCCGGTAGTGCCGGCACGGGGCGCCGGGGAGTCCTGCAGGCCGTCGGCGGGCGGCGGGGGCGCGCCGGGGGCGGGGGCAGGGGCGGAGGACGGTGCCCCGGCGGCGGGTGGTGCCCCGGCGGCGGGCGGGCCGGCGGCCCAGCGTTCCCGGAGGCGGCCGATCTCGTCGTCCATGGCGCTGTCGGCGCGGACGCCGGTCCAGTAGAGGAGGTAGACCACGAAGAGCACGATCAGCGTGCCGACGGTCAGGCACAGCTCGCTGAGCGTCCGTACGACGAGGCGTGATCGCACCGGCCGGACACCTCCCGGGGGGGTCATCCCATGGGCTTGGCGTAGTGGAGATCCACTGTGCCCGAGTAGCCGGGGAGAGTCACCGTCTCGTGCTGGTCGACTTTCCAGCCGAGGCCGTAGGCGGCGACGTACTGGAGGTAGTTCTGGATCGCCGGGGAGCCGTCCAGGGCCTTGCGGAGCGCGCCCCGGTCACCGACTGCGGTGATCTTGTACGGCGGCGAGTAGACGCGGCCCTGGAGGATGAGGGTGTTGCCCACGCAGCGGACCGCGCTGGTGGAGATCAGCCGCTGGTCCATCACCTGAATGCCCCGCGCGCCGCCCTGCCAGAGGGCATTGACGACGGCCTGGAGGTCCTGCTGGTGGATGACGAGGTCGTTGGGCTGGGGCTGGGGCACCCCGGGGATCTTCGCGGTGGCGTTGGGCGGGGCGTCGGTGAGGGTGACGGTCAGGCCCTGGCCCGCGAGCTTGCGGGTGCCGGCGGCTTCCTCCAGCGCGGCGAGCTTTCGCTGCTCGGCCTCCGTACCGCCGTTGTCGCGCCGGGCGAGGGCGTCGACCTGGGCGCGGGCCGCCGCGGCGCTGTCCTCGAGGTCGCCGTTCTTGCGGCTGCGCTCCCGGATGAGGTCCGACAGCCGGAGCATGGAGTCGTCGGTGCGGATGTTGGTGCCCTGGGCCGTGTTGAAGCTCGTCCAGAAGATGAGGCCCGCGAGGGCGAAGACACCGCCGGTCAGCAACCGCACCGGCCGGAAGCGCCGGACGGGCTCGCTGGTGGAGTCCGCAGAATTACTCACCGTACCCTTATCCTCTCCGACGCCGCGGAAGCACTACGCTAACGGACGCCCGGGGGAACGAAGCGCTCCCGTCGCTCCCGCCCCGGCGGACAGCCCATGTGAAACCCAGCCCCATGTGAACCCCAGCGCGGTCACGCAGCGCATCGACAGGAGAGTTCCCTCGTGCCGAAGTCACGGATCCGCAAGAAAGACGACTTCACACCGCCGCCGGTGAAGCAGCAGAGCATCAGGCTGGCCACAGGGCGTCGCTGGGTGGCGCCGCTGATGCTGGCGCTGTTCCTGATCGGCCTGGCCTGGATCGTCGTCTTCTACGTGACGAGCGGCGACATGCCGGTGGAGTCCCTGAAGAACTGGAACATCGTGGTCGGCTTCGGCTTCATCGCGGCGGGGTTCGTCGTCTCCACCCAGTGGAAGTAGCGCGAGTTATCCACACCCTCGTCCACAGTGGGGAAAACTCAGAAGATCTGTGGATAACTTCCCTGGCGTTGACGCCGGTGTGACTGATCGCAAGCGCTGCGTATCCATCGTCACACCGGCGCCTTCCAGCGAAAACGCAGCTCGGCGGGGGTGCGGGGACCTTGAACAAATGTTCCCGCGTGGCGGGCGCGAGATCCCGCACCCATTGTGGACAACCTGTGCTTCCACCGTTGTGGGTGACCCGCGCCGCGTCGGCGCGGGCCCCGTCGGCACACGCCGCCCCGGCGCGGGCCCACGGCCGGATCAAGCGGACCCACGGCCGGATCAGGCGAGCTGCGCCGTCCGGACGACCACCATGGCGAAGATCACCAGCAGGGCCGCCGCACAGGTCAGCCGCTGGACCAGCAGCCGCTTGCCGCGCGGGGCGTGCACCATCCCGTAGGCCACTGCCGTGCCCACCACCAGGCCGCCGACATGCGCCTCCCAGGCGATGTTGCTCCAGGTGAAGGTGAAGATCAGGTTGAGCACGAGCAGCGCGATGACCGGCCGCATGTCGTACTTCAGACGCCGCATCAGCACGGCCGTGGCACCCAGCAGGCCGAAGATCGCGCCCGAGGCGCCGAGCGACGGCTGGTTGGGCGCGGCGACGGCATAGGTGAGCGCGCTGCCGCCGAGACCGGCCAGCAGATAGAGGGCCAGATAGCGGACCCGGCCCAGCGCCGCCTCCAGCGGCGGGCCCAGCCACCACAGCGAGAGCATGTTGAAGGCGATGTGCGTGGCCGCCTGGTGGAGGAACATCGCGGTCAGCAGCCGGTACCACTGCCCATGGGCGACACCCTCCAGCGGACCACCGTCCACCAGCCTGGCCTCCCCGAACAGCTCCATGCCGTCCAGCAGCCGGTCCCCGGTGGCCATCACCGCGATCCACACGGCGATGTTGATCCCCAGCAGGACCTTGGTGACCAGCCGCGGATCACTCGTGTGCACCGCGCCGGCGACCGTGCGCGCGGCCGTCGCCCGGTGGTCGTGGCCCGTACCGGAACCAGCGCTCACACACTCCGGGCACTGGAAGCCCACGGAGGCGCTCACCATGCACTCGGGGCAGATGGGGCGCTCACAGCGGACGCAGCGGATGCCGGTCTCCCGGTCCGGATGCCGGTAGCAGCGGACGGCCTGCTCGTTCATGCTCTCCCTCGCCCCTGTGTCGGGGCCCTCGCCCCCCGTGTCGGGCCGGTGTGCCCACCGCACAACGCACGGCCCCGCCCGTCATACGGACGGGCGGGGCGCCAGGTTCCCATGAGACGCCGGGGCCCGGGGGCCCTACGGCGGATCTTCGCGGGGTGTGCGGAGCGGTCGTCAGCGGGTCTCGACGACGACCGACTCGATGACCACGTCGTTGACCGGACGGTCGGTGCGCGGGTTGGTGGCGGTGGTGGCGATGGCGTCCACGACCTTCTTCGAGGCGTCGTTGCTGACCTCGCCGAAGATGGTGTGCTTGCCGGTCAGCCAGGCGGTGGGGGCCACGGTGATGAAGAACTGCGAGCCGTTGGTGCCCGGGCCGGCGTTGGCCATGGCCAGCAGGTAGGGCTTGGTGAAGGCGAGGTCCGGGTGGAACTCGTCCTTGAACTGGTAGCCCGGGCCGCCGGTGCCGTTGCCCAGCGGGTCACCGCCCTGGATCATGAAACCGCTGATGACACGGTGGAAGATCGTGCCGTCGTACAGCTTGTCCGTCGTCTTGGCGCCCGTCTTCGGGTTCACCCACTCGCGCTCGCCGTTCGCCAGCTCGACGAAGTTCTTGACCGTCTGCGGGGCGTGGTTCGGCAGAAGCCGGATCTCGATGTCGCCCTGGTTGGTCTTCAGGGTGGCGTAAAGCTGCTCGGCCACGATCTACCTTCCATAGTGTTCACTGACAGCTACCGATCCTCGCACGGCGGGATCGCGGCGAGTAGCCGACAAAGCCCGGCACGCGGCGGCGAACCGTGGCATTGTCGACCGGAGCTCCCCTGATGACCCGGATGCCCGATCGCACATGCCGGACCGCCCATCGGCAGGCATGATTTTTCCACTGGGTGGAAAGGCGACAAACCATACGCCACCGAGGAGGAGGATCCCGTGACCCGCAAGGACAGCGTGCGCGCCGCGACCAGCACGGCCAAGGACAGCGTGCGCCACGCCGCGGACGTGGTGGCGCCCTACGCCGGCACGGCCAAGGACGCCGCCGTGCACTACGCCCACGAGGCCCGCGCCCGGCTCGCGCCCAAGGTCGTCGAGGCCGCCCACCAGGCCCGCTCGCAGTACGACGTCCATCTCCAGCCGCGTATCGAACACGCGCGCGGCGCCCTGCCGCCCAAGGTCGACCAGGTCGCGACGAGGGCCCGCGCCGCCGCCGAGCCCGTACGGGACGAGGCCCTCTCCCGGGGGACCGCCGCCCTCGCCGCGCTGCGCGGCCAGGTATCCGCCGAGGACGTGGAGAAGCTGACCCGCCGCCGGGACCGCCGCTGCCGCACCGGGCGAGTGGCCAGGCGGCTCGCGGTGTTCGGACTCCTCACGGCCGGCGCCGTCATCGCCTGGAAGTGGTGGGACCGGCAGGCGAACCCGGACTGGCTCGTCGAGCCCCCGGAGGCCACCGAGCCCGCCGACCGTCCGCACCTGTCCTCCGTCGACGGCAGCGGTGACCGTTCCTCCCTCGACCCTGAGGTCCAGGCCAAGCAGGACCGGGCGGACACGGAGGCCTCCACCGAGGGCGACGACGACCGCCCCTGACGACCGCCTCCGGCAACCGCCTCTGACGGCCACCCGGACGACCACCCCGACGACCGCCTCCGGGGGACGGCGAAACGTCCACCGGCACAGGCCCTCCACACGGCCCGCACACAGTCGGCACACGAGTCGGCCGCACCACCCGGACCCCCGGGAAGACAAAACCCCTCCGACCACGTTTCCGCAGGTCGGAGGGGTTTTCTTGTGGAGCCTAGGGGAGTCGAACCCCTGACATCTGCCATGCAAAGACAGCGCTCTACCAACTGAGCTAAGGCCCCGTCGGGGACCAGACTACCCGGTGTCGGCGCTCTTTCCCGACCGGGTATCGCCGCGACCCACCACTCTCCGTAGGATGCACCGCAAGATTCGCGGCAGCGAAGCGAAGGGGAGAGCGTGATGGACGCAGCACAGCAGGAAGCCACCGCCCGCGCACGGGAGCTACAGCGCAGCTGGTACGGGGAGCCGTTGGGGGCACTCTTCCGCCGTCTCATCGACGACCTCGGCCTCAACCAGGCCCGCCTCGCGTCCGTTCTGGGCCTCTCCGCCCCCATGCTCTCCCAGCTGATGAGCGGTCAGCGCGCCAAGATCGGCAACCCCGCAGTGGTGCAGCGGGTGCAGGCGCTCCAGGAGCTCTCCAGCCAGGTCGCGGACGGCACCGTGAGCGCGGCCGAGGCCGCCGAGCGGATGGAGGAGGTCAAGAAGAGCTCGGGCGGCTCCGTCCTCAACTCCACCCAGACCACGGCCAGCAGCGGGGCGCCCACCGTGCGCCGGGTGGTGCGCGAGATCCAGTCGCTGCTGCGGTCGGTGGCGGGCGCGGGGGACATCATCGACGCCGCCGAGACCCTCGCCCCCACCCATCCCGAACTCGCCGAGTTCCTCCGGGTGTACGGCGCCGGGCGGACCGCCGAGGCGGTCGCCCACTACGAGGCGCACCAGAACTGACCGTGCCGGGGGGAGCCGGCGCACGGCGGAGGCGGGGGTGACGCGCACGACATGGGTGAGCTCTTCGCTGGGCGGTACGAGCTGGTGGACCCGATCGGGCGGGGCGGGGCGGGCGCCGTCTGGCGGGCCTGGGACCAGCGGCGGAAGCGCTACGTGGCCGCGAAGGTGCTTCAGCAGAGCGACGCCCACACGCTGCTGAGGTTCGTCCGCGAGCAGGCGCTGCGCATCGACCATCCCCATGTGCTGGCCCCGATGAGCTGGGCGGCCGACGACGACAAGGTGCTGTTCACCATGGAGATGGTGGGCGGCGGCTCGCTCGCCCATCTCATCGGCGACTACGGGCCGTTGCCGCCGCATTTCGTCTGCGTATTGCTGGACCAGCTGCTGTCCGGGCTCGCCGCGGTGCACGCGGAAGGCGTGGTGCACCGGGACATCAAACCGGCCAACCTCCTTTTGGAGGCGACCGGTACGGGCCGCCCGCATTTACGGCTCTCCGATTTCGGGATCGCCATGCGCAAGGGCGAGCCGAGGCTCACGGACACCAACTTCGTCATGGGGACACCGGGTTACTTCGCGCCCGAGCAAATGCTGGGCGAGGAACCGGACTTTCCCGCCGATCTCTTCGCCGTCGGGCTGGTGGCCCTCTATCTCCTCACGGGACGGAAACCGGACGCCGAGGCGCTGGTCGAGCTGTTCCCCGAGCAGGGCGTGCCGAGCGCCCCCCAGGAGGTGCCCGAGCCGCTCTGGGAGGTCGTCGCCAGTCTGCTCCACCCCGATCCGTACGCCCGCTTCCGTACGGCCACGGGGGCGCGCAAGGCCCTCGCGGCGGCCGTGGAGCTGCTGGATCCGCCCGACGCCGACGAGGAGCGGATCGAGGTCTTCGACCAGCTGGGCCCGCTGCCGCCGGGCTTCGGCCGGGACGGCCCGGAGCGCGGTCCGGAACCCCTCCCGCCCGCGGCGCCGCCGCGTCCCGCCTATCCGCCCACGCGCCCCTACACCGCCCCGCGGCCGCTTCCACCGCCTCTTCCCCCACCGCCCGCGCGGGAGCCCGTCGTGACCCCCTCGCGGGGCTCACGACGGCCTGCGGGGCCGCCGCCGAAGGTGGTCGTGCCGGTGCTGCTCGTGGCGCTGCTCAGCCTCCTGATCGGGGTGTGGGCGCTGCTCGCCGGCCAGGGCGGATGATCTTTACGTTCGCAATCATTTTATTTGCGTACGCAACGAAATCGAGGGTGCAAACGGGTGGCGCAAACACCTGGCGACAGACGAACAGGGCCCCGGCCGCTCGGCGGCCGGGGCCCTGCTTCAGTTCAGTTCGTGTCGCGGATCCGGCGACTCACACACCCGAACCCGAGGGAACGGAGTCGGTCGCCTCCGTCCACAGGTCCTGCTCGGCGCGATCCGCCTGGATCTGCCGGTACACGAGGAGCCCGCCGATGGCGGCCAGTGCGACCAGGAGCAGCTTCTTCACCGCGCGACCTCGTCTTTCCTTGACGTAAGGGAGCCTCTGGTGGCCGATGATACACACCGGCCGATACCGATCGGTGACCTGTGCCCGCTCCCCCTCCGGGGGCACCCCCGCCGGCCGTCCGCGCCCGGGCCCGCCGGCGGTCGCGCCCGGCGCCGAACTCCCAAAAGCGATCGGCCCGGACGGAGAATTCCGTCCGGGCCGATCGTACTGTGGGGCTAACAGGACTTGAACCTGTGGCCTCTTCCTTATCAGGGAAGCGCTCTAACCGTCTGAGCTATAGCCCCGCGCCTTGCGACACCGAAAGATTAGCGCACTTGGGGCCCAGTCCCAAAATCGCCCGGGCCCCACGCCGCGGGTGGCGCTATTCGTCCTCGGCGAGCGTCAGCTCAACACCGCCCACGAAACCGGCGGCGAGGTTGTAGACAAAGGCGCCGAGCGTGGCCAGGGCGGTCGCCAGCACGACGTCGACCACCGCGATGACGGTGGTGAAGAGCAGCACGTGCGGCAGCGACAGGAACGACTCCAGATCGAAGCCGCCACCCTCGCCGGAGGAGGAGGTGGCGTCGCTGACGGTGCCGCCGACGGCCTGGAAGACGCCCATCGCGTCCATGACCGTCCACAGGACGGCCGCGGCCACGATCGTGCAGACGCCCAGGGCGACCGACAGCAGGAAGCTGACCTTCATCACCGACCACGGGTCGGCCTTCGCCACCCGCAGCCTCGCCTTGCGCGTACGCGGGCCCGTGGCGGCCGTACGGGCCTCGGGGCGCTGCGCGGGGGCCGGGTCCTGGCCGGCGGCGCGCTCGGCCGGCTGGGCGGGCCTGGGCACCTTGACGGCCTTCCCGTCCTTGGCGTCCTTGCCCGCCTTCGCGGCCTGACCGCTCCGGTCGGCCTGGGCGGTCCCGGTGGCCTGGGTGGCCTGGGCGGTCTTGGTGGTCTTCCCGTCCTTGGCACCCTTACCGTCCTTGGACCCCTTGGCGGCACCGCCGGAGGCCTCGGCGGCCCCGGAACCGGAACCGGCCTCGGAGTCGGAGCGTTCGGCCGGAGGCTCGTACGCCTTCGGCGGGTGATACGGCTGTGGGCCTCGGGTCTCCGTCATGCTTTTCCCCCTGCCTGCGGTCCTGGTGGTGCCACCGGCCCGGGAGCCCGCGCCGTCCTTGTCGGCCGTGCTGTCCGCGGTCGAGCCACGGGCCTCCGTGTCGGAGGGGACGGGTGGGGCGGCTTCCGGCCGCTCGGCGCCCGCACCGCTCTTGGCGGTGCCCGTGGCTCGACTCACGTACTACTCCTCGGTGTGCTCGGCGGGGGGCGTGGCGCCCTCGGCCGCCTCGGACCCGCCCTCGGCCGCGTCGATCGCCTCGTCGACACCCTCAGCCTCGCGACCGGCCTCGGCGTTCCGGGCGATGCCCACGACGGCATCGCGCTTGCCCAGGTTGATCAGTTGGACGCCCATGGTGTCACGGCCCGTCTCCCGGACTTCGGCGACCCGGGTGCGGATCACACCGCCGCCCAGCGTGATGGCCAGAATCTCGTCGCCCTCCTCGACCACCAGGGCGCCGACCAGGGAACCGCGGTCCTCCACGATCTTGGCGGCCTTGATGCCGAGGCCGCCTCGGCCCTGGACGCGGTACTCGTCGACGTTGGTGCGCTTGGCGTACCCGCCGTCGGTGGCGGTGAAGACGAACGTACCGGGACGGACCACATTCATCGAGAGGAGCTCGTCACCCTCGCGGAAGCTCATGCCCTTGACACCGGAGGTGGCACGGCCCATGGGACGGAGGGTGTCATCCGAAGCGGTGAAGCGGATGGACTGCGCCTTCTTGCTGATCAGCAGCAGGTCGTCGGTGGCCGAGACCAGCTCGGCGCCGATCAGCTCGTCCTCGACGCCACCGTCCGTCTCCCGGAGGTTGATGGCGATGACACCGCCGGAGCGCGGCGAGTCGTAGTCCTTGAGCGGGGTCTTCTTCACCAGGCCCGACTTGGTGGCGAGCACCAGGTAGGGCGCCACGTCGTAGTCGCGGACGGCGAGGATCTGGGCGATCTTCTCGTCCGGCTGGAAGGCCAGCAGGTTGGCCACGTGCTGACCGCGCGCGTCCCGGCCGGCGTCCGGCAGCTCGTACGCCTTGGCCCGGTAGACCCGGCCCTTGTTGGTGAAGAAGAGCAGCCAGTGGTGGGTGGTGGAGACGAAGAAGTGGTCGACGATGTCGTCCTCCCGCAGCTTCGTACCGCGCACGCCCTTGCCGCCGCGCTTCTGCGAGCGGTAGTCCTCGGTCTTGGTGCGCTTCACATAGCCGCTGCGGGTGATCGTGACGACGATGTCCTCCTCGGCGATCAGGTCCTCGATGGACATGTCGCCTTCGAAGGGCACCAGGTGGGAGCGCCGGTCCTCGCCGAACTTCTCGACGATCGCCGTCAGCTCCTCACTGATGATGCCGCGCTGCCGCTCGGGCGAGGCCAGGATGGCGTTGTACTCGTTGATCTTCGCCTGGAGCTCGTCGTGCTCGGCGGTGATCTTCTGGCGCTCCAGGGCGGCCAGGCGGCGCAGCTGCATCTCGAGGATGGCGTTGGCCTGGACCTCGTCGATCTGGAGCAGGCCCATCAGACCCGTGCGGGCGACGTCGACGGTCTCGCTGCGCCGGATGAGCGCGATGACCTCGTCGATGGCGTCCAGGGCCTTGAGCAGACCGCGCAGGATGTGGGCGCGCTCCTCCGCCTTGCGCAGCCGGAAGCGGGTGCGCCGGACGATGACCTCGATCTGGTGCGTCACCCAGTTGCGGATGAACGCGTCCAGCGAGAGGGTGCGCGGCACGCCGTCGACCAGCGCCAGCATGTTCGCGCCGAAGTTGGTCTGGAGGTCGGTGTGCTTGTAGAGGTTGTTGAGGACGACCTTGGCGACCGCGTCCCGCTTGAGGACGATCACCAGGCGCTGGCCCGTGCGCGAGGAGGTCTCGTCGCGGACGTCGGCGATGCCGCCGATCCTGCCGTCCTTCACCAGGTCGGCGATCTTCTGCGCGAGGTTGTCCGGGTTGACCTGGTAGGGCAGCTCGGTGACCACCAGGCACTGGCGGTTCTGGATCTCCTCGACCTCGACGACGGCGCGCATGGTGATCGAGCCGCGGCCGGTGCGGTAGGCCTCCTCGATGCCCTTGCGGCCCACCACGAGGGCGCCGGTCGGGAAGTCGGGGCCCTTGATCCGCTCGATGAGCGCGTCGAGGAGCTCCTCGGCGGAGGCCTCGGGGTTGGCCAGGAACCACTGGGCGCCCTCGGCCACCTCGCGCAGGTTGTGCGGCGGGATGTTGGTGGCCATACCGACGGCGATACCGGCGGAACCGTTCACCAGCAGGTTGGGGAAGCGCGACGGCAGGACCGTCGGCTCCTGGTTGCGGCCGTCGTAGTTGTCCTGGAAGTCGACGGTCTCCTCGTCGATGTCCCGGACCATCTCCATCGACAGCGGCGCCATCTTGCACTCGGTGTAGCGCATGGCGGCGGCCGGGTCGTTGCCCGGGGAGCCGAAGTTGCCGTTGGAGTCGACGAGCGGCATCCGCATGGCCCAGGGCTGGGCGAGGCGGACGAGCGCGTCGTAGATGGAGGCGTCGCCGTGCGGGTGGTACGTACCCATGACGTCACCGACGACGCGGGCGCACTTGTAGAAGCCCTTCTCGGGCCGGTATCCGCCGTCGTACATCGCGTAGAGCACACGGCGGTGCACCGGCTTGAGGCCGTCGCGGACGTCGGGGAGCGCACGCGAGACGATGACGCTCATCGCGTAGTCGAGGTACGAGCGCTGCATCTCCGTCTCGAGCCCGACGGGCTCGACGCGCATGCCCACGCCCTCCAGGGGCGCCGGGGCGCCCTCGGGCGTCACTTCGGGGACGGGAGCGGTGGGAATCTCAGGGGTCTCGTCGGCCATTGCTGTTCAAAGTCCTTTCGCGCTGCGGCTGTTTCGGTCGGCCGACAGGCTCAGATGTCGAGGAAGCGGACGTCCTTGGCGTTGCGCTGGATGAAGGAGCGCCGTGCCTCGACGTCCTCACCCATGAGCACCGAGAACAGGTCGTCCGCCTGCGCGGCGTCGTCCAGCGTGACCTGGCCGAGCACACGGTGGTCGACGTCCATGGTGGTGACGCGCAGCTCCTCGGCGTTCATCTCGCCGAGACCCTTGAAGCGCTGGACCGAGTCGTCCTTGATCCGCTTGCCGTTCTCCCGGCCCAGCTGGATCAGGGCGTCGCGCTCGCGGTCGGAGTAGGCGTACTCGAAGTCGTCCTTGCCCCACTTGATCTTGTAGAGCGGCGGACGGGAGAGGTAGACGTGCCCGGCCTCGACCAGCGGACGCATAAAGCGGAAGAGGAAGGTGAGCAGCAGGGTGTTGATGTGCTGACCGTCGACGTCGGCGTCCGCCATCAGGATGATCTTGTGATAGCGGAGCTTGGAGATGTCGAAGTCCTCGTGCACACCGGTGCCGAAGGCGGAGATCAGCGCCTGGATCTCGGTGTTCTGGAGGATCTTGTCGATCCGGGCCTTCTCGACGTTGAGGATCTTGCCTCGGATCGGGAGGATCGCCTGGTACTGCGGGTTGCGGCCGGACTTGGCCGAGCCGCCGGCGGAGTCACCCTCGACGATGAAGATCTCGCACTTGGCCGGCTCATTCGACTGGCAGTCGGACAGCTTGCCCGGCAGCGACGCCGTCTCCAGCAGGCCCTTGCGGCGGGTGAGGTCGCGCGCCTTGCGGGCCGCCACCCGGGCGGTGGCCGCCTGGATGGACTTGCGGATGATGTCCGAGGCCTCGTTGGGGTTGCGGTCCAGCCAGTCCGTGAGCTGCTCGTGGACGACCTTCTGGACGAAGGTCTTGGCCTCGGTGTTGCCCAGCTTGGTCTTGGTCTGGCCCTCGAACTGCGGCTCGCCGAGCTTGACGGAGATGATCGCCGTCAGGCCCTCGCGGATGTCGTCGCCCGTGAGGTTGTCGTCCTTCTCGCGGAGCAGCTTCTTGTCACGCGCGTAGCGGTTGATCAGACCGGTGAGCGCCGCGCGGAAGCCCTCCTCGTGGGTGCCGCCCTCGTGGGTGTGGATGGTGTTGGCGAAGCTGTAGACACCCTCGCTGTACTGGGTGTTCCACTGCATCGACACCTCGAGGGAGAGCATCCGCTCCTTGTCCTCGGCCTCGAAGGCGATCACCGAGGGGTGCACGACCTCGCCCTTGCGGGAGTTGAGGTAGCGGACGAAGTCGGAGATGCCGCCCTCGTAGTGGTAGCGGACGGAGAGGGGCTTGCCCTCCTCGTCCACGTGGGCCGGGCGCTCGTCGGTCAGCGAGATGGTCAGGCCCTTGTTGAGGAAGGCCATCTCCTGGAAGCGCCGCGAGAGCGTCTCGAAGGAGTACTCGGTGGTCTCGAAGATGTCGCCGTCGGCCCAGAAGGTGACGGAGGTGCCGGTCTCGTCCGTCGCCTCGTTCTTCTGCAGCGGGGCGGTCGGGACGCCGAGCTTGTAGTCCTGGGTCCAGTGGAAGCCGTCGGTCTTGACCTCGACCGCGACGCGCGTGGACAGTGCGTTGACCACGGAGACGCCGACGCCGTGCAGACCGCCGGAGACGGCGTAGCCGCCGCCGCCGAACTTGCCGCCCGCGTGGAGCACGGTCAGGACGACCTCGACGGCGGGCTTGCCCTCGGAGGGCACGATGCCGACCGGGATGCCACGGCCGTTGTCGACGACGCGGACGCCGCCGTCGGACAGGATCGTCACGTCGATGGTGTCCGCGTGACCGGCGAGGGCCTCGTCGACGGAGTTGTCGACGACCTCGTAGACGAGGTGGTGGAGACCGCGCTCGCCGGTGGAACCGATGTACATGCCGGGCCGCTTGCGGACCGCGTCCAGGCCCTCCAGCACGGTGATCGCACTGGCGTCGTACGACGTCTCACCGCCGGGGGCGCCGGACCCGGCGCCCACAGCCTCGGAGGGGGTGGTGTTCTCGTTGGGGTTGCCGGAATCGGCCACGAAGCGCCCTTTCTGGCACAGCACAGGCCATCCCCTACCGCGGCGGGGATCCCCGGGGGCAGGCAGGAGCGGCTGCGTCGTTCAGTGTTGGTCGACGACTCCCGCGATCCGGCGGGATTACTACCAGTGTACCGGTGGCGCTGACATGAATGGGGGTTTGCCGGTGCCTGAGTCCTCTTGTGGCGCCCTGAACCGGCATCAGCCGACTCCCCATATTCGGCCCCGGCCTCCAAGAGGCTCACAGGGGCACTCAGCGCTTCGGGCTGTCAACCACCCGCTACCGTGCGCGGAGTATCCACCGGCCCCGGGCGTCACTCTGCGCATCAACCGTCGCCGGCCCGGCCTCCGCACGGCCGTCCCCGGGGCTTCGGACCTGGGACAACCTTTGACCAACCATGACCGGTGGATCATCCATAGGTGTCGCCGGGGCCGGTGCTCCCGGGGGCGCGCAGCGGCCCGTACCGGCGCCCGGGACCGCCCGGCCCCAGCACCTTGATCGACTTCACCGTGCCCTGGCCCAGGTCGTCGTTGAGCCGGGCCACCAGCGTGGGCGCCAGCATCCGCAGCTGGGTCGCCCAGGCCGTCGAGTCGCACTGCACCGTGAGCACCCGTGCGTCCTCGTCGTACTTCTGCGGCTCGCAGTGCAGCGCCAGCTGGTCCCCCACGATCTGCGGCCAGCGGCCCATCACCCCGCCGACCGCCGCGGGCGTCTCCCAGCCCCGCTCGGTGATCAGCCGGTTGATCGCGGCACCCAGGGGCAGCGGATCGCGGCCGTCGGCGCGCGCCCCGGAGCGCAGTCCCCCGCGGCGGGCCTGCTTCTTCTGCTGCGCCGCCGCGCCCCGCGCCCGGGCCTGCTCCTTGGCGGCCCGCAGCGCCACGCGCGCCAGGTCCACGCCGGAGGGCTCCGGGGTCTTCCCCTTGTCCCCCGGACCGTGGTCCCGATGGCCGGCCGGCGTGCTCATACGCGCTCGACCCTGCCCCGCTCGACCGCGTAACGGGCTCCGGTGAGGACACCGGGCACGTCGTCGTCCACGGCCGCCGTCACCAGGACCTGCTCGCCCGGAGCGACCAGCTCCGCCAGCCGTTCCCGCCGTCTGGCGTCCAGCTCGGCGAAGACGTCGTCGAGCACCAGCACCGGTTCGTCGCCCTCCGAGCGCAGCAGCTCGTACGAGGCCAGGCGCAGCGCCAGCGCGTACGACCAGGACTCGCCGTGGCTCGCGTACCCCTTGGCGGGCAGCTCGCCCAGGCGCAGCAGCAGCTCGTCGCGGTGCGGGCCGACGAGCGTCACACCGCGCTCGATCTCCTGCTTGCGGGCCTCGGCGAGGGCGGCGAGCAGCGCCTCGTAGAGCTCCTCGCGGGTGTGGGCGCCCTCGATGCCGGCCGGGCCGCGGTAGTCGAAGGAGATGGGGCCGCCGCCGGGCGCCAGCTGCTCGTAGGCCTTGTCGGCCAGTGGACGCAGGGTGGCTATCAGATCGAGCCGCCGGGCGAGCAGCTCCGCGCCGGCGCGGGCCAGGTGCTGGTCCCAGATGTCCAGGGTGGACAGGTCCATCTGGCGGCCGCCGTGGCGGCGGGCCATCGCGGCGGACTTCAGCAGGGTGTTGCGCTGTTTGAGGACGCGCTCGTAGTCGGAGCGGACTCCCGCCATCCGGGGGGAGCGCGCGGTGATCAGCTCGTCGAGGAACCGGCGGCGCTCGCCGGGGTCGCCCTTGACGAGGGCCAGGTCCTCGGGGGCGAACAGCACGGTGCGCACGATGCCGAGCACATCGCGCGGTCTGACCTGGGAGGAGCGATTGATCCGGGCCCGGTTGGCCCTGCCCGGGTTGAGCTCCAGCTCGACGAGCTGCTGCCGCTCGCCCTGGGTGACGGCGGCGCGGACGATCGCCCGGTCGGCGCCCATCCGCACCAGCGGCGCGTCCGAGGAGACCCGGTGGCTGCCGAGGGTGGCCAGATAGCCGACGGCCTCGACGAGATTGGTCTTGCCCTGGCCGTTGGGGCCCACGAAGGCCGTGACGCCCGGGTCGAGCGGGACCTCGGCCCGGGCGTACGAGCGGAAGTCGGCCAGCGACAGATGCGAGACGTGCATGGTTGCGTGCCGACCTCCCCCGGCTGCTGGGTGTTGCTTCGGACTACTTCTTGGTCTCGACCGCGTGGCCACCGAACTGGTTGCGCAGCGCGGCGATCATCTTCATCTGCGGGGAGTCCTCCTGGCGCGAGGCGAAGCGCGCGAAGAGCGAGGCCGTGATCGCGGGCAGCGGCACGGCGTTGTCGATGGCGGCCTCGACCGTCCAGCGGCCCTCGCCGGAGTCGGCCGCGTAGCCGCGCAGCTTGTCGAGGTGCTCGTCCTGGTCGAGGGCGTTGACGGCCAGGTCCAGCAGCCAGGAGCGGATGACCGTGCCCTCCTGCCAGCTGCGGAAGACCTCGCGCACGTCGGTGACGGAGTCGACCTTCTCCAGGAGCTCCCAGCCCTCGGCGTAGGCCTGCATCATCGCGTACTCGATGCCGTTGTGGACCATCTTGGCGAAGTGGCCGGCGCCGACCTTGCCCGCGTGGACCGAGCCGAAGTCGCCCTCGGGCTTGAGCGCGTCGAAGACCGGCTGGACCTTCGCGACGTTCTCGGCGGAGCCGCCGTACATCAGCGCGTAGCCGTTCTCCAGGCCCCAGACACCGCCGGAGACGCCGCAGTCGACGAAGCCGATGCCCTTGGCCGCCAGCTCCTCGGCGTGCTTCTCGTCGTCGGTCCAGCGGGAGTTGCCGCCGTCGACGACGACGTCGCCGGGGGAGAGCAGCTCGGCCAGCTCGTCGATCGTCGACTGGGTCGCGGCACCGGCCGGGACCATGACCCACACGACACGCGGGCCCTGGAGGGAATCCACAAGCTCCTTCAGGCTGTGGACATCCGCCAGGTCCGGGTTGCGGTCGTATCCGATGACGGTGTGGCCTGCGCGGCGGATGCGCTCGCGCATATTGCCGCCCATCTTGCCGAGACCGACGAGACCGAGCTCCATGGGTGATCCTCTTTGCCGTAGTCGTGCGGGTCGTACCAGGGGTACGTGCTTCGAGCCTACGCCTGGGGATGAACGCACACCTGTGGGGTCAGGACGCTCAAACGGGTCGGGTCGCGCCCCGAAAGGGGCGCGGGGAACTGCGCGACCAGCCACGACGAGCCCGCAGCCGAAATGTCCGGCTGCGAGCCCTTCGGCGGCGTCCTCAGCCGGACAGGCGAACCGGCATGATCAGGTACTTGTAGGCCTCGTCCGCCTCCGCGTCCATGGCCGGCTTGCCGCTGAGCAGGGCCGGCTTGGTGGACGTGGTGAAGGACAGCTGGGCGACCGGCGAGTCGATCGCCGAGAGACCCTCGAGCAGGAAGCCCGGGTTGAAGGCGATCGAGATGTCGTCGCCGTCGAGCTGGGCGTCGACCCTTTCCACAGCCTGTGCGTCGTCGCTGGAACCGGCCTCCAGGATGAGCACGCCCTGCTCGAAGCTGAGCCGCACCGGGGTGTTCCGCTCGGCGACCAGGGCCACACGCTTGACGGCCTCGACGAACGGCGCGGTCTCGATCACGGCGACCGAGTTGAACTCGGTCGGGAAGAGCGTGCGGTACTTCGGCAGGTCGCCCTCGAGCAGACGGGTGGTCGTACGGCGGCCGGCGCCCTCGAAGCCGATCAGGCCCTCACCGGCGCCGGAGCCGGACAGCGCGATCGAGACCGTGTCGCCGCCGCTGAGGGACTTGGCGGTGTCCAGCAGGGTCTTGGCGGGCACCAGGGCGACGGCGGAGATGTCCGGGGTCTCCGGCTTCCACATGAACTCGCGGACCGCGAAGCGGTAGCGGTCGGTGGAGGCGAGGGTGACGGTGTCGCCCTCGATCTCGACGCGCACACCCGTGAGCACCGGCAGCGTGTCGTCGCGGCCGGCGGCGATGGCGACCTGGGCGGCGGCGGAGGCGAAGACCTCGGCCGGGACCGTGCCCGTGGCGGTCGGCATCTGCGGCAGCGCCGGGTATTCCTCCACAGGCAGGGTGTGGAGTGTGAATCGCGAGGAGCCGCAGACCACGGTCACGCGCACACCGTCGGTGGAGATTTCCACAGGCCTGTTGGGAAGTGCGCGGCAGATGTCGGCGAGCAGCCGGCCGGAGACGAGGACGGTGCCGTCCTCCTCCACATCCGCCTCGACCGAGACGCGGGCGGAGACCTCGTAGTCGAAGCCGGAGAGGCTCAGGGAGCCGTCCTCCGCCTTCAGCAGCAGGCCCGCGAGGACCGGTACCGGCGGACGGGCCGGGAGGCTGCGGGCCGCCCAGGCCACTGCCTCCGCGAGTACATCGCGCTCCACCCGGATCTTCACCGGAACCGCCTCCTGCTTGTTGCTGGCTCGCCCTGCTGGCTTCTTCGTCGGCTGAGTGCCGGGGACCAGTCTGACGCACGCCGCTGACAGTCGGCGCTGCCGGCGGTCAAATCGAGCTCCGTGGCGCGAGGCGCGGTCATCCACAGCACCCACTTCGAAACGAGTTCTCCGCTTGAACTCTGTGGTCGTAGTAGTAGGGGCTGTGGAAACCGTGGAAAACTTCCTTTGCCCAGGTCAGGGCCGATTTTTTATCCACCGGGGCTGTGGGTGGGGGCCGTGGAAAACCGGGGTGGTCTGTGGAACGCGGAAAGTTCTGCACACCCAGTGCACAGGCGGGGCGCACTTCTCCCCAGGCCTGTCCCCAGCTTTACCCACGTTGCCCACAGCCCAACCCGGCACCCTGGTGTGACGCCTTTCACTCGGTGCGGTGAGATCGGGCGTTTCGTTGCCGAACAGTGGACAGCGGTGTGGAAAGGCTGTGTATAACACCGGTTCTCCTGTGGGCGGCCGGTGGACAACTTCGAGGGCGGTTGTGGGTGCGGCGGCTGTCCACAGGCTGTGGAACAAGGTTTGCCACAAATCCACACGCGGCTGACCTCGCCTGATGGCATATCAACAGCCCGGTCTGTGGACACCCTATGGATAACTTCGCGGTCCCCAGGGTGTGGACGGTGGACAGAGCCCGAATCTGTGGAGAACCGGCAGGTCAGAGGCAAGATTCGAACAGGCTGGGGACGGCGGGCGCGGCGCCGGGGGTGGTGCCGGGGCGATGTCGGGGCGTTGCGCGCGGCACCGGGGACGGCTCCGGCGGTCCCCAGGACGCCTCCGGCGGTCCCCGGGACGGCCCCTGAAACGCCGAAAGGGCGCTCCGGGAAGCGTCCCGGAGCGCCCTGGGACAGCCCTCGGCGGGCCGTCTCAGCCGTTCTTGATGCGGTTCGTCAGCTCGGTCACCTGGTTGTAGATGGAGCGCCGCTCGGCCATCAACGCGCGGATCTTGCGGTCCGCGTGCATCACGGTCGTGTGGTCACGGCCGCCGAACTGTGCGCCGATCTTCGGCAGCGAGAGGTCCGTGAGCTCCCGGCACAGGTACATCGCGATCTGCCGGGCCGTCACCAGCACCCGGCTGCGCGAGGCCCCGCACAGGTCCTCCACGGTGTGCCCGAAGTAGTCGGCGGTCGCCGCCATGATGGCCGTCGCGGTGATCTCCGGCGAGGCGTCCTCGCCCCCCGGGATCAGGTCCTTGAGGACGATCTCGGTCAGGCCCAGGTCCACCGGCTGCCGGTTCAGGCTGGCGAAGGCCGTCACCCGGATCAGCGCGCCCTCCAGCTCACGGATGTTCCGCGAGATCCGGGACGCGATGAACTCCAGCACCTCCGGCGGGGCGTTCAGCTGCTCCTGGACCGCCTTCTTGCGGAGGATCGCGATGCGCGTCTCCAGCTCCGGCGGCTGGACGTCCGTGATCAGGCCCCACTCGAAGCGGTTGCGCAGCCGGTCCTCCAGGGTCACCAGCTGCTTGGGCGGCCGGTCCGAGGACAGCACGATCTGCTTGTTCGCGTTGTGGAGCGTGTTGAACGTGTGGAAGAACTCCTCCTGCGTCGACTCCTTGCTCGCGAGGAACTGGATGTCGTCGACCAGCAGGATGTCCATGTCGCGATAGCGCTTGCGGAACGCGTCCGCCTTGCCGTCGCGGATGGAGTTGATGAACTCGTTGGTGAACTCCTCGGAGCTCACGTAGCGCACCCGCGTGCCCGGGTAGAGGCTGCGCGCGTAGTGCCCGATGGCATGCAGCAGGTGGGTCTTGCCGAGCCCCGACTCCCCGTAGATGAACAGGGGGTTGTACGCCTTGGCCGGCGCCTCGGCCACCGCCACCGCGGCCGCGTGGGCGAAGCGGTTGGACGCGCCGATGACGAACGTGTCGAAGAGGTACTTCGGGTTCAGCCGCGCCGTCGGCTCGGCCGCTCCCGTACCCGCCGACGAGGACGAGGACGACGAGCCGGATCCGGAGGGCGTCGGGGCCGCCGACGGCGCCGGCCGGTCGGCGGGACGGCCGACGGGGCCCGTGTCGGGCAGCTCACGGCGCTGCGGCTCGTACGGCGGGCGCTCGGGGCGCTCCGGGGAGCGGTACTCGGGCTGCTGCTCGTACTGCGAGGCGTAGGGGTCCCGGTCACTCTCGGTGTACGAACCGAGCCGGGGCTGTTGCCAGCCGTAGTCGCCGCGGTCGCCGCCGGGGGGCCCGGACGGACCCGAGTGGCGCGGCCAGGCGCCCGGCGGCTCGCTGCGGGGCTGCTGGTAGTCCGGGTAGGCGGGGCGCACGGTCGGCAGGTCGTCGCCCGGACGGGCGCCGTAGCCGCCGTGGCCCTCATAGCCCTCGAACGTGTCACGGCCCTGGCCCGGGGCGTGCGGACGGGGGCGCTCGGGCTGCTGGGGGGCCTGGGCCGGGGGCTCGCCGGCGGAGTCGTCGACGGTGATCGCGATCCGGATGGGGCGGCCGCACTCACGGCTCAGGGTCTCGCTGACGATCGGGGCGAGCCGGCCCTCGAGGACGCCCTTGGCGAACTCGTTGGGCACCGCCAGCAGGGCGGTGTCGGCCACCAGCGCCAGCGGCTGGCAGCGCTTGATCCAGTGCTCGTCCTTGCTCTCCACGCCCTGACCACGCCCCTCACCGAGGAGCTGTTCGAGCACGCGCGGCCACACTGCGGCAAGATCGGCGGGCAGGTCAGCCACAGGGCACGCTCTCTCAGTCACGGGGGGCGCCCCGGAGTCCCACGAATGTGTGGTTCTCGGGACAGGCGGGAAGGATTCAGAGTTCAGCCACGGTAGTCAGGGCGAGGCGCGTGGTTCAAGTCGTTGTCCACAGGGTGTGTACAAATGTGCCATGAGGTGTCGCCTGGCGTCTTCCCGGCGCCGGAGAGGCTACGGTGGAGCCTGGGTGCGCTGCCGGTTTGACCGAATGGCGTAACCACGCGTACCGTGACCAGGTCGAGTTGTCGATGGCTGCTGCCGCCTGCCTCCGATGGGCAAAGATCACGGACTCCGAGTCCGGGATCATGAAGCGGTGCACTTGGGCGTATTGCGAGTCTCCTCGTGGGCGCACGGTGACAGCCAGGCGATGTCCCGCCATCAATTCATTTCTGGAGTCCCCGAGTGAGCAAGCGCACCTTCCAGCCGAACAACCGCCGCCGCGCGAAGACCCACGGCTTCCGCCTGCGCATGCGCACCCGTGCCGGCCGCGCGATCCTCGCGTCCCGCCGTGGCAAGGGTCGCGCTCGCCTGTCGGCCTGACCAGCCTGACGTCGAGGTTCTGACGTGCTGCCTTCCGAGTCTCGGCTGAGGCGGCGCGAGGACTTCGCGGCCGCGGTTCGCCGAGGACGCAGGGCAGGCCGCCCGCTCCTCGTCGTCCACCTACGCAGCGGTAACACGGACCCGCACGCGCCCGGGGGGGTCGCCCCCTCGGCGCGTGCGGGTTTCGTCGTGAGCAAGGCCGTGGGCGGCGCTGTCGTCCGCAATCTGGTCAAGCGGCGATTGCGTCATCTGATGCGGGACCGGCTGGATCGGCTGCCCGCCGGTAGCCTGGTGGTGGTGCGAGCCCTGCCGGGCGCGGGCGAGGCGGGTCACGATCAGCTGTCCCGTGATCTCGACGCCGCGCTGGAGCGGCTCCTGGGAGGGGCGCCGCGAAGCAATCCCCCGGGGGGTGACCCCCGGAGCCCCGGTCACCCGGGAGGGAGCGCACAGTGAAGTACCCGCTGCTCTTGTTGATCAAGATCTACCAGTGGACCATCAGCCCCCTGCTGGGCCCGGTCTGCAAGTACTACCCGTCTTGCTCGCACTACGGCTACACCGCGATCGACAGGCACGGTGCGGTCAAAGGAACAGTGCTGACGGCCTGGCGCATCCTGCGCTGTAACCCGTGGTCGCTCGGTGGCGTCGACCACGTCCCTCCCCGGAAGCGTCCGGTCTGGCACCAGCGGCTGAGGAGCCGACTGGGCGGGCACCCCGCCATGGGGCCCACCGCACAGCCCGAGACCCAGTCCAACGCCCAAGGAGCCTGATTCGTGGACACGATCCTCGGTCCCCTCTATTACGTTGTCTCCTGGATCATCGTCCAGTTCCACGCGTTCTACAGCTTGATCTTCGACAAGAACAGCGGCTGGGCGTGGGGTCTGTCGATCGTCTCGCTGGTGGTGCTGATCCGCATCTGCCTGATCCCGCTCTTTGTGAAGCAGATCAAGGCCACGCGGAACATGCAGGCGCTCCAGCCGAAGATGAAGGCGATCCAGGAGCGCTACAAGAGCGACAAGCAGCGCCAGTCCGAAGAGATGATGAAGCTCTACAAGGAGACGGGCACCAACCCGCTCTCGAGCTGTCTCCCGATCCTGGCCCAGTCGCCCTTCTTCATCTCGCTGTACCAGGTCCTGAACCACATCGCGCAGGGCAAGGTCGTCGGCGTCATCGACAAGCCGCTCCTGGAGAGCGCCCGGCAGGCACACATCTTCGGTGCCCCGCTGTCGGTGAAGTTCATGGACTCCGCGTCCAAGGTCGAGTCCCTGGGCGCCACCCTGACCGACGTCCGGGTCGTCACGGTCATCATGATCGTCCTGATGTCGCTGTCGCAGTTCTACACGCAGCGCCAGCTGATGACGAAGAACGTCGACCTCACGGTGAAGACGCCGTTCATGCAGCAGCAGAAGATGCTGATGTACGTCTTCCCGATCATGTTCGCCGTCTTCGGCATCAACTTCCCGGTCGGTGTCCTCGTCTACTGGCTGACCACCAACGTGTGGACCCTGGGTCAGCAGATGTTCGTCATCCGGCGCAACCCCACCCCCGGCAGCCTCGCCTTCCAGCAGCGCCAGGAGCGCCTGCGGGCCAAGGGCAAGCTGAAGGAGGACCCGGCGCAGGCCGAGGCGCGTGAGGTGGCCGAGGCCGCCCGTGCCGCCCGCCAGCAGCCGAAGCGCCAGACGAAGGCCAAGCGCCAGACCGGTGGCCCGGGTCATGCCGTCGCCGCCTCCTCCGGTAAGAAGACCTCGCTGGAGAAGCAGGACGAGGAATCCGGCGAGACCAAGGCCAAGCAGGCCGGCGGTACCGCCCGCGGCGCCAAGTCCGGACAGCGCAAGGGCGGCCCGCAGCGCCCCAAGCACCCGACCAAGAAGTGACGAAGGAGTCCCCCGTGACGGACACGGAGCGCCAGACCGCCGAGGGCACCGACACCCTGTCCCGCCTTGAGCAGGAGGGCGAGATCGCGGCCGACTACCTCGAGGGTCTGCTCGACATCGCCGACCTGGACGGCGACATCGACATGGACGTCGAGGCCGACCGCGCCTCGGTTTCGATCATCAGCGACTCCACCAGCCGTGACCTCCAGAAGCTGGTCGGCCGGGAGGGCGAGGTCCTGGAGGCCCTCCAGGAGCTCACCCGGCTCGCGGTGAACCGGGAGACCGGTGACCGCAGCCGGCTGATGCTCGACATCGCTGGCTTCCGGGCGCGCAAGCGCGAGGAGCTGGCCGGGCTGGGCGCCAAGGCCGCCCAGGAGGCCCTGAGCACCGGTCAGCCGGTCAAGCTGGACCCGATGACCCCCTTCGAGCGCAAGGTCGTCCACGACGCCGTTGCCGCCGCCGGCCTGCGCAGCGAGTCCGAGGGCGAGGAGCCCCAGCGTCGCGTGGTCGTTCTGCCCGCCTGACCTGTCCCACGTCCAGGTGTGTACGGCCCCGTCTGCTCGCAGACGGGGCCGATCCTTGTCAGCCTGATATTCAGACTCCGACTGATATTCAGACTCCGACATCCGGATGGCCGGTGTCCGGAGACCCACAGATCAACGTTTGCCAATCAACGTTCATTGACGTTTGTACGGAAGGACGGTTCCCCGTGGAAGAGGCAGCGGAGCTCCCCCCGGCGCCCGCGGCGGCGCGGGCTGTTTTCGGTGACCGCTTTCCGGAGGCCGTCCGCTACGCGGAGCTGCTCGCGGACGCGGGCGTCAAGCGCGGGCTGATCGGCCCCCGTGAGGTCCCGCGGCTGTGGGAGCGCCATCTGCTGAACTGCGCGGTGCTGGCCGAGGCCGTGCCGGACGGCGTCTCCGTGTGCGACGTCGGCTCGGGTGCCGGGCTGCCCGGTATCCCCCTGGCCCTGGTCCGGCCGGACCTCCAGATCACCCTGCTGGAGCCGCTGCTGCGCCGCACCACCTTCCTCCAGGAGGTCGTGGAGCTGCTGGGCCTGGACCATGTCACGGTGGTCCGCGGTCGCGCCGAGGAGATGCTCGGGAAGATCGACCCCGTGCATGTGGTCACCGCGCGGGCCGTGGCCCCGCTGGACCGGCTGGCGGGCTGGGGCGTGCCGCTGCTGCGGCCGTACGGCGAGATGCTGGCGCTCAAGGGCGACACGGCCGAGGAGGAGCTCAAGGCCGCCCGTGCCGCGCTGGGCAAGCTGGGGGTCGTCAGGACCTCGGTGCTCCAGGTCGGCGAGGGAGTGGTGGATCCGCTGTCGACGCTGGTGCGGGTCGAGGTCGGGGAGAGCCCCGGCGGAGTGCGGTTCGCCGCCAAGCGGGCGAAGGCGGCCAGGGCGAACCGGGCGCGTCGTCGCTGATGCTCCATACAAGCTGGCAAAACTACCCGTAGCGGAGTGTCGCGGCGCGGTGACGGTGTGTGCCATGCATCGTGTTTCACGTGAAACATCGCTCCCTGTTGCATGGAATCATCGGCCGCGGTCGCGCGGCCGCCGCGCCGCGTGACCGCCGAGCGGTCAAGGATGTGGAGTCGTCCACAGGTCCATGGGATTCATCCACAGGAGAACGGGCCTCGCTGGTTCACGGCACCGAAAGCATGGCAGGCTCTGTCCATCGCGAGCCTGATGTCGAGGAGAGTGAATCCTTGCGGTCCGACGCCAATATCGCGGGGCCGATGACCGACCCGGTCCCCGGTCCCCGCCCCTCCGACTCCGAATCGATGTCCGCTCCCGGCCCCCTGCCCATGGGTGAGCTTGTTTCACGGGAAACGCCGCCGCCTCCCATGCCGAGGCCGGAGCAGACCCGAGTGATGGTGGTGGCCAACCAGAAGGGCGGGGTCGGCAAGACCACGACCACCGTGAATCTGGCGGCCTCGCTGGCGCTCCATGGCAACCGGGTACTGGTCATCGACCTGGACCCGCAGGGGAACGCCTCGACCGCGCTGGGCATCGACCACCATGCCGATGTCCCGTCGATCTATGACGTCCTTGTGGACAACAAGCAGCTCTCCGAAGTGGTCCAGCCGGTCGTGGACGTGGAGGGCCTCTTCTGCGCCCCCGCCACGATCGACCTGGCCGGCGCCGAGATCGAGCTGGTCTCCCTGGTGGCCCGGGAGAGCCGGCTGGACCGGGCGATCAAGGCCTATGAGCAGCCGCTGGACTACATCCTCATCGACTGCCCGCCCTCGCTCGGCCTGCTGACGGTCAACGCCCTGGTCGCCGGCGCGGAGGTGCTGATCCCCATTCAGTGCGAGTACTACGCGCTGGAGGGCCTGGGGCAGCTGCTGCGCAATGTGGAGCTGGTCCGGGGGCATCTGAACCCCAAGCTCCATGTGTCGACGATCCTGCTGACGATGTACGACGGCCGCACCCGGCTCGCCTCCCAGGTGGCGGAGGAAGTGCGCAGCCACTTCGGGCATGAGGTGCTGCGCACCAGCATCCCCCGCTCGGTGCGTATCTCCGAGGCGCCCAGCTATGGGCAGACCGTTCTCACCTATGACCCGGGCTCCAGCGGCGCGCTGTCGTATCTGGAGGCCGCCCGGGAGATCGCGCTACGGGGGATCGGGGTGCGGTACGACGGCAGCAGGGCGCATACCGTGGGCCGTCAGCAACAGCAAGAGCAGCACAGCATGTCGGAGGGGCTTCAGTGAGTGAGCGACGTAGAGGACTGGGCCGGGGGCTCGGTGCGCTGATCCCGCCAGCGCCGAAGGGAGGGGAGCAGAGCGGACCGGCGGTCGGGACCGGTGTGACGTCCCCGACCGCGGTGCCGGTGCTGACGGCCGAGCGGGGGATCGCCGCGGCGAAGGTGGCCGCCCTTCCCCTGGAGGAGATCGGCACGGTCCGGGACTCCCTGCGCGACTCCGGCTCACCGGACTCCGTTTCACGTGAAACCGAGGGCGCCCTCGCGGCCGGTCCCAGTGGCGGGAGTGACGGCGGCCAGGTGGCCGGCGCCCACTTCGCCGAGCTCGCGCTGGACTCCATCACGCCCAACCCCCGGCAGCCCAGGGAGGTGTTCGACGAGGACGCCCTCGCCGAGCTGGTGACCTCCATCCGTGAGGTCGGTCTCCTCCAGCCCGTTGTGGTGCGGCAGCTGGGCCCGGAGCGCTATGAGCTCATCATGGGCGAGCGCCGCTGGCGGGCGTGCCGGGAGGCCGGGCTGGAGCGGATCCCCGCCATCGTCCGGGCCACCGACGACGAGAAGCTGCTGCTGGACGCGCTTCTGGAGAACCTCCACCGGGCTCAGCTGAACCCGCTGGAGGAGGCGGCGGCCTATGACCAGCTGCTCAAGGACTTCAGCTGTACGCATGACGAGCTGGCGGATCGCATCGGCCGCTCGCGCCCCCAGGTCTCCAATACGCTGCGGCTGCTGAAGCTGTCGCCGACCGTGCAGAAGCGGGTCGCCGCCGGTGTGCTCTCCGCCGGTCACGCCCGGGCCCTGCTCTCCGTCGAGGACTCGGAGGAGCAGGAGAAGCTCGCCTATCGCATTGTGGCCGAGGGGCTGTCGGTGCGTTCGGTGGAGGAGATCGTGACTCTGCTGAAGTCGCGGTCGAAGAAGCCGGCGAAGGGCAAGGGCCCCCGGGCCGGCGCTCGTGTCGCCCCGGCGCTGACCGATCTGGCCTCGCGGCTGTCGGACCGCTTCGAGACCAGGGTGAAGGTTGACCTCGGCCAGAAGAAGGGCAAGATCGTCGTCGAGTTCGCCTCGATGGACGACCTTGAGCGGATTCTGGGCACGCTCGCCCCCGGCGAGGGCCGGGTGCTGGAGCAGCGGCTCTCCACCGACGAGGAGCGGAACGCCGACGCGTAGTCCCCGGGGCGACGCCGGGCCCGTTGGATTCGCATAGCGCTCACCTAGAGGGCGGGTCGTGTTTCACGTGGAACTCTTTTGCGTGGAACACGACCCGCCCTTTGCCCTGTCGAGCTATCGGCTCAATCGACGTGCGGATACGATGCGTTGAGGTGTGGCACATCCACGTTGGACGCAGTTCACGGAGGGGCGGGGCCATGCGAACGGTGAGCCGGACCGGACTGATGGCAGCGGGCTTGAGCCTGGGAGCAGTCGGCGGATTCGTCGGCAGTCTTCTCCGGGAGCGGAGCGTCCTTGCCACCGCCCGGAGCGTGGCACGCGACGGAAGTGAGGAACTGACTGCATGGGGCGTCGGCTCGTACCGCTCACTCTGGACAACCTCCCGGACCTGCCCAAGCGCTGCCGCGCCTGTGTCTTCTGGGAGCTGGATCCCGTCAGTGGTGAAGCCGCGCTGAGAGCTGGGCACCCGGAGCTGGAGAAGGAAGCCTGGATCTCCGCCGTGCTGCTGGAGTGGGGATCCTGCGGCCGGTTGGTCTATGTCGATGAGATCCCGGTGGGCTTTGTTCTCTACGCTCCCCCCGCTTATGTCCCCCGCTCGACCGCCTTCCCCACCAGTCCGGTCGCCGCGGATGCCGTTCAGCTGATGACGGCATGGCTGATGCCCGCCTATCAGGGGCAGGGGCTGGGCCGGGTCATGGTGCAGACCGTCGCCAAGGACGTTCTCCGGAGGGGATTCAAGGCGATCGAGGCCTTCGGTGACGCCCGGTGGAGTGAGCCGGCGTGTGTCCTGCCCGCCGACCATCTGCTGGCGGTCGGCTTCAAGACCGTGCGCCCGCATCCCCGCTACCCCCGGCTGCGGCTGGAGCTTCGTTCGGCGCTCTCCTGGAAGGAAGACGTCGAGCTGGCCCTGGACCGGCTGCTCGGAGCCGTCCAGAAGGAACCCGCGCTACGACCGCTGTGAAAAAGCGGGGCGCGGTTTCACGTGAAACCGCGCCCCGCTTCTTCCGCCTTCGCTTACGCGTGGATGAAGTCCGTGAGCTCGCGCTCCAGAGCGGCCTTCGGCTTGGCGCCGACGATGGTCTGGACGACCTCGCCGCCCTTGTAGACATTGAGCGTCGGGATGGACATCACGCCGTACTTGGCGGCCGTGGTCGGGTTCTCGTCGATGTTCAGCTTGACGATCTCGATCTTCTCGCCGTACTCGGCGGCGATCGCCTCCAGGGCCGGGGCGATCTGGCGGCAGGGGCCGCACCACTCAGCCCAGAAGTCCACCAGGACGGGCTTGTCGCTCTTGATGACGTCCTCGTCGAAGGAAGCGTCGGTGACGGCCTTGAGAGCCATTGAGATGTCTCCTTGAGTCTTCTATGCGTGGGGGGGGGAGGAGGAGGTGAAGGTCAGACGGCGGCGGTCTGCTCGGGCTCGCGGACGTTCTCGCCGTCGGCGAGCGCGGCCAGGTAGCGCTCGGCGTCGAGGGCGGCGGAGCAGCCCGTACCCGCGGCGGTGATCGCCTGGCGGTAGGTGTGGTCGACGACGTCGCCGGCGCCGAAGACACCGGTGGCGCTGGTGCGGGTGGAGGGGGAGGCGACCTTGAGGTAGCCCTCGTCGTCCAGCTCCAGCTGGCCCTTGAACAGCTCGGTGCGCGGGTCGTGACCGATGGCGATGAACAGACCGGTCACCGGCAGCTCGGAGGTCTCACCGGTCTTGACGTTGCGCAGGGTGAGGCCGGAGAGCTTGTTGTCGCCGTGGATCTCGGCGACCTCGCTGTCCCAGACGAAGGAGATCTTCGGGTCGGCGAAGGCCCGCTCCTGCATCGCCTTGCTGGCGCGCAGGGCCTCACGGCGGTGGACCACGGTGACGGACTTGGCGAAGCGCGAGAGGAAGGTGGCCTCCTCCATCGCGGTGTCGCCGCCGCCGATCACGGCGATGTCCTGGTCCTTGAAGAAGAAGCCGTCACAGGTGGCGCACCAGGAGACACCCCGGCCGGAGAGCTCGTCCTCGCGCGGCAGACCGAGCTTGCGGTGCTGGGAGCCGGTGGTGACGATCACGGCCTTGGCGCGGTGGACGGTACCGGCGGAGTCCGTGACGGTCTTGATCTCGTCGCTGAGGTCGACGGCCACGACGTCGTCCGGGATGAGCTCGGCGCCGAAGCGCTCGGCCTGGGCCCGCATGTTGTCCATCAGATCGGGGCCCATGATCCCCTCGCGGAAGCCGGGGAAGTTCTCCACGTCGGTGGTGTTCATCAGCGCACCACCGGCGGTCACCGCGCCCTCGAAGACCAGCGGCTTCAGAGAGGCACGGGCGGTGTAGAGCGCGGCCGTATAGCCCGCGGGCCCGGAGCCGATGATGATCACGTTGCGGACGTCGCTCACGGGTGTCTTCCTTGTCTGCCGACAGCTGTCTGGAACCTTGCTGGGTCTCACCCCACCCAACGGATCCTACGGGGCCAGCATTCCCGGCAGGTACGACAGCGCGGGCGCGGCGGCTCAGCCACGCGGCAGGGTCTGGTTGATCAAGACCTTTCCGGGGGCGGGGGACGTGGCCGAGCCGCAGGCGGCGGAGACCATATACGCGTCGACAAGGGTGGTGTCGCCGGGATGCGGCAGGACGATCAGATAGGCGTCCTCGCCGTCGAAGGTGTCCTGGTGGGTGGCCAGCGCCTGCTCCGGGCGGCCGATGCCCTCCCTCACACATGCGGGGGCGGCCACGCCCGAGTCGCTCAGTGTCTTCTCAGGAGCGGTCCGCGGGGTCATGCCCTGGACCTCGGCGCTCTTCGAGGACCTCAGAAGGGCCTGGACCCGTGTCGTGAGATCACCGGTCGACCGGTCCGACGGGGAGACCCTGTCCGTCCGGGGACCGTCCGCATGGGTGTCACCGCCCCCACCGGACTGGAGGAGGAAGCTGCCCACCCCGATGACGGCGGCGGCACAGGCGGTGCCGAGCAGCGCCCTGGGCCAGCGCCGGGCACGCCGGGTACCCGGACCCGACGCGGGGTCGCGTCGCTTCGGGCCCGTCGTCGCGTGGGGGCGGCCCGCCGGGCGGTCGGCGGCTGTTTCACGTGAAACAGCGGCGCCGGCGAGTGCCGTGGACGCCATGGTGGGCTCTGCGGTCCCCGTTTCACGTGAAACACCGCTGCCCTGGGAGACGCCGGCACCCGTCTCGGGGGCGGTGGCGCTCAGCAGGGCCTCGGCCGCGAGCGCCGCGTCGATGCGCTCGGCGACATCCACCGGCATACGCGTGGGGCCCGGCAGGGTGCCGAGCAACCCCCGGATCTCGTCCAGGGAGATCCGTACGTCCTCGCACAGCGCGCAGTCCGCGAGATGCTGCCGGATGTCCATCGTTCGTGCGGGAGAGAGCACACCTTCGGTGAGTGCGGAGATCTCCGCGACCTCCGGGTGCCCGTCCGTGCCGGTACTCGAAGTCACGCTCGCCCACCTCCGCCCTTCACTGGATCTGTGTCGCTGTGCCCCGCCGGTGGTGGGACGGACGTCCCCTGCGACCGGTTCCTTTCCCTGTCGGCGGTGGGGCTACCCCTGCCATCCGGGCGCAGATGGGTGAGCATCGGCAGCAGCCGTGCCCGTCCCCGGGCACATCTGCTCTTCACCGTGCCGACGGGAACGTCCAGGACCCTGGCCGCCTCGGCGACCGGATAGCCCTGCATATCGACGAGTACCAGGGCCGCTCGTTGGTCCGGGGGCAGTTTGGCCAGGGCCCGGATCAGCTCGCGGTGGAGATCCCCGCGTTCGGCCGGCGCGGCGGCGGACTCATGGGGTTCGAGGAGCTGCTCCAGGCGCTCGGTCTCCGCGAGCGGGTCGGTGCGCCGTGAGGCGGCCTTGCGGGCCCGGTCCAGACAGGCGTTCACGGTGATGCGGTGCAGCCATGTGGTGACGGCCGACTGGCCACGGAAGGTGTGAGCCGCCCGGTAGGCGGAGACCAGCGCGTCCTGTACGGCGTCCGCGGCCTCTTCCCTGTCGCCGAGCGTCCGGAGCGCCACCGCCCAGAGCCGGTCGCGGTGGCGCCGCACTATCTCGCCGAAGGCGTCGGGATCGCCATCGATGTGCAGGGCCAGCAGCTCGGCGTCGCTCGCGCCGCCACATGTGACGTCGTCCACCGTCGAGCCCTCCCCCTTGAGCGGTCCGAACCGCCGTCAGCCGGTGAACTTCACCTCGTTGATGGCCTGCTTGTAGCCGGCGTTGCTGTAGGTCTTGCCGTCGTATCCCGAGTAGGGCACCGCTGTGATCCACAGCAGGACGTAACGGGCCTCCGGGGCCTCCTTGAAGGAGACATGGGCCGTCGCCCCGGAGGTCTTCGTCGCCGAGAGTTTCTTCATCGAGCTCAGCGGGCCCGACGGTGACAGCGAGTCGGCCGCGTAGAAGGACATGCTGGTGTGGTCGCCGTCGTAGCGCATCTTCACGGAGACGCTGCTGAGCTTCTGACTCGACCCGAGGTCGTAGACGATGCCGATGCCGGACTTGAAGGGGGCGAGCGTCGGGCCGTCCTTGAAGGAACGGGAACGCCAGAGAGAGCCCTCGTCGCCGTCGTAGGTGCTCCGTACGTCGCCCGCCTGGAGGCCACCGTCCGGGGCGTACTCCTTGGCGTCCACGATGCGGATCGGCTGGGGCGTCTTCTTGGGAAGGTCGTCCCCCGAGGACTGGGAGCGCGGCGTGTCCGACTCCCCGTCCTTGAGCAGTGTGTCCGCGAGCTGCCAGCTGCCGAGGCCCAGCGCGGCGATGAGCAGGGCCGAGACCGTCCACTTCAGGGCGCGGCCCGTGCGCCCGTCGAGCGGGGCCGGCGGAGGCACGGGCACGGGCTGGACCGGACCGCCGGTGCGCGACGCCGTGTGCGGGCGGGTGTAGGCCACCGGCGCGGTGTACGCCGACTCCGGGGGCCGGATGCGCGGCATCGCCGCGACGGCCTTGGCCAGCTCCTCCGGGGTGGTGCAGGGCTGTTCCTGCCGGGAGGCGGTGGCCCCGTCGTTGACGAGCGCGCGCATGGCCAGCTCGGAGAGGCCCCGGTGGACCCCGGCCCGGACCTGGTCGGGGGCGATCAGGCCGACGCCCTTGGGCAGCCCGGAGAGGCCGTGGGCGTTGGACTCATAGGGCCAGCGCTGGGTGAGGGCCGCGTACAGCAGGGCGCCGATGGCCTCGGTGTCCGTGCGCTGGGGGTGTTCGGAGGTGATCCCCCGCAGCGCCGCCATGACGGCGAGACCGCGGATGCGGTACTGGCCGGTCTCGGTGCGCAGCACGGAGCCGGGGTTGAGGCGCAGATGGGCCAGGCCCTCGCGGTGGGCGGCGGCCATGGCCTGGGAGACCTGGCTGACGAGCTGGTACGCCTCGTGCGGCTCGAGCGGACCGGAGGCGAGGACGGGCGTCAGCTCGGTCGCGTCGGGCAGCCACTCGTGGACCACATAGACCAGGTCGTTCTCCTCGACGGCGTCGAGGACCTGGACGAAGCGCGGGTCGCCGAGGAGCGCCGCGGAGCGGGCGGCGGCCAGGACGGGACGGGCGCGGGGATGGTCGGCGGGCAGGAGGTGGACGCCCACCGCGCGGCGCAGCTTCTCGTCGACGGCACGCCAGCTGCTGAATCCCTCCAGACGGGTGACGCACTCCTCCAGGCGGTACCTTCTGGCGAGCTTATGGCCGCTGTGCAGCTCGGGCGGTTGCGCGTCGCGCGCGGGGCTTTCGCTCTCCGCGCGCTGGGTGTCCTTGTGGGTGCCGACCTTCTTCGCGGTCTTCGCCCCGTCGGTCGTGGCCTGGTCCGCCTGGGCGGTCAGCGGCTGGTCGCCGTTGTTGTCAGCCACGTCGACGGCAGCCGTGCTCCGTTCCGCCACCGTCGCTCCTGCCTCCCCATCCGTTGGACGCTGTCCACAGCCAAGACAATTGTGCCCACAGTCCGGCGCTATGCACGACACACGGCGGCGGGCGATGGTTGTGCTCCGGTCAGCGACCGAGCCGGCCGCGAACCATACCGACCATGGCGGTCAGTTCCTCGATGCGCATCCGCTTCGCCGCGATGTAGAACACCGCGATCAGTACCAGTCCGCCACCGACCAGGGAGCCGAGCGAACCGGGAACTCCGTTGCCCAGAACCTGACCGATTCCGTATGCGGCGGCGCCACCGATCAGTGCCGCCGGGACACAGGCGCCGATGAGCCGGGCGTAGGTGCGGACGACGTGCGAGCCGTCGAGATCGCCGCCGAGCCGGGTGCGCAGGCGACGCCAGGCGACCCCGACGCCCACGGCGTAGCCCAGGCCGTAGGAGGCGGCCATGCCGGCGACGGCCCAGCGGGACGGCAGGAGCAGGAAGCTCAGACCGGAGGCCGCGGCGTTCACGGCGGCGACGATCACCGTGTTGTAGAAGGGGGTGCGGGTGTCCTCGTAGGCGTAGAAGCCGCGGAGGATGACGTACTGCGCGGAGTACGGGATGAGGCCGAGGCCGAAGGCCATGAGGATGTAGCCGATGTTGGTGGCGGCGGCGCTGCCGGATCCGCTGCCGAACATCAGGGTCGCCATGGGGACGCCCAGCGCCAGGAAGGCGAAGGCGCACGGCACGATCGCGACGGCGGACGTCCGCAGCCCGTGGGAGAGGTCGTCGCGGACCGCCGAGACGTCCCCGTCGTGGGCGGCACGGGAGATCCGGGGCAGCACGGCGGTCATCACCGAGACGGTGATGATGGCCTGCGGCATCTGCCAGAGCTGAAGGGCGTAGTTGTAGGCGGTGATACCGGTGCCCTCGTGGCCGGCCTTGGTGGCCAGGCTGCCGGCGCGGGTGGCGAGCTGGGTGACGACGACCAGGCCGAGCTGGTTGGCCAGCACGAAGAAGAACGTCCACTTCGCGAGCCCCGCGGCCTTGCCGAGACCCTGCCCGCGCCAGTCGAACCGGGGCCGGACCCGGAAGCCCGCGTCGCGGAGGTAGGGCAGCATGGCCAGCGCCTGGACGACGAGGCCCAGCAGGGTGCCGACGCCGAGCAGGCGGATGCCCTCGGGCGTGATGGTGGCGGAGGTCACGCCGCTCTGGGTGAAGGGACCGAAGGCCCAGATGAAGGAGCCGAAGGTCGCGATGATGATGATGTTGTTGAGGACCGGGGTCCACATCATCGCCCCGAAGCGGCCCCGGGCGTTGAGGATCTGGCCCAGGACGACGTGCACGCCCATGAAGAACATGGTCGGCAGGCAGTAGCGGGCGAACGCGACCGCCACGTCCATCCGGTGCGGGTCGGACGCGATGTCCGGCGACATCATCTGGATGAAGAGCGGGGCGCCCAGCACACAGACCGTGGTGACACCGGCCATCAGGACGACGACGAGGGTCAGCAGCCGGTTGGCGTAGGCCTCGCCACCGTCCTCGTCGTTCTTCATCGCGCGCACCAGCTGCGGGATGAAGACGGCGTTGAGAGCGCCGCCGCCGACCAGGATGTAGATCATCGTCGGCAGGGTGTTGGCGACCTGGTAGCCGTCGCTGAGGGTGCTGACGCCGATGGCGGCCGCCATGACGAGGTTCCTGGCGAAGCCCAGGAGGCGGGAGACGAGCGTGCCCGCGGCCATCAGCGCGCTGGACTTCAGCAGCCCGGACGCCTTGCCGCCGCCCTTGGCCGCCGGCTCGGCCGCGGCCGGTTCGGGCTCCGCCGCCGGCGGGACCGGAGGCTGCGGGGGCGGCACGGGGGAGCCGTACTGGCCGGGGGCCGGGATCGGCCGGCCGTCCGGGCGCGGGGGCTCGTACGGCTGCTGCTGATCGCGGTAGAGGTGCGCGAAGGCGTCCCGCTGCGGCTGCTCGCCGAAGCCGCCCACGCCGATGACCTGGGTCGCGTCCTGGTCCTCGTAAGGGCGGGCCGGCGCCGGGGGCTGCTGCGCCTGGGCCGGGGCCCACGGCTGGGTGTCGGGGCCGCGCGGCGGCACCGGAGGCTGCTGATAGCCGCCGGGCTGCGGCGCGGCGTACGGGTCCGACGCGTAGGCGTCCCGGAGGTACGGGTCCCGGGCGTACGGGCCCTGATGCGGCTGGTCCGCGGCGGCAGGGGCCGGGGCAGGCGGGGGCGGCGGGTACTGACCCCGCTGATCGCCCCCGGCGCCCTGACCGCGGTCACCGTCGTACGGCGCGCTCATCGCTACCCCACCTCATCGTCCGCGGCCTGCCGGCCCCATAAAACGTCAACGTTCCACTTTCTCACCTGAGCCGGACGGGTCACCGTTCCGCGCTCCGGTTTCGGCTGCCGGATCACCCGGCTGCTCCGGCTTGTCGTCACCGGGCCCACCACTGTCGCCCGAGTCTCCGCCGTCCGCCCCGTCGGGCCCGCCACCCGCGGCCTTACGGGCGGCGGCCCGCTTGCGCTGGAGGTAGATACGCAGTCCCGCGAGGACCAGGAGAAGGACCCCACCGGCGATGACGAGCAGAACCATAGGGGTGATGGAGGTGACATGCACAGTGAAGAAGATCGGCTCACCGTACGGCTGGCCGTCCTCGGCGTAGAGCCGGGCCGTCACCTTCACCGGGCCGTTGGCGTTGGCCCGCGTCTCGAACTTCACGGACTGCTGACGCCCGCCCCCGATCTCCACCGGCTGCGGCGCGTCGATCTTGAGGCGGTTGGGCTGGCTGGAGGTGAGGACGAGCTTGAGTCCCCGCACCCCCTGGAGCAGGCCGTTCTGGACGGTCACCGGGATGGTCGCGCTGCGCCCGGAGAGGGTGGCGTCGGACTTCGCGATCAGGTGGACCTGCCGGACGAGCTGGTCCAGATACGACTGCACCGCGTCCCGGAACGCCTCCGCGCCCTTCGGGTCGCCCCGCCACGAGGTGGACATCTCCCGCATGATCGCGCTGCCGAACGGGGTGACCACACGGTCCGGGGAGGTCAGGATGACCTTGAAACTGTCCAGGGAGCTCTGGGTCCGCTGGATCGCCTCGAACGCCTCGGTGGGCAGCTCCCGAGAGCGCAGCGAGTCCGGGTACGAGCCCGTGCCGGGGATGCGCTGGTTGGCCGCCGGGTCGGGCTGGGCCTTGGCCGCGTCGCCGAGGTCGGCCGACTGGGTCCAGCGACCGTCTGTCAGGCCCTTGAGCGCCGACGCCATCGCCTGGGCCTGGCTCGTCGTGGGCATGCGCTGCGGCGCGACCACGATGCTGCGCTCGTTCTCGGGAGCCTGCTTGTTCACCATGAGGCTCTGGGCGAGGAAGCGCTGGACGGCCAGCGAGGAGTCATTGGCCTTGATCATCTCGCCGTCGAAGGCGGTGGAGAGCCGGGCGTCCGCCACGATCGCCGTATTGCCGCCACCGATCTGCCGGGCCGCGGTGGGCGCGTACGAGGAGCCGCCGGGCTCCCGGACGCTGTCGCTGCGGGCGATCACATTGTGGGCGCCGGCCGAGGTGGCCACGTCCACGACGGAGGAGTCGACGGCGCCGTCGACGGGCCAGGCGAAGTCCGTGCGCGGCTTCACCCCGAGGATCGTCTCCACGGTCGTCGAGGCGAGCTCTGTGGCCGACTGGAGGTGGCTGAGCGCCCCGGGGACGTCCTTCCCCCGGTGGGCGAGCGAGGCGAGGTCGGGGTCACCGAACGGCAGCGCCACCACCTGGTGGTCCGCGACGGCCTGCTGGAGCTGGTTGAGCCACTGCTTGGCCACCGCCTGGCCCTTGCCGGGAGCGGGGTTCTGGTCGTCCGGCCCGCCGATCCGGTAGCTCTTCGTCATCGCCTCGACCGTGGCGAGCAGATCCGGGTCGATCACCCAGGTGACCGGCAGGCTCTTGCCCAGTGCCACGAGCTGCTGGAGCCGGCCCCCCGGCGCCAGCTCGGCGGCCAGGTCGTCATTGGGGAAGACCGGGGTCTGCTGCTGGTCGGAGACCGTACGGGCGGTGAGGTGGGTCGCGGAGACCAGCGGCCACAGGAAGGTCAGCCGGGTCTTCTTGCCGTCGGTCGCCGAGGGCTGCCAGGGCAGCAGCGTGCGCTGGATGCCCAGGACCTGCTCGGACTGCCCGCCGGACTGTCCGGAGAGGGTGACACCGAGCTGGTAGACGCCGTCCTTGCCGAGCTCCAGGTCCTTCACCGGAACGGACAGGGTGAAGTCACGGCTGACGCCCGGGGGCAGGCTGTCGACCTTCTGGGCGTGGTTGCCGCCCACCTCCGGGCCGTCGGAGCCCCCCGAGAAGGGCGCCCGGCCACCGATGTCGTCGATGTCGCTGCGCGTGGTGATCTGCGGGCCCACCCGGAGCGCCACATGGCCACCGGTGATCGTCGACTTCGTGTTGTTGGTGACCCGGCCCGAGACGGTGAGCGTGTCGTCCTGCTTGGGGGCGACGGGCGTCACGGTGTCGAGAGAGACGTCGACGGTCCGGGAGCTCGCCGAGCTCGCGGACTCGGCGCGTGCCGCCGGAGCCTGCGGCAGCTGCCCCAGCCCCACGACCAGCAGCACCCCGGCCAGCAGCAGCGCGGTGCGCCGGAACCACCGGCAGGCAGGAGCGGGCGATGTCCCCTCGAAGGCCCCTTGGACCTCTGCCGCCTCGGCCACGCGCTGCCCGTCCCTCGTCATCGTCGGTGGTCGTCGGATGGTGCGTCCACGAATGGTAACGAGGCCCGCTGTGACGAAGTGCTGCGGACCGCACTACAAGATCGCCGCGGGGTCCGTTGTCCAGACTGCGCCTGCTTTGTGAGAGGTGTCATAGTGCGTCCGACAACCGGGAGGCTTCGGCGCGCCCGGCCACGTACCCTCTTCTGTTGTGCCGAACGCCAACAATGACAGCCACACCCCGCCGTCGACGACCGAGCTCAGCCAGGCGCAGCGCCGTGCCGTGAGCGAGCTCCTGCGGGTCTCCCCCGTAGCCGACGATCTCGCCCGCCGCTTCAAGGAGGCCGGCTTTACGCTCGCCCTGGTCGGCGGGTCGGTACGGGACGCTTTGCTCGGCCGTCTCGGCAACGACCTGGACTTCACCACCGACGCCCGTCCCCAGGACGTGCTGAAGATCGTGCGGCCGTGGGCGGACGCGGTCTGGGAGGTCGGGATCGCCTTCGGCACCGTGGGCTGCCGTAAGTCGGACTTCGACATCGAGGTCACCACATACCGGTCGGAAGCGTATGACCGGACCTCCCGGAAGCCCGAGGTCTCCTACGGCGACTCCATCGAGGAGGACCTGGTCCGCCGCGACTTCACCGTCAACGCCATGGCCGTGGTGCTGCCGGAGAAGGAGTTCATCGACCCCCACAACGGCCTGGAGGACCTTGCCGCGCGGATCCTGCGCACCCCCGGCACCCCCGAGGAGTCCTTCTCCGACGACCCGCTGCGCATGATGCGGGCCGCCCGCTTCGCCGCCCAGCTGGACTTCGAGGTGGCGCCCGAGGTGGTGGCGGCCATGACCGGGATGGCGGACCGCCTGGAGATCGTCTCGGCCGAGCGGGTCCGGGACGAGCTGAACAAGCTGATCCTTTCCAGCCACCCCCGCAAGGGCCTCACCCTGCTCACGGAGACCGGGCTCGCCGCCCTGATCCTCCCCGAGCTCCCGGCGCTGCGCCTGGAGCGCGACGAGCACCACCGCCACAAGGACGTCTACGAGCACACGCTCATCGTCCTGGAGCAGGCCATGGCTCTGGAGGCCCCCCGTGACCAGCCGGGTGGCGGTCCCGACCTGGTTCTGCGCCTGGCGGCGCTGCTCCACGACATCGGCAAGCCGAAGACGCGTCGCTTCGAGAAGGACGGCCGGGTCTCCTTCCACCACCACGAGATGGTGGGCGCGAAGATGACCAAGGCCCGGATGACCAAGCTCAAGTACTCCAACGACCTGGTCAAGGACGTCTCGAAGCTGGTCGAGCTCCACCTGCGCTTCCATGGCTATGGCACCGGGGAGTGGACCGATTCGGCCGTCCGCCGCTATGTCCGTGACGCCGGGCCGCTGCTGGACCGGCTCCACAAGCTGACCCGGTCCGACTGCACCACCCGCAACAAGCGCAAGGCCAACGCCCTCTCGCGCGCCTACGACGGGCTCGAGGAGCGCATCGCCCGGCTCCAGGAGCAGGAGGAGCTGGACGCGATCCGGCCGGACCTCGACGGCAACGAGATCATGGAGATCCTGGGCATCGGCCCCGGCCCGCAGATCGGCCAGGCCTACAAGCACATGCTGGAGATGCGTCTGGAGCACGGCCCCATGGAGCGGGAGGCCGCCGTGGCCGCGCTCAAGGAGTGGTGGGCCCAGCAGGGCTGATGCCGCGCGGTGGTGTTTCACGGCTGTGGTGTTTCACGTGAAACGTCACCGGGGCGCGAACAAGTGAAAGGGCCAGGGGCGGTGTTTCACGTGAAACACCGCCCCTGGCCATATCCGGGCCGAGCCGCCCGCTACTTCTTGATGTCGCCCAGGCAGAGCGTGAACTTGCTGGTGCGCTCCGACCAGGTGAGTGCGGCCGTGGTGCCCTCGACGTTGTTGCAGGCGAGGGTGTACAGCGTGGAGCCGTCGACCTTCTTGAGCACCTTGTGGCTCGCCTTGCTGTCGGTGCAGTCGACCTTCTTGATGTCCGGCTTGGAGTCCGTGCCCTTGTTCTGGAGGCAGTCTCCGACCCCCAGCACGGTGGTGTCATCGCTCGTGAGCATGTCCTTGGCGGTGTAGATGCCCGCGCTGACCAGGACGCAGAGAACGATCGTGGCGATCTTCTTGCCGATCTTCTTGCCCCTGGACGGGGCCGGCGGCGGCATCGTCGCGCCACCCCAGCCACCCGGCTGCTGGCCGTACGGCGGCGGAGCCGGCTGGCCGGGCTGGCCGTACGGACCGGGCTGCTGACCGTAGGGCGGGGGCGGCTGCTGGCCGTAGGGGGCACCGCCCTGCGGGCCGTACGGGTTCTGGTGGGGCGGCGGAGTGGTCACGGGGATGCCTTCACGGGACGGTGGTTTTCGGTCGGCTGACGCCGCCCGTAAGTTATCCCGTGTCCATGACATTTCCGCAGCTCAGTGGGATGCTGTGGCCTTGATGTAATAGTCAGCGGCGTAGAAATCCAGCCATAGTGGAAGCAATTGCCGCGTAGATCAGAGCCACTCCGATCACTAGCGTGGGCGACCGTCCGTCCGGTGGCAGCATCAGCGAGGCCACCGCCGCCGCGCCCACGAAGGCGACGTTGAAGAGGACGTCGTAAAGGGAGAAGACCCTCCCCCGGAAGGCGTCGTCGACCGACGCCTGGACCACCGTGTCCGTGACGATCTTGGCGCTCTGGGTGGCGAGCCCCAGGACGAAGGCGGCGATCAGCATGGGAACGGGCTCGAAGGGCAGACCGAGCGCGGGTTCCAGGACCGCCGCGGCCGCTGCGCAGGCCACCAGCCAGCCCAGCCGCCCCAGCCGGCCGACCGCCCAGGGGGTGATGGCGGCCGCGGCGAAGAAACCGGCCCCCGAGGCGACCACGGCATAGCCGAGCAGGACCAGACCGCCGGGCCCGCCGCCCGACCAGGCGTACCGGCAGAGCATCAGCAGCATCACCGTCAGCGCGCCGTAGCAGAAGCGCATCAGCGCCATCGCCGCCAGGGCGCGGGCGGCGACGCGCCGTTCGCCGAGATGGCGCAGCCCGTCGAGCAGGCCCCGGGCGGTGACGGCCAGCGCCGTGCGCAGCCCGGTCCGGGGCGCCGGGGCGTCCGGGCCCAGCAGGCCGATGGGCATGCGCAGCGAGCAGAGCGCGGCGCAGAGATAGAGGACGGCGCCGAGGAGGACGACGGACGCGTCGTCGGCGGTGCCCTCCGGAGGGGCGAGGCGGACGGCGAAGGCGAGGCCGCCGCCGATGGTCGCCGCGAGCGTGCCGGCGGTCGGGGAGACGGCGTTGGCCATGACCAGGCGCTCGGGGGAGTCGACGACGCGCGGCAGGGCGGCCGACAGGCCGGCGAGGACGAAGCGGTTGACGGCGGTGACCGAGAGCGCGGAGGCGTAGAAGAGCCGGTCGGGCACCCCGCCGACGATGAGCAGGGCGGTCACCGTGGCCAGCGCGGCACGGAGCAGATTGCCGTGGAGCAGCACCTGACGGCGGCGCCAGCGGTCGAGCAGGACTCCGGCGAAGGGGCCCAGCAGCGAATAGGGCAGGAGGAGCACGGCCATGGCCGAGGCGATGGCGGCGGGGGAGGTCTGCTTCTCGGGTGAGAAGACCACGTACGCGGCGAGCGCGACCTGATAGACGCCGTCGGCCGCCTGGGAGAGCAGCCGTACTGCCAGCAGCCGGCGGAAATCGCCCAGCTGGAGCAGAACGCGAAGATCACGCACAACGGGCATGGTCCACAGCCTCACACAACGCACAGGTCCCCGGGTGGATTACCCGGGGACCTGTGGTCGAGCGGAGCGGGCCCGTGTCCGGTGCGCGGTCGGCGCCTTTAGCGCTCGACCTCGCCCTTGATGAACTTCTCGACGTTCTCACGGGCCTCGTCGTCGAAGTACTGCACGGGCGGCGACTTCATGAAGTACGAGGAGGCGGAGAGGATCGGGCCACCGATGCCCCGGTCCATGGCGATCTTCGCGGCGCGCAGGGCGTCGATGATGACACCGGCGGAGTTCGGGGAGTCCCAGACCTCGAGCTTGTACTCCAGGTTCAGCGGGACGTCGCCGAAGGCACGGCCCTCGAGGCGCACATAGGCCCACTTGCGGTCGTCCAGCCAGGCCACGTAGTCCGAGGGGCCGATGTGGACGTTCTTCTCGCCCAGCTCGCGGTCGGGGATCTGGGAGGTGACGGCCTGCGTCTTGGAGATCTTCTTGGACTCCAGGCGCTCGCGCTCGAGCATGTTCTTGAAGTCCATGTTGCCGCCGACGTTCAGCTGCATCGTGCGGTCGAGGATGACACCGCGGTCCTCGAACAGCTTGGCCATCACACGGTGGGTGATGGTGGCGCCGACCTGGGACTTGATGTCGTCACCGACGATCGGGACGCCCGCCTCGGTGAACTTGTCCGCCCACTCCTTGGTGCCGGCGATGAAGACCGGGAGGGCGTTGACGAAGCCGACCTTGGCGTCGATGGCGCACTGCGCGTAGAACTTGGCAGCGTCCTCGGAGCCGACCGGGAGGTAGCAGACCAGGACGTCGACCTGCTTGTCCTTGAGGACCTGGACGATGTCGACGGGGGCCTCGGCGGACTCCTCGATGGTCTGGCGGTAGTACTTGCCCAGACCGTCCAGGGTGTGGCCGCGCTGGACGGTGACGCCGGTCGGCGGCACGTCGCAGATCTTGATGGTGTTGTTCTCGCTGGCGCCGATGGCGTCGGCGAGGTCCAGCCCGACCTTCTTCGCGTCGACATCGAAAGCGGCCACGAACTCGACATCACGCACGTGGTAGTCGCCGAACTGCACGTGCATCAGACCCGGCACGCGGCCGTTCGGGTCGGCGTCCTTGTAGTACTCGACGCCCTGCACCAGCGAGGCGGCGCAGTTGCCCACACCGACGATCGCTACGCGAACCGAACCCATTCCGGTTGCTCCCTGTTTGTACTCGACGTAGCCCTGCGGGGTGCAGGGCTCACTGATCCGGGCCGGGGCGTTTGTCACGCCCGGCCCGCTCGCTCTCGATCAGCTCGTTCAGCCAGCGAACCTCGCGCTCCACGGACTCCATGCCGTGGCGCTGCAACTCGAGGGTGTAGTCGTCCAGCCGTTCCCGGGTACGGGCCAGAGAGGCGCGCATCTTCTCCAGGCGCTCCTCCAGCCGGCTGCGGCGGCCTTCCAGCACCCGCATCCGTACATCCCGTGAGGTCTGCCCGAAGAACGCGAAGCGGGCGGCGAAGTGCTCGTCCTCCCACGCATCCGGGCCGGTGTGGGCGAGGAGCTCCTCGAAGTGCTCCTTGCCCTCCGCCGTGAGGCGGTAGACGATCTTCGCCCGTCGTCCGGCCAGTGACGCCGCGCGGGCGTCCTCCGGGGAGCTTCCGGGTTCCTCGATCAGCCAGCCGTTCGCCACGAGGGACTTCAGGCAGGGATACAGGGAGCCGTAGCTGAACGCGCGGAACACCCCGAGCGAGGTGTTCAGCCTCTTGCGCAGCTCGTAGCCGTGCATCGGGGCCTCGCGGAGCAGGCCGAGGACGGCGAACTCGAGGATGCCGGAGCGTCTGCTCATATGTCGCCTCCTTGTCGCCCACAGCCTAGTTCCTTGTGATCCCTAAATCCTTATTGGTCCCTTATGGCGAGCTGATGTATCGACTCGATACATCCAGACGATAGAACGGGCGATCATCAACGACAAGAGGAGGCACGGTGAACGAGGTCACATCACTGATTCGTGGGACACAAGCGGCCTGATTTGGAGTGAACATCCGCAGTGGGCTGGATTTGGCCGTGCGTAGTCTGTGCGCCATGCAGACCACAGGGAACCGGGTGACGCCCACAGACGTCCTGGACCTGTACGCAGTGCGGCCCACCGGTCAGGGGGGCGTGGAGGCCGCACGTCGGGGGGAACGCAAGCCATCCTGCCGCTGTCAGGCGATAGCGCCTGCCCGAGGAGTATTCGTTCGATGAGCGAGCACCGCCGCAAGCCGCCGCAGCCTGAGGGCGGCGGACGAGCCGCGGCCCGTCGCGCGGCCCAGCAGCCGACGCCAGGCCGTCGCGCAGCACCATCCACCCACTCGGCCGCGCCCGGCTCCGGCCGCGGTGAGCCTCCGTACGGCAGCCGGCCGGGGGCCCGTCGCGGTGCCCCGCCCGGCGGCGCCGGCGGGCCGGGCGGGCGCAGACGTCCCCCCGTGCAGGGGCCCGGGGGGCGAGGACGCCGGGACGGCGGCCGGTCCGGCGCCAAGCGGCTCATCGACTACCCGCGCGCGGGCAAGTCCGGGTTCCGGCGCTGGATCCCGTCCTGGAAGCTCACCACGGGTCTGATCTTCTCGTTCGTGGCCCTGATCCTCGGCAGTGTCGGGGTCGCCCTCGCGGTGGTGCAGGTGCCGAGCGCGCAGAAGGCCGCCGTGGTCCAGAAGAACGTTTATTACTGGGCCGACGGCAAACAGATGGTCGTCGCGGGCGGCGGCAGTCTCAACCGCCAGATCGTGCCGATCTCCCAGATCCCCCTCGCCATGCAGAACGCGGTGATCTCCGCGGAGAACGCCAGCTTCGAGCAGGACATGGGCGTCGACCCCATGGGCATCGCCCGAGCCGTCGTGAAGATGGCGCAGGGCGGTGAGACGCAGAGTGGCTCGACCATCACGCAGCAGTTCGTGAAGAACACCTATCTGAGCCAGGAGCAGACGCTCAAGCGCAAGATTACCGAGCTGCTCATCTCGGTCAAGGTCGGAGCCACCCAGGACAAGAAGGACATCCTGGCCGGCTACCTCAACACGGCCTACTACGGGCGTGGCGCCTATGGCATCCAGGCCGCGGCGCGGGCGTACTTCGACAAGGACTGCGCGGATCTGACGCCCAGCGAGAGTGCGTTCCTGTCCGCCACGCTGAACGGCCCGAACCTCTACGACCCGTACGGCGGCCAGGGCCCGGCGGCGACGCCGGAGAAGAACCTCAAGCGCGCCACCGACCGCTGGAAGTGGACGCTCGACCGTGAGGTCCAGGTCGGCCGCCTGAAGGCCGACGAGCGCGACAAGTGGGTCGCGGGGGGGTTCCCCAAGGTGCAGAAGCCGAAGCCGGCGACCAACCGCGCCGGCCAGATCGGCTACCTCACCGACCTCGCCGACAACTACATCACCGCCCACTCCAAGATCAGCAAGGCGGAGCTGGACAAGGGCGGCTACCAGATCTACACGACGTTCGACCGGGACAGGGTGGACGCGCTGTCGAAGTCGGTCGAGGAGGTGCGCAAGGCGAACATCAAGCCGAAGGTGCGTGACGTCGACCAGTTCGTCCAGTTCGGCGGCGCCTCGGTGGAGCCCAAGACCGGCAAGATCGTCGCCATCTACGGCGGCGAGAACGCGCTGGAGCACTTCACCAACAACGCCGACTACACCGGTGTCCAGGTCGGTTCGACGTTCAAGCCGTTCGTGCTGGCCGCGGCGATGACGCACGGCAAGCGCAACGCGGCGCTCGGGCCGAAGCAGAGCGACAGCCAGCGCACGGTCGTCTCGCCGGAGAGCGTCTACAACGGCAACAACAAGGTGACCCTGCGGACCTACAACGGCACGGTCTGGCACGACCAGGACGGCAAGGAGTGGCACCAGCCGAACGACGGTGACGAGGACAAGGGTCTCGTCACCCTCCGCACGGCCATGCAGTTCTCGGTGAACACCCCCTACATCCAGCTCGGCATGGACGTGGGCACCGACCTGGTGCAGGAGGCCGCGCTCAAGGCCGGTCTTGACAAGGACCAGCTCGCCTCGCTGACCCCGACCTTCTCGCTGGGCACGTCGGCGCCCAGCGCCATCCGGCTGGCCGGCGCCTACGCGACGTTCGCGGCCAACGGCAAGCAGGTCGACCCCTACTCCGTGACGAAGGTCGAGAAGGACGGCAAGCCGGCCTACGAGCACGAGGAGAAGAGCGCCCAGGCCTTCGACGCCAACGTCGCCAACAACGTCACCGACGTGCTCAGGACCGTCGTGGAGTCGGGCACCGGCACCAAGGCCAAGCTCGGCGACCGCCCGGTGGCGGGCAAGACCGGTACGACCGACGGCAACCGTTCCGCCTGGTTCGCGGGCTACACCCCGCAGCTGTCGACGGCGATCGGCATGTACCGCGTCGACCCCAATGCCAAGAACCAGGAGTTCCTGTCGATGCGCGGTGTGGGCGGCCAGCCCACCATCCACGGCGCCTCGTTCCCGGCGGAGATCTGGGCGGACTACATGACCGACGCGCTCAAGGGCAAGCCGGTGCTCCAGTTCGACGCGCCGCAGCCGATCGGGCAGAAGGTGTTCGGGGACGGGGCCACTCCCTCCCCCAGCGTCGTGCCCTCCACGCCCCCCTCGGCCCCGCCGTCGGCGTCCCCCTCGCCCTCGAAGTCCCCGTCCGCCTCCCCGTCCCCGAGCGGGTCCTGCGCTCCGTTCGACTTCAAGTGCCGGATCGGCGGCAACGGTGGGAGCAACGGCAACGGCGGCAAGGACGGAGGTGCCGCGGGCGGTCCCGGAGGTGCCGGCGGCGCCGGAGACCCGAGTGAGTCGCCGTCTCCGAGCGGGAACCGGCGCCCGCCGGGCGGCGGTGGTGGTGGCGGACTGTTCGGCGGACCGGGTGGCTGATCATCGTATGAATCCGGCACGGACTGTCTGAGCACGTCTTTTCGAGGGCCGTCCCGCGTTCGCGCGGGGCGGCCCTCGTGGTTTTCCACAGGCTCCGCAGGGCCGACCGCGGGTACGGCAGGATGAGGGCATGAGGAGCGCACGGGACGATCAGCTTGTACGGCCCACCGTCGAGGACGAGGTGGCCGCGGCCGGCAGTGAGCTCATCGGCGGACCGGTGGGGCGGCGTGCGCTGACCGGTGCGCACTGGTGGACGCCGGTGCGGGTGATCGCGCTCGTGGCGATCGGGATATTCGCGCTCGGCATGGTGCAGAAGCTGCCGTGCTACGACCACGGCTGGTTCTTCGGCGCCACCACCCAGTACACCCACGCCTGTTATTCCGACATCCCGCACCTCTACAGCGGCCGGGGCTTCGACCAGGGCCTCCTCCCCTACTTCGACCGGGTTCCCCAGTCGGTCGGCGGCGGCATGGACTATCTGGAGTACCCGGTCCTGACAGGGCTGTTCATGGAGGTCGCGGCGCTGCTCACGCCGGGCGGCGGAAGCCTCCAGCACCGCGAGCAGCTGTACTGGTTCGCGAACGCCGGCATGCTGCTGGCCTGCACGGCCGTCATCGTGGTGTGCGTGGCCCGCACGCACCGGCGCCGTCCCTGGGACGCGCTGCTGGTGGCCCTCGCCCCGGCCCTCGCGCTCACGGCCACCATCAACTGGGACCTCTTCGCGGTCGCTCTGACGGCCGTCGCGATGCTGATGTGGTCCCGTGGGCGCACGGTGCTGACGGGCGTGCTGATCGGCCTGGCGGCCGCGGCGAAGCTCTACCCCGTGCTGTTGCTGGGGCCGCTGCTCGTCCTGTGCTGGCGGGCCGGGCGGCCGCGGGCCTTCCTCACCGCCGCGGGCGGCGCGGTCGCCGCCTGGCTGGCGGTGAATCTGCCCGTCATGTTCACCCATGACGCCACGGGTTTCCACATCCGCGAGGGATGGGCGAAGTTCTACATCTTCAGCAAGGAACGGCCGGTCGACTTCGGTTCTCTCTGGCTCTTCATCTCCGAGCACACCGGCGATTCGATGAACGACGTCAACGTCTACGCGATACTGCTGATGATCCTCGGCTGCCTCGGTCTGGGAGCCCTCGCGCTGAGCGCCCCCAGGCGCCCGCGCTTCGCGCAGCTGGCCTTCCTGATGGTGGCGTTGTTCGTCCTCATAAACAAGGTCTATTCGCCGCAGTACGTGCTGTGGCTGGTGCCGCTCGCCGCGCTGGCCCGGCCCAAGTGGCGCGACTTCCTGATCTGGCAGGCCTGCGAGGTCCTCTACTACCTGGCCATCTGGCTCTACCTGGCCTACACCGGCAGCGGCGACAAGCACCAGGGGCTGCCGATGGATGCCTACCAACTGGCGATCGTCGTCCACCTGCTGGGCACGCTCTACCTCTGCGCGCTGGTCGTGCGGGACATCCTGAAGCCCGAGCGGGACGTGGTGCGCCGCGACGGCTCGGACGATCCTTCCGGAGGCGTCCTGGATGGGGCCCCGGACGTATTCGTCCTCGGCTCAGCGCGCCGCGAACGGCACGCCGAGCCTTCCGGAGGCACACGCGTCGAATGGGGGACGGGGAGCCACGACGCCTGAGTCATGGCTCCCGGTCACATCACACGGGGGGTGGGATCAGTGATCGACGACGCGGTCGAACTGCGTGGTGGTGTGCCGAAGATGAGCCTCCAGCTCATCGCCGACCTGCGGGGCGGGGGCGTCGTTCGGCACGAACAGGATGGAGACCTGCATGTGCGGGGGCTCCGCGAACCACCGCTGCTTGCCGGCCCAGACGAAGGGCGACAGATTGCGGTTCATGGTGGCCAGGCCCGCCCGGGCCACGCCCTTGGCGCGCGGCATCATGCCGTGCAGCGCCTTCGGCGCCTCCAGCCCGACGCCGTGCGAGGTGCCGCCGGCCACCACGACCAGGTAGCCGTCACCGGGAGCCTTCTGCTGCCGGTAGCCGAAGCGGTCGCCCTTGGAGACGGGGGTGACGTCCAGGACGGCGCCCCGGTACTGGGTGGCGTCGTGGTCGCCCAGCCACAGCCGGGTGCCGATCCGGGCCCGGAAGCGGGTCTGGGGGAACCGCTGCTGGAGCTCACGGAGTTCCTCGGCCTTGAGGTGGCTGACGAACATCGTGTGCAGCGGCAGATGGGCGTTGCGCAGCCGCTCCATCCAGGCGGTGACCTCGTCCACGCCGCTGCCGCCGTCCGCGTGGTCGAGCGGGAGGTGTATCGCGAAGCCCTCCAGGCGCACGTCCTCGATGGCGGCGTGCAGCTTGGGGAGGTCCTCCTCGCTGATGCCGTGCCGCTTCATGCTGCTCATGACCTCGATGACCACACGGGCGCCCACCAGCCCGCGTACGCCCTCGACCGAGGAGACGGACCGGATGGCCCGGTCCGGCAACGGCACCGGCTCCTCGCCGAGCCGGAAGGGCGTCAGCACCAGCAGATCGCCGCTGAAGTAGTCCTTGATCCGGGCCGCTTCGTAGGTGGTGCCGACGGCGAGGGTGTCCGCGCCCATGCGCGTGACCTCCTCGGCCAGGCGCTCATTGCTGAAGCCGTAGCCGTTGCCCTTGCAGACGGGGATGATCCCCGGAAACTGCTGGATGACGGACTGCTGGTGTGCCCGCCAGCGCGCGGTGTCGACGTAGAGCGTGAGCGCCATGGCCGGTCCCGGAACCTTTCCCTGAGTGTGGATGGAGCTGCTGGATCAACGCCGCGACATGTACATGTCGAGAGCCTTGTGGAGCAGCTTGTTGAGCGGGAAGTCCCACTCGCCGAGGTACTCGGCCGCCTGACCGCCCGTGCCGACCTTGAACTGGATCAGGCCGAAGAGGTGGTCGGTCTCCTCCAGCGAGTCGCCGATGCCCCGCAGGTCGTAGACGCTGGCGCCCAGGGCGTAGGCGTCGCGCAGCATCCGCCACTGCATCGCGTTCGACGGACGGACCTCGCGCTTGTGGTTGGCCGAGGCGCCGTAGGAGTACCAGACGTGCCCGCCGACGATCAGCATCGTCGCGGCGGCGACGGCCTCGCCCTCGTGCACGGCGAAGTACAGCCGCATGCGGTTGGGGTCCTCGCTGTTGAGGGCCGTCCACATGCGCTGGAAGTAGCTCAGCGGGCGCGGGCGGAACTTGTCGCGCTCCGCCGTGATCTCGTAGAGGTGCTGCCAGGTCGGCAGGTCCTCGTAGCCGCCCTGGACGACCTCGACACCGGCCTTCTCGGCCTTCTTGATGTTGCGTCGCCACAGCTGGTTGAAGCCCTTGTGGACGTCCTCCAGCGAGCGGCCCTCCAGCGGCACCTGGAAGACGTAGCGCGGCTGGACGTCACCGAAGCCGGCGCCCTCCTCCTCGCCCTGCTGCCAGCCCATGCGGCGCAGCTGGTCGGCGACCTCGAAGGCGCGCGGCTCGATGAAGGTCGCCTCGACGTCGCGCAGGCGCTTGGCGTCGGGGTCGGCGATGCCCTTCTTGATCGCGTCGGCGTCCCAGCGGCGGATCACCACCGGCGGGCCCATCTTCACGGAGAAGGCGCCCTGCTGCTTGAGGTGGGCCAGCATGGGCTCCAGCCAGTCGCGCAGGTTCGGGGAGTACCAGTTGATGACCGGGCCCTCGGGCAGGTAGGCCAGGTAGCGCTTGATCTTGGGGAGCTGGCGGTAGAGGACCAGACCGGCGCCGACGATCTGCCCGGTCCTGTCGAACCAGCCCAGGCTCTCGGAGCGCCACTCGCTCTTCACATCGGCCCACCCCGGTACCTGCATGTGACTGGCCGCGGGCAGGCTCTGGATGTATGCCAGATGCTGCTCTCGGCTGATTGTCCTCAGGGTCAGGCTCATGCGGGGCGCTCCTCGGCAGGTGTGTCCCCATGGTCGGGGCTCCGGCTCTCGCGCCGAAGCCTACTGCGACAGGGGAGCGCCCCGTTTGGGCGTACGGTCCGCTATCCGATCACACCCCCGAAGAGTCCGCCGTGCGCCATGCCCAGGAAGAAACCGATGGCCGAGGCGCCGAGCCCGATGATCAGCAGGAAACGCTCGCCTGTGGTGGCCGAGATGAACTGGCCCCAGGCCCCCGTGAGGATGCCCACGAGCCCGCTCCAGGACGAGACCAGGTGGAGGTTGCTGAACGCCGAGGAGATGAAGGCGAGCGCACCGAGCACGACCGTCACGGCGACGAAGGTGTTCTCGACGGGATGGGGCTTTCCGTCGCTGTTCAGCACACCGCTGAGCAGCGAGCGGAGCCCGCGGGGCTGTCGTGCTGCCTGTGTCATGGGGGCACCTCCTGAAGGCAGGCGCCGCACTATGGCGCCGGTCACACCCGTCCGTTCCAGACTGGGGGCCGGGTCGCCCGATTTCAACCACACGCCGAAGTGCGGGTACTCTGTACGGTCTGCACCGGTGTCTGCCCGGACCCAGCTTCGGTCCCAGGGGCAACCCAGGGACTTTCCGCTGATTGTCAGTGTCCGCCGATACCGTTGTTCACGCATCACGACCCTCCTGCCACGGATCGACCGTGGCCGCTGAGTCCAAAGGAGGTGGGTTCCACATGCGTCACTACGAGGTGATGGTCATCCTCGACCCCGATCTCGAGGAGCGCGCTGTCTCCCCGCTGATCGAGAACTTCCTCTCCGTCGTCCGTGAGGGCAACGGAAAGGTCGAGAAGGTCGACACCTGGGGCCGTCGTCGTCTCGCTTACGAGATCAAGAAGAAGCCCGAGGGCATCTACTCGGTCATCGACCTTCAGGCCACGCCTGAGGTCGTCAAGGAGCTCGACCGCCAGATGAACCTGAACGAGTCGGTCCTCCGGACCAAGGTCCTCCGTCCCGAGACCCACTGAACCTGACGGTTCAGAGGTAATCGGGCTGCAACTCATCGAGTAGCACAAGCAGCCAGCAGCACACCCGCCGAGAGGTTCATCCATGGCAGGCGAGACCGTCATCACGGTCGTCGGCAATCTCGTCGACGACCCCGAGCTGCGCTTCACCCCGTCCGGTGCGGCGGTCGCGAAGTTCCGTGTCGCGTCCACTCCCCGCACCTTTGACCGCCAGACCAACGAGTGGAAGGACGGCGAAAGCCTCTTCCTCACGTGCTCGGTGTGGCGTCAGGCGGCGGAGAACGTCGCCGAGTCGCTTCAGCGAGGCATGCGCGTTGTCGTGCAGGGCCGTCTGAAGCAGCGGTCCTACGAGGACCGCGAGGGCGTCAAGCGCACGGTCTTCGAGCTCGACGTCGAAGAGGTCGGCCCCAGCCTGAAGAACGCCACGGCGAAGGTCACCAAGACCACGGGTCGCGGTGGCCAGGGTGGCTTTGGCGGCGGCAGCGGTGGTGGCCAGCAGGGTGGCGGCTGGGGCTCCGGTCCCGGCGGCCAGCAGGGCGGCGGGGCTCCCGCCGACGACCCCTGGGCGACCAGTGCTCCGTCCGGCGGCCAGCAGGGCGGCGGCGGTGGTGGCTGGGGCGGCGGCTCCGGCAACTCCTCCGGCGGCGGCTACTCGGACGAGCCGCCCTTCTAGGTCCCCCGGGGACCCGGGCCCCAGCGGCCCGAGGGCGACGGCACAAAACTTCTTGATTTCACAGGAGAGAGACAATGGCGAAGCCGCCTCCGCGCAAGCCTAAGAAGAAGGTCTGCGCGTTCTGCAAGGACAAGACCGCTTACGTGGACTACAAGGACACGAACATGCTGCGGAAGTTCATTTCCGACCGCGGCAAGATCCGTGCCCGTCGCGTGACCGGCAACTGCACTCAGCACCAGCGTGACGTCGCCACGGCCGTGAAGAACAGCCGTGAGATGGCGCTGCTGCCCTACACCTCGTCCGCGCGATAAGGGAAGGGTGACCAACTAATGAAGATCATCCTCACCCACGAGGTCTCCGGCCTCGGCATCGCCGGCGACGTCGTCGACGTCAAGGACGGCTACGCCCGCAACTACCTGGTCCCGCGTGGTTTCGCGATCCGCTGGACCAAGGGTGGCGAGAAGGACGTCGAGCAGATCCGTCGCGCTCGCAAGATCCGCGCGATCGCCACGATCGAGCAGGCCAACGAGGTCAAGGGCCAGCTCGAGGGCGTCAAGGTCCGCCTTGCCGTCCGCGCCGGCGAGGCCGGCCGCCTGTTCGGCTCCGTGACCCAGGCCGACGTCGCTTCCGCGATCAAGGCTTCCGGTGGTCCCGAGGTCGACAAGCGCCGCGTCGAGCTGGGCTCGCCCATCAAGACCCTGGGCGCCCACCAGGTGTCCGTGCGTCTGCACGCCGACGTCGTTGCCAAGCTCGGCATCGAGGTCATCGCCGCCTGACGTTCGCACCAGGCAGCTGTCGAAGGGCCGCATCCCGTGAGGGGTGCGGCCCTTCCGCCGTTCAGCGGAACCGTTTCGCCCGCATGGGCCGCCCGAATGCGCCGGCGGCGCCGTCAGCCCCGTACGCCCCCGGTGACGATCCAGCGGCCCGAGCGCGCCCGGAGCCAGAGGCTGACCAGCCGGGCCGTCATCATCAGCGTCATGGCCCACCACAGCGCCGTCAGACCGCCTCCCAGGGCGGGGACCAGCAGGGCGACGGGGGCGAAGACGGCGAGGACCACCAGCATCGCCCGGGCCAGATAGGACCCGTCCCCGGCGCCCATCAGCACCCCGTCCAGGACGAAGACCACTCCGGCGACGGGCTGCCCCACGGCGACCACCAGCAGGGCGGGCAGCAGGGCGTCCCGTACGGTCGGGTCCGAGGTGAACAGCGGGATGAACGCGGACCGGCCCGCCACCACCAGGGCCCCCAGCACCACGCCGGAGACGATGCCCCACTGCACCATGCGGCGGCAGGCGGCCCGCGCCCCGGCGCTGTCCCCGGCGCCCAGACAGCGGCCTATGATCGCCTGCCCGGCGATGGCTATGGCGTCCAGGGCGAAGGCCAGGAGGTTCCACAGGGAGAGCACGACCTGGTGTGCGGCGATGTCGACGTCACCGAGCCGTGCCGCCACCGCCGTGGCGATCATGAGGATGGCGCGCAGCGAGAGGGTGCGCACCAGCAGGGGCGCTCCGGCCCGGGCGCAGGCCCGTATCCCCGCGGCGTCGGGGCGGAGCGAGGCGCCGTGCCGCCGGGCTCCCCGGACGACGACGGTGAGGTAGGCGGCGGCCATGGCGAACTGGGCGAGCACCGTCCCCCAGGCGGATCCGGCGATGCCCAGGCCCGCGCCGTAGACGAGTGCGACGTTGAGCGCGGCGTTGGCGACGAATCCGCCGACGGCGACGTACAGCGGCGTCCTGGTGTCCTGGAGGCCGCGCAGCACTCCCGTGGCGGCGAGTACGGCGAGCATCGCGGGGATGCCCAGCGCGCTGATCCGCAGATAGGTGGTGGCGTACGGGGCGGCCGTGGCGGAGGCGCCGAAGGCGTGGGCGAGGAGCGGGGCGGTGGCCAGCACGGCGGCGGTGACCACCGCCCCGAGTATCAGCGCCAGCCAGATGCCGTCCATCCCCTGCCGGATGGCGGCCGGGAGGTCACCGGCGCCGACCCGGCGGGCCACGGCGGCGGTGGTGGCGTAGGCGAGGAAGACGAAGACGCTGACGGCCGTGGTGAGCAGCGCGGCGGCGATGCCGAGGCCCGCGAGCTGAGGGGTGCCGAGGTGCCCCACGATGGCGCTGTCGGCCATCACGAAGAGGGGTTCCGCGACGAGGGCGCCGAAGGCCGGGACGGCCAGGGCGACGATCTCGCGGTCGTGCCGGCGGACGTCGGGCCGGACGGGCGCGGGGGCCTGGGGCACGGAGTCCCTCCCATCTTCCACAGGTAATCAGTGCATATAGCTTAGGACCCTTACCGGGGCGGGTGGTGAGCGATCTTCTCTGCGCCGTTTGTCGTGATCTCGGGCCAACGGGGAAAGTTTTTCTTCTCAACAGCCGGTGGATGGCAAAGCTGCAGGTCAGGGCGGTGCGGTGGAGGTGATTGTGTGTTTGTCCACAGTGCTTTCCCCCGGCCTGTGCACAGGTTACGGGGACTTCTCCACAGGCTTGGGCCGCTCATCCACATGCCCTGTGGATAACCAGATTGGCTGACGGTGCCCGCGGCCCTACCGTGGACCGGCGCCCACCGTCTGTCTTCCGCTCCGTCATCGCTTCGCGGGCCACACGGGTCCGACACGAACCCGCCGCGAACTCGACGCGCCAGAAGCGGAGTCGGGCGTCCTATTTGTCAGAGCCGTGCCGTAAGAAGGAGTGGCACGGCGAGGTCCGCTCCGCGGACGGGAGGAGGTGGCCCGGGTGAGCATTCCCGAGCCCATGGACGACGGCCCGTGGGGCGACAGCGGCCCCGGCGACCGGCTCCCCTTCCCCCGCTCCCGGCGCGGTGACGGCAAGGGCCGCGGCGAGCAGCACGACCGGGGCGACGAGGGCTCCTGGGAGCGGAACAGCGGCTTCGAGCGCGTCCCCCCGCAGGATCTCGACGCGGAGCAGTCCGTCCTCGGCGGCATGCTGCTGTCGAAGGACGCCATCGCCGACGTGGTCGAGGTCCTCAAGGGCCATGACTTCTACCGTCCGGCGCACGAGACGATCTACCAGGCCGTCCTCGACCTGTACGCCAAGGGCGAGCCCGCCGACCCCATCACCGTCGCCGCCGAGCTCACCAAGCGCGGTGAGCTCACCAAGGTCGGTGGCGCGGCATATCTGCACACCCTGGTGCAGACGGTGCCGACCGCGGCCAACGCCGAGTACTACGCCGAGATCGTCCACGAGCGCGCCGTCCTGCGCCGGCTGGTCGAGGCCGGCACACGCATCACGCAGATGGGATACGCGGCCGACGGCGATGTCGACGACATCGTCAACAAGGCCCAGGCCGAGGTCTACGCCGTCACCGAGCAGCGCACCAGCGAGGACTACCTCCCGCTCGGCGACATCATGGAGGGCGCGCTCGACGAGATCGAGGCGATCGGCTCCCGCAGCGGTGAGATGACCGGTGTCCCCACGGGCTTCACCGATCTCGACGCCCTGACGAACGGCCTCCACCCCGGCCAGATGATCGTCATCGCGGCCCGTCCCGCCATGGGTAAGTCGACCCTCGCGCTGGACTTCGCCCGCGCCTGTTCGATCAAGCACAACATGCCGAGCGTGATCTTCTCGCTCGAAATGGGGCGCAACGAGATCGCGATGCGTCTGCTGTCCGCCGAGGCCCGCGTCGCCCTGCACCACATGCGCTCCGGCTCGATGACGGACGACGACTGGACCCGGCTCGCCCGCCGGATGCCCGATGTCTCCGCCGCCCCGCTCTTCATCGACGACTCGCCGAACCTGTCGATGATGGAGATCCGCGCCAAGTGCCGCCGGCTGAAGCAGCGCAGCGGCATCAAGCTCGTGATCATCGACTATCTCCAGCTGATGCAGGCCGGTGGCGCCAAGCGCGCCGAGAGCCGGCAGCAGGAGGTCTCGGACATGTCCCGTAACCTCAAGCTGCTGGCCAAGGAGCTGGAGCTCCCGGTCATCGCGCTCTCCCAGCTGAACCGTGGCCCCGAGCAGCGTACGGACAAGAAGCCGATGGTCTCCGACCTCCGAGAGTCCGGCTCCATCGAGCAGGACGCCGACATGGTCATCCTGCTCCACCGCGAGGACGCCTACGAGAAGGAGTCGCCCCGCGCGGGCGAGGCGGACATCATCGTCGGCAAGCACCGTAACGGCCCCACCGCCACGATCACCGTGGCCTTCCAGGGTCACTACTCCCGCTTCGTCGACATGGCGCAGACCTGACCGGAACGGCGGGAGCCCCTCGGCGCCGGGGGAGAACACCTGGCTAGGGTGCGGGACATGACTGTCTCGCGCGAAGTGCCCAAGGAAGAGCTCCCGGACGCCGCATTCCCCGACGAGCTCCTTCCGGCCACCCGGCGCGCGCTGCTGCACCGCGTCGCCACCGGCCAGGCCGAGGGCCGCGCGCCCTCGCTGGTGGGCGCGGTGACGCGGAACGGGCGCATGGTGTGGTCCGCCGGGCGGGGCGACGTGGCCGGGGAGACCCCCGGTGCCGACACGCAGTACCGGATCGGCTCGATCACCAAGTCCCTCGTCGCCGTTCTCGTCATGCGGCTGCGCGACGAGGGACTGATCGGCCTCGACGAGCCGCTGGGGACGTATCTCGACACGCCCGAGGGCGGCCGGGCGACCATCGCCCAACTGCTGTCGCACACCTCCGGACTGGCGGCAGAGGCGCGCGGCCCCTGGTGGGAGCGTACGGACGGCACTCTGCGCCCCGAGCTCGCCGACATCTTCGGCGAACGCCCCCAGCGCCATCCCGCGGGGCGCCTCCACCACTACTCCAACCCCGGATACGCGCTGCTCGGCGCGCTGGTGGAGCGGCTGCGCGGTGAGCACTGGTACGAGGCGCTGCGCCGGGAGGTACTGGTGCCGCTGGGCATGCTCCGTACGACTCTCGGGCCCGAGGCGCCGTACGCCGAGGGCCGGGCCGTGCACCCGTGGGCGGACGTGCTGCTCCCGGAACCCGCGGTGGACACCGGGCGCATGGCGCCCGCCGGTCAGCTCTGGTCCACGGCCGCGGACCTGTGCCGCTTCGCGGAGTTCCTGCTGAACGGCGACGACCGGGTGCTCAAGGCGAGCACGGTGGCGGAGATGCGGACGCCGCGGACCGAACCCCAGGGGCCGGACTGGACGGGCGCCTACGGCCTGGGCCTCCAGCTGACGCGCCATGACGGCCGGGTCCTGTACGGGCACACGGGCTCGATGCCGGGCTTCGTGGCGTCGCTGTGGGCCGACCCCGAGGAGGGCGTCGCGGCGGTGGCGCTGAGCAACCTCACCTCGTTCTTCGGCCTGGTCCCCGTCGTGACGGACCTCGTGCGCACGGTCGTGGAGCACGAGCCCCGGATCCCGGAACCCTGGCGTCCGCTCGACGGCGCGGACCCGGCCATGCTGGAGCTGACCGGGCCCTGGTACTGGGGCGCCACCCCGTTCGTACTGCGCCTGGCCGCCGACCGGGGGCTGCGGCTGGCCCCGGTGGGGAACGGCGGGCGCGCCGCGCGCTTCCACGCCGAGGAGGACGGCACCTGGACGGGGCTCGACGGCTACTACGCGGGGGAGACCCTGCGGGCCGTGCGCCGCGAGGACGGCACGGTGAGCCATCTCGACCTCGGCACCTTCGCCTTCACCCGTGAGCCCTACGAGCCCGGGAGCGCGGTACCGGGTGGCGTCGACACGGGCGGCTGGCGATAGTCGGATTGTCGGCGTGACTGGGGGTGCGGCGTAGAGTCGACAGGAGATTGGCGGGCGCCGCGTCGCGGCGCGACATCCCCTGGAAGGCACCGTGACTGCGAACACCGCACCGGACCTGCTCGACTTCGCGCCTCTCGGCGCGGGCCACTTCGCTCGGATCGAGGACAAGGTCGCGGCGCTGATGCGCACGCGCCAGACCGTCGTCGCCATGCAGGGCGAGGCACTGCTCCCGCTGGAGGCGTGCATCCGCTCGGCCGTGCGGCCCGGCAGCACCGCGCTGAACATCATCACCGGCCCGTACGGCGAGACATTCGGCGGCTGGCTGCGCTCCTGCGGCGCCGAAGTGGTGACCGTGAGCGCGCCGTTCAGCGGGGCGGTCACCGCCGAGCAGGTGGCCGAGGCGCTCCGCGCGCACCCCGCCATCGACTTCGTCAGCCTCGTGCACGCCGAGGCGGCGACCGGCAACACCAACCCCGTCGCCGAGATCGCCGCGGTCGTGCGCGAGCACGGCGCCCTGCTGATGCTGGACGCCGTCGCTTCGATCGCCGCCGAGCCGCTGCTCACCGACGAGTGGGGCGTCGACCTGTGCGTCATCGGCGGCCAGAAGGCCATGGCGGGCCCGGCGGGGGTCTCCGTCGTCTCCGTGAGCGCCCGTGCCTGGGAGCGCATCGCCGCCAACGAGCAGGCGCCGCGCCGCTCCTACCTCTCCCTGCTGGACTGGAAGGAGCGCTGGATCGACGGCGGCCGCGCCGCCCTTCCGCACGCGCCGGCCCAGCTGGAGATGCTCGCGCTGGAGCAGGCCGCCGACCGCATCGCCGCGGACGGCCTGGACAGCGTGATCGCCCGCCACCGCGCCGCCTCCGCCGCCACGCGCGCGGGCGTACGGGCGCTGGGCGTGCTCGCGCCCTACGTCGTCCGCGACGAGGACGCCGCACCCGCCGCCACCACATTGCGCGCCCCCGACGGCGTCGACGCCCGCGACATCGTGGCGGCCGCCCTGGCGGCGGACGCGTCCGTGCCCGTCCAGGCGGCCGGGGGCACGCTCGCGACGGAGATGATCAGGGTCAACCACTACGGCCTCGACGCGGACCGGGAGGTCGTTCTCGGTTCGCTGGCGGCGCTCGCCGAGGGGCTGCGCGCCCTGGGCGTTTCGCTCGCGGACGAGGACGGTGCCCTGGCGGCCGCGGGCAAGGCCTGGGACGCGGTGATCTCCGGCTGACCCGCAGGACGCGGCCGCATCGAGCCGCAGCGGTATCGAGCCGTCGTCGGCGCTTCACGCGCCGGCGGCGGCTCTTTCGTTTTCCCGGGCCGTCTTCACCGGCCTCTTCTTGTTATTGGCTTTTGTTCTGGTATGGCGCTGCGGGCCCTCGCTCATTCACGTGGATAGAATCGGAACCCCAGTCCCGTTTCTCTCCCAGGCCTCCGGAGGCCCAGGCGCATGGCACAGCGCAGGACCCCGTCGACCGTCTCGCCGGCTGCTCAGCCGCTGCGCTCGGACGCCCGTCGCAACCGCTCGCTGGTCCTCCAGGCGGCCCGATCGGCCTTCGAGAAAGAGGGGTTGGCGGTGCCGCTCGGGGAGATCGCGCGCCGTGCCGGTGTGGGCGCGGGTACCGTCTACCGTCATTTCCCTTCCAAGGAAGCCCTGTTCAGGGCCACGGTCGTGGACCGGGTGCGGCTCTTCACCGATACGGCACGGGAGTTGGCGGACTCGGACGACCCCGGCCGGGTGTTCTACCGCTATCTGGCGGCCGTCGTGCGGCTGTCCGTGCGGAACAAGGGGCTGTGCGACGCGCTGGAGGGCAGTTTCGAGCCCTCTCCCGGCGTCGAGGCGGACTTCCGGGCGGCTCTCGCCGTCCTGCTGGGGCGAGCCCAACTGGCGGGCGCGGTACGGAAGGACGTGTCCGTCGCCGATGTGACGGCCCTGCTCATGGGGTGTCTGTCGATGGAGCAGCGGCGGGGGCCGGGGACGGCGCCGGGCAGGATGACCGCGCTGGCGTGCGACAGCCTCCGCCCGGGGCGGCATGTGACGAAACTGCCCGCGAATCCGGCCCCGGGGCGTAACGAAACCCGGTGTGCCGTGTGCGGCGGTCCTGTGGCCACCGCTCGTACGGGCCGGCCCGCCCGGTACTGCGCCGCTGCCTGCCGGCAGAAGGCGCACCGGGAGCGGGCCCGCGACCGCGCCCGCGAAGTCTGACGGGTCCGGCGGGCCGACCGGGCCGGTGAGACCGGTGAGACCGGTCCGGTGTTACGAGGCGGCGGGGGCGAGGGACTCCACGGCGGCGACCAGCGGGGCGAGCTCGGTCCGGTTCGCGGCTTCGTCCAGGGCCTCGCGGAGGGCCGTGTCGTTGGTCGGGCGGGCCTCTTCCAGAAGGGCGCGGCCCGCGTCCGTGACGTCGGTGTAGATGCCGCGCCGGTCGGTGAGGCAGAGGTAGCGCGTCAGCAGCCCGCGGTCCTCCAGGCGGGTGACCAGGCGCGTCGTCGCGGACTGGCTGAGGACGACGGCGTCCGCCACCTCGTTCATCCGCAGGTGGCCGCCCTCGCCGTCGTGCTGGCGGTTGAGGACGTCGAGCACGGAGAACTCGCGGACGCTCAGCTCGTGGTGGGCCTGAAGGGCGCGTTCTATGTGCGCCTCGATCCGGCTGTGCAGCGCCGAGAGGGCGCACCAGCCCTGCGACAGGCCGGTCAGGGCGGGATCCAGGGTGCGGGACATGGGTGAGCCCTCCTTCGGGGACGTCCGAGTGTGCCGTCCGCGCGTGCCCGTGCGGTCATGACCAGCGTATCTCCCCCGCGCAATAGCCCGCGCTTGCAAGTAAATGCGTCTGCAATTATTGTGGAGGCCTGTAGAAGTCGGCCGCAATCACCTTGGCCGGAAGGTCTTCCCTGCCTCGCTCCCGTACGAAGGACCCCCATGCCCCTCGCTCTGCTGGCGCTCGCCATCGGCGCCTTCGGAATCGGCACCACCGAGTTCGTGACGTCGGGACTGCTCCCCGACATCGCTGCGGACTTCGGGGTCTCGATCCCGACCGCCGGCCTCCTGACCACCGGCTATGCCCTCGGTGTCGTCGTGGGGGCCCCGGTCCTGGCCGTCGTCGGCGGCCGCGTCGCGCGCAAGACGATGCTGATGGCCCTGATGGGCCTGTTCGTCGCGGGGAACGTGCTCTCGGCCGCCGCGCCCGTCTTCGGGGTGATGCTCGCCGGGCGCATCGTCGCCTCGCTCGCGCACGGCGCGTTCTTCGGCATAGGCGCGATCGTGGCCGCCGGGCTCGTCGCCCCGCAGAAGAAGGCGGGCGCGATAGCGATGATGTTCACCGGGCTCACCACCTCGACCGTGGTGGGTGTGCCCCTGGGCACCCTCATCGGCCAGAACGTGGGCTGGCGGGTCACCTTCCTGAGCATCGCCGGGCTGGGCGTGCTTGCCGTCCTGGGCATCGCGGCCCTCGTGCCGCGGCAGCCGCGCCCCGAGCGGGTCCCGCTCAGCGGCGAGACGGCCGCCTTCCGCAACCCCCAGGTGCTGCTCGCCATGGCGATGACGGTCCTCGGCTTCGGCGGCGTCTTCACCATGAGCACCTACCTGGCCCCGCTGGTGACGGATGTCGCCGGCTACGCGCCCTCGTCCGTCACCTGGCTGCTCGTCCTCTTCGGCCTCGGCATGCTGGTGGGCAACCTGATCGGCGGCAAGTACGCGGACCGCGCGCTGATGCCCATGCTCTTCACCGCCCTCGGCGGGCTCGCGGTCCTGCTCGCCCTGCTGCCCCTCACCGCCCACACCAAGATCGCGGCCGCGGTCGTCATCCCGCTCATCGGCGCCTTCGGCTTCGCCACCGTGCCGCCGCTCCAGAAGCGGGTCCTGGACCAGACAGCCGACGCCCCCACGCTCGCCTCCGCCGTCAACATCGGCGCCTTCAACCTGGGCAACGCCATGGCCGCCTGGCTCGGCGGGCTCGTGATATCCGCCGGGTTCGGCTACACCGCGCCCAACTGGGTCGGCGCCGGGATGGCCGCGGCCGCGCTGCTCCTCGCCCTTCTCTCCGCGTCGCTGGAGCGACGCACGGCCCGGGGGTCAGCGGCCGGGCGGATCGTGGCCTCGGGGCCGAAGCCGGTGGCCTCCGACGCGGAGCGCGTGACGGCAGGCCGCTGACCCCGTGGCGGCCGGCCGCTGATCTCCGGAACGTGCTCCCACCCGGGCGCCCAGGCCCGCCTGGATGCCCGGGCCCACTCGGCTCCCAGGCCCACCCGGCGTCCAGGCCCGTCGGGCGCCTAGGCTCGGTGGTCATGACCAGACTGCATCTGTTCGACCTGGACGGAACGCTCATCCACGGCTCGGCCGCCGCTGTCGAGATATCCCGGCAGCTGGGCCTGGAGAAGGAGATCGGCGAGCTGGAGAGGGCCTTCGCCGCGGGGGAGCTGGTGCCGTCCCGGTTCGCCCAACTGGCCGTGGAGCTCTGGGCCGAGCTGACGGAAGCGCAGGTCACGGCCGCCTTCGAGGGAGCCCCCTGGCTGGTCGGCATCCGGGAGGTCTGGGCCGCCATCCGGGCCGGCGGTGAGCGCTGCGCGGTGATCTCCCTGTCGCCGGGCTTCTTCGTCGAACGCCTGCTGGACTGGGGCGCCGACGCGGCCCACGGCTCGCGCTGGCCCTCGGTGCCGTTCCGCGATCCGGTGGATCCGGCGGGGATCCTCGACGCCTCGGCGAAGGTGCGGATCGCCGACGAGCTCTGCGAGCGGTACGGGCTGGGCCGCGCCGACTGCGTGGCCTACGGGGACTCGATGTCGGACGCGCGGCTCTTCGCCGAGGTGCCTGTCTCGGTCGCGGTCAACGCGGACCATCACGTGCGGGACATCGCCTCGTACGCGTACGACGGCCTCGACCTCCGGGAGGCGTACGCGCTGGCCGGCGGTCACCTTTAGCCGACGCCGTCCGGGAGGCGGGCACGGTCGCCCCGTGCCACGCCGGATCGGGACAGCCTAGCCTCAACCAGAGCCCCATCACCCGGAGTTCCGGGAAGACACCCGGTATCGGGGAACCGGGGTGCCATGCTGCGTGGACGGTAACAGCGACTCATCAGCAGCGCGGGGAATCGCGGAAACCTTCCCGCCCTCTTCGGCGGAAGCGCGCGGCCCGGCCGGGAAACGCTCGAGGCGAGGCAACCATGAACGCTCCGACCACCCCGCCGACCCATGGCGGCGCGTCCGGACCGGGGGGTGAGAGGAACCGGTTCACCCCGGCCGGGGCGCCATGGCCGGCGGGGGCGGAGGCGGAGGGCATATCGGCGCCGGGAGGGTTACCGGCGGCGGGGGAGAGCCTTGGGGAGGCGCCCGCCGCGGTACGCCCCCGGACCCCGGTCCATGAACGCGGTTCTTCCCTGGGCGACCGCTGGCAGCCGCTGGCGTACCGCGCGCACGCGCGTGAACACGAACGCCCGGCCGAGGAACCCCCCGCAAGCCGCCCCGCTCCACCCCTTCCCTCCGTCCCACCTCTTCCCCCTGCTCCACCCTTTGCTCCGGCCCCACCTCTCGCCTCCGCCCCACCCCCAGCCCCCACCTCCGACCCCGTCACGCTTCCCGGGAACGCCCCCTCGGCCGGCGGCGCACCGTCCCCCGACGCCCTGTTGATCCGCCGCACGCTCGCCGAGATCGAGCCCGTCGCCGACAAGGTCACCTCGTACTTCTACGCCCTGCTCTTCGTCCGCCGGCCGGAGCTGCGCGCCCTCTTCCCCGCCGCCATGGACACCCAGCGCGACCGGCTGTTCGGAGCGCTGCTCACCGCCGCGCGCCACGCCGACGACACCGCGATCCTCACCACGTACCTCTCCCAACTCGGCAGAGGACACCGGAAGTACGGCACCTCCCCCACCCACTACCCCGCCGTGGGGGAGTGCCTGATCGACGCGCTCGCCCGCCACGCCTCCCGGACCTGGAACGACGCCGCGCAGGCCGCGTGGGTGCGGGTCTACACCGCCATCTCCCAGATCATGATCGACGCGGCCGCCGAGGACGAGCGGAGCTCCCCGCCCTGGTGGCAGGCCGAGATCGTCGGCCATGAGCCGCGCACCCCGGACGTCGCCGTCGTGACCGTACGGCCCGACCAGCCCTATCCCTTTCTCGCCGGCCAGTACGCGAGCGTGGAGACGCCCTGGTGGCCGCGCGTATGGCGGCACTACTCCTTCTCCTGCGCCCCGCGCGAGGACGGCCTGCTCTCCTTCCACATCAAGGCCGTACCGGCCGGCTGGGTCTCCGGTGCCCTGGTCCGCCGCGCCCGCCCGGGCGACGTCATCCGGCTCGGCCCCCCGGCCGGCTCGATGACCGTCGACCACGGCAGCGACAACGGACTGCTGTGTCTCGGCGGCGGTACCGGAATCGCCCCGATCAAGGCACTGGTCGAGGACGTCGCCCGGCATGGGCGAAGTCGCCCCGTCGAGGTCTTCTACGGCGCCCGTCATGATGATGACCTCTACGACATCGACACCATGCTGCGACTGCAGAAGTCGCACCGCTGGCTCTCCGTGCGTCCAGTGATCTCCGACGGCCCCACGCTCGGCCTGAGCGGGCAACTCCCCCAGGTCGTCCGCAAGTACGGCCCCTGGAACGCCTACGACGCTTACCTCTCCGGGCCGCCCGGAATGGTCCGCAGCGGGGTGGACACCCTGGTGGGCATAGGGATCCCGGCACACCGGATCCGCCATGACTCGATAGACGAGCTGATGGCCTCGGCAGCGGGCTGAGGAAGCTCCAACCGTGGGCCGCGTGGCCGCATCAGGCCAGGTCGTGCGCGAGCAGCGCCCGTACCCCTTCGATGTTCGCGCGCAGGAACACGCGGAGGGAGGGCGGCACGACCTCCACCGAGTCGATGCCCGCCCGGGTGAAGGGGACGCGCACCACCTCGTACGTCCCGCACGGTTCGTCGACCTCGGGGCCGTGCCGCCGGGACAGGTCCATCGAGGCCAGCCGGCAGACGAAGAAGTGCTGCACCTTCACACCGTGGGCGGCGTGGTGGAGGGAGTGGGAGACGGTGTCGACGAAGGCGGGGACCACATCGACGACCTTGGCGCCGAGCTCCTCGTCCACCTCGCGGTGGAGGGCGGCGACGACGGTGCTGTCCTCGGGCTCGACCCCGCCGCCGGGGGTGATCCAGTACGGTGCCTGGCCGGGCTTGGTGCGTTTGATCAGGACGAGCCGGAGCGCCTCGGAGCCGGGTTCGCCGTCGAGCAGGATGGCGCGGGCGGTGCGTTTGACCACGGGCCGTTCGGTCATAGGGGACATCTGCCGCGCGAGCCCCCTGGTGAAACCCCTTCTCACCAGGAAACGGCAGCGCGCAGCAGCCACTCGTGCGCCCGCGCGAGATGGGGATGCGCCAGCGTGCCGGCCCTGACGACCAGGAAATAGGTGCGCAGCGGTGGTACCGGCGGATCCAGGAGCGCCACGATCTCGCCGGTGTCCAGGGCCTCTCCGCACAGATAGCGCGGCAGTACGCCGATGCCGGCCCCGGCGGCGACGCAGGAGAGCACCGCGCGCAGGTCGGGGACGATGACGGTGCCGGTGGCCAGCGGCTTGGAGTCGAAGACGGCCGACCAGTAGCGGGAGACGAAGGGCAGGCTCTCGTGGACCTCGACCACGGGCAGGTGTTCCAGCGCCTGGAGGCCCTTGTCGCGGACGACGGCCGGGCCGCCGAGCCGGGCCGCCCATCGCGGGGCGGCGACGAGGACGTGCTCCTCGTCGCAGAGCGGTGTGGCGGTCAGCAGCCGGCCGCGTGGCCGGGAGGTGGCGATGGCGAGGTCGTGGCGCCCGTCGGCCAGGCCCTCGAAGAGCTCCTCGGCCATGCCGTGGGCGGCGCGTACGGTCAGCCCCCGGCCGATCAGGGGGACGAGCGCGGGCAGGGCGCGCAGCGAGGTGAACTCGGGGGGACCGGCCAGATGGAGGGTGCGGCTGGCCCACTGGTCGTCGAGGTCGGCCTCGGTGATCTCCAGCAGCGCGTCGATGTGTGGGGCGATCTTGTGGGCGAGCTCGTCGCCGATGGTGGTGGGACGGACCCCGCGCGCCTGGCGGACGAAGAGCGGCCGGCCCAGCTGTCGCTCCAGCGTCCGGATCTGGCTGGTGACGGCGGGCTGGGAGAGGCCGAGGAGCGCCGCGGCCCGGGTGAAGGAGCCGGCCCTGTGCACCGTGACGAATGTGCGCAAAAGGGCCAGATCCATGTCGTCTCCCTGAGATGCCGCCACCGATCGTGAAGGAACTATAAATAAGTCGATAGGGCTGTGCCGCTAGGGTGATTGGACACTGACGCAGAGTCAACTAGCCTGGGTCGCGCGGTTCTTCGCGCGTGGAGCCGTGGCGGCTCGAGCCAAGAGGGGGGAGGCTCGAGCCGTCTTCCTGTCCCGGGGCTCAGTCGTTCTCGTCCGGCAGGATGATGTGCATCGCCCAGGCCACGATCGAGATGATCACGCCGCCGACCAGCGCGGACCAGAAGCCCTCCACATGGAAGGCCAGATCGAGCTTGTCCGCCAGCCAGGAGGTCAGCAGCAGCATCAGGGCGTTGATCACCAGGGTGATCAGGCCGAGGGTCAGGATGAAGAGCGGGAACGACAGCAGCTTCACGACCGGCTTGACGATGAAGTTGACCGCGCCGAAGACGAGCGCGACGAGGAAGAGCGTGACCACCTTGCGAGCGGTGTTCTCGCCGGACAGCGTGATCCCCTTGAGCAGCCAGATGGCCACCGCCAGGGCCGCCGCGTTGGCGATCGTCTTGACTACGAAATTCTTCATGGTGAGATCGTTGCAGACGGGTGCGGCCGACGGGGATGCGCGCGAGGACCACGACCGGCCCGGCAGGGCCGGGCGGCGAGGAATGGACGGCGGATGAAGGCGTTCCGGCTGGACGATCTGGAAGCGGAGCGGGTCGCCAACGACGGCGCGTATTTGCAGTTCCTGCGGGAGCGGAACATGTCCGTGGGGCTCTACGCGCTGGACGCCGGTGCCGTCGACCCCCAGGGACCGCACGCCCAGGACGAGGTCTATGTGGTGGTGAGCGGCCGGGCGGCGATCACGGTGGGCACGGAGACCACCACTGTCGCGCGCGGCAGCGTGGTCTACGTACCGGCCGGGACCCCCCACAAGTTCCACCACATCAGTGAGGATCTCCGGGTTCTCGTCGTCTTCTCTCCACCGGAGAGCTGAGCTCCGCCCCCGGAATCCCGTAGGGGGCCGTTCAGGGGTCTACGGGGGCTGTCGGGCCCACGCCGGACCCCTCCCCGGGCCTAGCATCGAGAACAGGCCGGGGTATTCCGCTCCGGACGGGCCGGTGAATCACGGCGGGACATTCATTCCCGCCGGTGCGGCGGCCATGACGTGACAACCATGACGTGACAACAGCGTGTGAATCCACGCGTGAAGCGGAGATCAGGAGTCGAGATGGCTGAGAAGGGGATATTCGCGGGACTGCCGTGGTGGGTGACCTGGGTCGCGGTGCCGGTTCTTGTGCTGGTGGTGTTCGGCAGCCTGATCATGAGCCTGCTCGGCTTTGTCATCAGCCTGCTCTTCAAGGCGCTGCTGCTGGTGGCGCTGGTCGCCGGCCTGATCTTCGTCGTCAAGAAGTTCACGTCGTCCTCCTCGTCGAAGGGCGACTGGTAGGAGTCGGCCGTCCCGGGCGAGGGGGACGCCCGGGCAGCGCCCACCGGGCAGGCGACGTCGCCCACGCCACCTTCCGGTGCCCGCTGGTCAACTCAACGAAGCGGAAGGCGAGGAGTTATCTCTCCCGTCAACATTCCTCCGTCAACGTGAACGCCTCGGGCGCCGCCCCTACGGTAATCCGTGCGCCCTAGGGCCACTTTGGCCAGTTCTCGGCCGGTCCGTGCCAGCAAATCCCCCGTTATGACTCCGCCCCGTAGTCGAGTCGCTACGCTCCAGAGTCGGCGAGCTCGTATGCTCACCCTCGGTCTCCATGGGTAACTGGAAAATCACTCCTTGTGATCCACCGGGCGTTCTTGTCAGACTATGGCGTCATTGGGGCCATCAGGCTTCAATCCCTGCCAAACCGACGAAGACGGGGCATTGGGCGATGCGCGACACAGTTCAGGCAGAAGTGGTCATGACCTTCCTCGTCTCCGAGGAGCTGTCCTTCCGGATCCCGGTGGAGCTGGGCTACGACAGCAGCGACCCCTACGCGGTGAAGTTCACCTTTCACCTCCCCGGCGACGCGCCCGTGACATGGGCCTTCGCCAGGGAGCTGCTTCTCGACGGGCTGAGCCAGCCCTCCGGCGAGGGCGATGTGCACATCGCCCCCGCCTCCTCCCAGCATCTGTCGGACGTCTTCATCCGGCTGCAAGTGGGCGGCGAAGGCGCCCTGTTCCGGGCCGGGGCGGCGCCGCTGGTGGCCTTCCTGGACCGGACCGACCGCGTCGCCCCGCTCGGCGAGGAGCACACGGTCGCCGACTTCGACTACGAACTCGCCGCGGCGCTCGACAGCATCCTCGCCGGTAACCCCGAGGGGCAGAACGCGGGTTAGCCGGCCTCGGGAGCCGGTGCGCCGCCGCCCGTCACGGGCGTATCGCCGTCCTCCTCGATCGGCACCCGCTCGGCGCGCGGTGCCGCCCCCCGACCCTGCGGAGCGAACGCCGGGACCCGCGCTCGCGGCCCCCTGCCGCCGTCCGCCACCGTCTCCGCGGCCATGCCGGCCGTACCGCCGTGCGCGTCCGCGCCGGCGACCGATCCCCCGACTGCTCCCCCGACTGCTCCCCCGGCGCCACCCGTACCACCGGACGTCCCGGCGCCGCCGATCAGGCCACCGTTCCCCACCGTGCCCGCGCTCGTGCCCGGGCCCGCTCCGTCGGTCGTGCCCATGGCCGAGAGCAGCTGCCGGGCGAGCCCCAGACCCGTACCTCCCATGGTCAGCGCCTTCGCGAACAGGTCGGACATGCCGTCCGCCCCGTTCAGCAGCACCATGTGGTCCACGCTTCCGAACGCCTGAGCGCCCGCCTGGACGATCTCGGGCCACTTCTCGGCGAGTTGCTGCGCGACCACCGCGTCCTGGTTCTCCGCGAGGGCCGCCGCCCGGGCCTTGAGGGCCTCGGCCTCGGCGAGCCCCTGGGCCCTGGCCGCCTCGGCCGTCGCCAGGCCCTTGGCCTGCGCGGCAGCGGCCTCGGCCTCACCGGTGGCACGGGTCGCCGCGGCGGCGGCGTCACCGCGCGTCCTGGTGGCCTCGGCCTCGGCCCCCGCCGCCGTCTTCACGCGCGTCGCCTCGGCCGCCGCGGCGAGCTCCGTCTCCTTGGCCTTCGCCTCGGCCGCCGAGATCCGGGCGTCGCGCTCGGCCTCCGCCAGCGTCCGCTTCTCGTACGCCGCCGCGTCCGCGGGCTTGCGGACGTCGGCCTGGAGCTGCTGCTCCCGGCGCATGGCGTCCAGCTCCGCGACCCGCGTCTCCTGGACGACGACCTCCTGGCGCGCCGCGGCCTCCGCCAGCGGGCCCGCCTGCCGTGCCTTGGCGGCAGCGCTGTCCCGCTCGGCCTGATAGCCGGCCTGAAGGATCTCGCTGTCGCGCTGGGCCTCCGACATCCGCGCTGCGGCCTGCTGCTCCGCCTCGGTGGCCAGCCGGTCCGCCTCGGCCTGGGCGATCCGGGCGTCCCGGCGCACGGCGGCGGCGTGCGGCGCGGAGAGGTTCTGGATGTAGCCCGAGGGGTCCTGGATCTCATGGATCTGGAGGGAGTCGATGATCAGACCCAGCTTCTCCATCTCCGTGCCCGAGGCGGCCCGGGTCTCACCCGTCAGCCGCTCCCGGTCGCGGATCATGTCCTCCACGGTCAACCCGCCGACGATCGAGCGCAGATGGCCCGCGAAGACGTTGTGCACCCGCTCGGGCATATGTTTCTGCTGGTCGAGGAAGCGGCGGGCGGCGTTGGCGATCGAGACGAAGTCATCGCCCACCTTGAAGATCACCACGCCGTGCACCTTCAGGGGGATGCCCTGCTTGGTGACGCAATCCACGTTGAGATCCGCCTCGTTGAGGTCGAGGGACAACTTGCGCACCGCCTGTACCCCCGGCAGCACGAACGTCCCCCGCCCCGTGACTATCCGGAATCCCAGCCCGTCCCCCAAGCCCTCCGTGCGGTGCTTGGAACCGGAGATGATCAGGGCCTCGTTGGGCTCCGCGACCCGCCACATGAGCTTGAACAGCCCGACCAGAACGATGACCGCGACGAGGACGGTCCCCGCCACGATGCCGACGACCATGCGTGTCTCCCCCCTTTACGGCCCGCTGCGGGGCCGTCCGTTCACGAATGCGCGACCCGGCGAGGCCGGATGCGCAACCCGGCGAGGCCGGGTGAAGACGCTGATACCCCGCCTGCGACCTTGGAATCAGGTGTAGGCGGACGTCACATAGACGGTGCGCGGCGGTTGATATTCCGTGACCATCACGACCGTCCCCCGCTCGATGCGCTCGCCCGGCTCGGCGGCGTAGGCCAGGAAGGCCTCGGCGCCGCCCCGGACCCGCACGATCACCTCGCCGACCAGCCCGGGACCGACCGTCCCCGTCACTCTTCCCAGCTCACCGACCACCGGAAGCCCCCCCGTCTCCCCGCTACTTCGCGCGGCGACGCCTGCCGCCCCGGGCCTTCGCCCTCCCCTTGCCCCCATCATGCCGGTCGGCACTGACAACGAGCGCGGCGAGCAGGGTCGTCACCGGCACCGAGGCGACCAGGCCGATGCTGCCCACCAGCGTCCGGACGATCTCCTCCGCGACGATCTCGCTGGTCGCCACCGTGCCCACACCGCTGTCCGCGATCGAGAACAGCAGCAACAGCGGTAGGGACGCGCCCGCGTACGCCATGACCAGCGTATTCACGACCGAGGCGATATGGTCCCGCCCGATGCGCATCGCGGAACCGTAGAGTTTCCGCCAATTCGCCGACGGGTTGGCGTCCTTCAGCTCCCACACCGCCGAGGTCTGGGTGACCGTGACGTCGTCGAGGACCCCCAGCGAGCCGATGATGATGCCGGCGAGCAGCAGGCCCCGGATCTCGATCTGCGGATAGAGGCCGTGCACGAGTCCCGTCTGGTCGTCCGTGTTGCCCGTCAGATGGGCCCAGTCGATGAACAGCGACCCGAGCAGCCCGATGACCACCAGGGACGTCAGCGTGCCCAGCACCGCCACCGAGGTGCGCGCGTTGAGCCCATGGCACATATAGAGCGCGATCAGCATGATCGCGCTGCCGCCGATCACGGCGACCAGCAGGGGATTCGAGCCCTGGAGGATCGCCGGGAGGATGAACAGCGTCAGCACCCCGAAACTGATCACCAGAGCCACCAGCGCGAAGATCCCGCGCAGTCGGCCCACGACCACGACCGCGAGCGCGAACACCCCCGCGAGCAGGGCCATTGGGAAGTCACGATCCACGTCCGTGACCGAATAGCGCAGATTCTCCGGGGCCTTCGGCGCGTAGGCGAGGATCACCTTCTGGCCCACGTCGTAGCGGCGCGACGCGCTCGGCTGGACGATCTCGGTGAAGGACTTGCCCTTGTCCGGGCCCTCGGTCACCTCGATGGTGGCCTTCTCGCAGGTTCCCTGGGCGGGGGCCGGGGGAGGCGACGGGCTCTGCTGGGGCCCGGCCGGCAGCCCGCCGGACTTCGGGCAGTCGAATTTCTCGATCTTCGTCACCTGCCCCGACCGCAACTGCTGATCGAGGCCGACACCGGTGTGCTGGTGCGGTGGCGCGCCGCCGGGCCAGAGGACTATCAGGCCGGCCAGCACCGCCACCGTGAAGGGGACGAGCACCGCCGCGATCACCTTGCGGAGGTGCGACGAGACGGGCGTCGCGGGCCCGTGACTGTGGGAGTGGCCATGGGAATGTCCGTGCGCGTGGCCGTGCGCGGGAGGGTGGGGGGCGTGGGGTGTGGGATCGGTGGGGCTCACTGCGGCATCATCGCAAGCCCCACTGGCCCTCCGGCGGACGGAGGCGCTAGCGTGGTGGCACCTTTGCAATCGCGGGAGCTCGGAGCACCGGGCTGAGAGGGCGCTGACCTTCGTACGACCGCACGTACGAACGCCGCTGCGTCGACCGCCGAACCTGTTACCGGGTAATGCCGGCGTAGGGAGTTACGGTCTGATGACCACGCAGGATGCACGCACGTCCGCGACCGGCCGGGAGATCGGCTGGCACAAGGACTACGTGACCGGCTCGCGGCCGGACCTCAGGGTTCCGGTGCGGCGGGTCCACCTCACCAACGGGCAGGACGTCCGGCTGTACGACACCTCCGGCCCGTACACCGACCCGGCCGTCGAGACGAACGTCCGGCGCGGTCTCGCCCCGCTGCGGGAGAACTGGATCATCGCCCGCGGCGACACCGAGGAGTACGCGGGGCGTCCCATGCGCCCGGAGGACGACGGCATCAAGCACACGTCCCCCCGAGGGGGCCTGAAGAACCTCGACGCGGTCTTCCCGGGCCGCCCCCGCCAGCCCCGCCGGGGCCGCGACGGCGCGGCGGTCACCCAGCTCGCCTACGCGCGCCGGGGCGAGATCACCGCGGAGATGGAGTACGTCGCCCTCCGCGAGAACGTCTCTCCCGAGACGGTCCGCGAGGAGATCGCGGCGGGCCGGGCCGTCCTCCCGGCGAATGTGAACCACCCGGAGATCGAGCCGATGATCATCGGCAAGAAGTTCCTGGTCAAGGTGAACGCCAACATCGGCAACTCCGCCGTCACCTCCTCCATCGAGGAGGAGGTGGAGAAGATGACCTGGGCGACCCGCTGGGGCGCCGACACGGTCATGGACCTCTCCACCGGCCGCAACATCCACACCACCCGTGAGTGGGTGCTGCGCAACTCCCCCGTGCCCATCGGCACCGTGCCGCTCTACCAGGCCCTGGAGAAGGTCGACGGCAAGGCCGAGGAGCTGACCTGGGAGATCTACAAGGACACGGTCATCGAGCAGGCCGAGCAGGGCGTCGACTACATGACCGTCCACGCCGGCGTGCTGCTGCGCTACGTCCCGCTGACCGCCCGCCGCAAGACCGGCATCGTCTCCCGCGGCGGCTCGATCATGGCCGCGTGGTGCCTGGCGCACCACAAGGAGTCGTTCCTCTACGAGAACTTCGAGGAGCTCTGCGAGATCCTCGCCGCGTACGACGTCACCTACTCGCTCGGTGACGGGCTGCGCCCCGGTTCGATCGCGGATGCGAACGACGAGGCGCAGTTCGCCGAGCTGAAGACCCTCGGCGAGCTCAACCGGATCGCCAAGCGGCACAACGTCCAGACGATGATCGAGGGCCCGGGCCATGTCCCGATGCACAAGATCAAGGAGAACATCGACCTCCAGCAGGAGATCTGCGAGGAGGCCCCGTTCTACACGCTCGGCCCGCTGACCACGGATGTCGCGCCCGCGTACGACCACATCACCTCGGGGATCGGCGCGGCGATGATCGCCTGGTGGGGCACGGCGATGCTCTGCTACGTCACGCCCAAGGAGCACCTGGGCCTGCCGGACCGCGACGACGTCAAGACCGGTGTGATCACCTACAAGATCGCGGCGCATGCGGCGGATCTGGCCAAGGGCCACCCGGGCGCCCAGGAGTGGGACGACGCGCTCTCCGACGCGCGTTTCGAATTCCGCTGGGAGGACCAGTTCAATCTGGCCCTCGACCCGGACACCGCCCGCGCCTTCCACGACGAGACGCTTCCCGCGGAGCCGGCGAAGACCGCGCACTTCTGCTCGATGTGCGGCCCGAAGTTCTGTTCGATGAAGATCTCTCAGGACATTCGTCGTGAGCACGGCGGGGATCTCGGCGGGGGTCCGGGCGCAGATCCCGGTGTCGACCCCGAGGCCGGAATGGCGGAGAAGTCCCGCGAATTCGCCGCAGCGGGCAACCGGGTGTATCTCCCGATCGCCGAGTAGCCGGCGGAGCGAGCCGCCTCCGGGGCTCTCCGGAGCCTTGCGGAGGCGGTTTCACGGGGGTGTGCGACGCTCGTCGCGCACCCCCTCGGTCAGTCCTTCCGGTGGCCCGGGCCGCCGAACTCGGGGCCGGTGTAGTCCGGGCTGGTGAAGCCCGTGCGGCCGGCGGAGGACCGGCCGTCGTCGGGGCTCGAGAAGCCGGGCCGGGAGTAGCCGAGCTGGGGGGTACGGCCGGGCCCGGTGTGGTTTCTGGGGGAGGGCGGGCGACGTTGTGCGCCCGGGGTGTTGGCCAGCGACTCCCGGAGGAAGGGCAGGATGCCCCGGTCCAGCAGCGCCTGCCGCCAGGCCTCACGGGCCCGCTCGGTCTCCTGGGAGAGCTGGTCGTAGCCGTCGGAGAGGCCGTCGTGTCGTGGCGTCTCCTCGGTCTGCCTGCCGTTGCGCACGGCCGTGACCAGCATGCCGGAGCTGGCGATGAGCACCGCGGCGACGGTGAAGCCGCCGAACCACCAGCCGATCTTGATGATCGGGTCGGCGACGGCCCCGTTCGACCCGACCGTCCGCAGGACGTAGCCGATGAGCAGGAAGAGGAAGGCGGCGATCCCCGCCAGGACGGGGGCGAGCACGACGACGACCGCGCCGGCGCCCGCTCCCTGGTCCTCGGGGACGTCCGCGGGGGAGAGGGCGGGGGACGGCGCGCCCGTACGGCCGTCGTCCTCGCCCGCCGGGGGCCTGGCGGTGGCCGACCAGGCGCGCTGCTCCTCCCGTGCCCTGACGAAGTCCTGATATTCCGTCATCGCACAGGCGGAGATGGCCGTCATGGCGCTGAGGGCCATACTGCGCAACTGTTCGGTATTGAGGCGCTGTCCTATCGCGGCGGCCAGGGCGCTGATCTGTGGGTCATGGTTCGCGGTACGCAACGCCTGGTCGAGAACTCGCTCGAATTCCGGGCGGTCCTCGGTCAGCAGGTGCGGAGCGCTGTTCATGTGCATCCCCCGATGCTCCGTAGGGCCCTCTTGCCGGCCGGTGCCGACGGTGGGCGGAAACGGAGGAGAGCCTGCTACGGATAAGCCGATGGTAGAGCCGCACCGCCGCGTGGTGACAGCCGGTTTCCCGAATTACCCCGCGTCGGTGGAACTCCTCACCTGCCCGTGCGGCGGCCCGCTGAACCCTCAGCCCGCCAGCGGGAGTTGTACGACCAGCAGTTTTCCGGCCATGGTGACGCCGCCGTCCATGGCGAGCGCGAGCCCGTCGGCGTACAGATGCGGACCCTCCACGCGGGGCGTGCTCTCCTCACCGTCCGCGTCCTCGGTACCCACCTCGCCCAGGAGGTAGGGGATCGGGCTGTGGCCGTGCACGATACGGCTGCCGCCGTAGGTGTGCAGCAGCTCCCGTACGGCCATGGGGCCCGCTTCCTCGTCGCGGAAGGCGAAGCGCTTGGTGAATTTGCGGAAGAGATCCCAGCACTCGTCGGGGTCGTTCCGCTGGAGGGCCTCGGTGATCGCGTCGTTGACGGCCTCGATGGAGTCGCCGTACTCCAGATAGGCGGTCGTGTCGGAGTGGACGAGCAGGTGCCCGTCCTCCTCGGCGATCGCGTCCAGGCGCGACATCCACTGCAGGTGGTGGTCCTCCAGGCGCTCCATGTCGGTGCGCTGGCCGCCGTTGAGCAGCCAGGCGGCCTGGAAGGAGGCGGTGCCCGCGCCGGAGTTCACCGGGGTGTCGGCGAACCGCTTGGCGCCGATCAGCAGCAGCTCGTGATTGCCCATGAGGGCCTTGCAGTAGCCGCCGGCGGCGGCCGCCTCGGCGGACAGCCGCATGACCAGGTCGATGACGCCGACGCCGTCCGGCCCCCGGTCGGTGAAGTCGCCGAGGAACCACAGCCGGGCGTTGCCCGCGGCCCAGTGGCCGTGCTCGTCGATGAGGCCCTGCTCGAAGAGGGCCCGGTGGAGCTCGTCGAGATAGCCGTGGACGTCGCCGACGACGTACAGCGGGCCGGGCCCGGAGGGCAGGGGCTGCTGCTGCGGCTGCGGGGCGGAGAGCGGGGTCAGCTCCACGGTGGGCACGTCCTGGGGCGCGGCGGGCCCGCCGATGACCGGTAGGTCACGGGCGGTCGGGGTGTAGCCCTCGGGGTACTCCGGGTACTCGTGGGCGGGCTGTACGGGCGGGGGCGCGGCATGGGCGTATCCGGGCGCGGGCGTGGCGTACCCGGGGAAGGGCGGCATCGCCGCCGTGGTCCGTGCCGCTCCCTGACCGGCCCCCTGAGTCATCGACCCCTCCACCATCGCGCCGCCGTGCACCTTGTGGACCTTGCCTGGTCGACGGCGGTCCGTGGTGTCGTGCGCCCATCATAGGAATGACCGTCGCGCCTTGTGACGCACCAGGGGCCGTGAATCGGGGCGGGAGGCCGGGATCGCCGGTCATTTCTCCCCAAATGAGCCGTTAAATGTGCCGTAAGCGCCGGTCAGGCGGCTCCCGGGCGGCTCCCCGGGGCGGATGACCCACTGCCCGTGCGCCGGACACGGGGTCCACTTCCGGTTGACGCGCGTCGGGCGGGGTGCGGAGGGTCAGGGGGTGGCGGGGCCGCGGGGCGCGCTGATCGTGGTGCGCGGCGGGCGGCGTTCGGAGGAGGTCCGGACGATCAGTTCGGTGGGTATCACCTGTTCCACCGGCCGGCCGGTGTCGAGGCCCTCGATCGCGTCGATGAGCAGCTGGACGACGGCGGTGCCGATGCGCCGGGGCTTGAGCGAGAGCGTGGTGATGGGCGGCTCGGTGGTCGCGTAGACCGTGGACTCGCTGCAGCAGACGAGCAGCAGGTCGTCCGGGACGCGCAGGCCGTAGCGGCGGGCGGCGGCGAGGAGGTCGGTGCCGTTGGGGTCGAACAGCCCGTAGACGGCGTCCGGCCGGTCGGGCCGGGCCAGCAGCCGGTCGGCGGCCACGGCGCCCGCGCACGGGTCGTGGGCGGGGTACTCCTCGTAGACCGGGTCCTGGCCGACCCGCTCGCACCAGCGCAGGTAGGCGGTGGTGGAGAGGCGGGTGTAGGTGTCCGTGGTGGTGCCGGTGAGCAGGCCGATCCGGCGTGCCCCGGCGTCGGCCAGGTGGTCGAGGATGCCGAGCACGGCCGCCTCGTGGTCGTTGTCGACCCAGGCGGTCACCGGCAGGGAGCCCGCGGGGCGGCCGTCGGAGACCACGGGGATGCCCTGGCGGACCAGGTCGGAGACCACGGGGTCGTGGTCGGAGGGGTCCACCACGACCGTGCCGTCCAGGGCGACGTTGGACCACACGTCGTGCCGGGAGGTGGCGGGGAGGATGACCAGGGCGTAGCCGCGGGCGAGCGCGGCGGAGGTGGCGGCTCTGGCCATCTCGGCGAAGTAGGCGAACTCGGTGAAGGTGAAAGGTTCATCCCCGTAGGTGGTCACGGTCAGGCCGATCAGCCCCGACTTGCCGGTACGGAGGGTGCGGGCCGCCGCCGACGGGCGGTAGCCCAGCCGGTCGGCGACTTCGCGGACATGGCGGCGGGTCGCGTCCGGGAGCCGCCCCTTGCCGTTGAGCGCGTCGGAGACGGTCGTGATCGAGACGCCGGCGGCGGCGGCCACGTCCCGGATGCCCGCCCGTCCTTGCCGGCTGGCCCGGCGGGATGTCTCGGCCCGGCTCACCTGGTGCTTCCCTGCTGCTGTCATGGCGAGCCGATAGTAGGGCTCGGTTGGTCCTTTGGCAGGGCACGGCATTTGACTGTTGACAGGCACGTTTCTGCTCTGGCGATTTCCTTCAATGATCATGGAAGCGCAGGCTGTTGAGCGCTTTTGTGGTGGGTCATCGGGCTGTGGCATATCCACGCCTCATGAATGGTCCAGGTCTCGGTGAGGTCTCAACTCACCTTCACGAGGGATGCGCGCCAGGGCGCCCGCCACGGCGCGTGACGGGCAGAGGAGCGCTCCGCCACCTATGGACGCCGCCCGGGGCAATCCTCATAAGGTGTGCAGTATTCCGATCAGGATTCCCACGGGATTCCCATCAGGGGTGTCCCGTCGGGGGTGTCCCGCCAGAGGTGTCCCGTCAGAGGTGGAGGAGGACCCGCGGTGAACGAGAAGACCCCGAAGCTGCGCGCCGCGCTCGAGGCCGTGCCGACCTATAAGCCGGGCAAGCCGGCGGCCCCCGGTGGCCCCGTCGCCTACAAGCTCTCCTCCAACGAGAACCCCTATCCGCCGCTCCCGGGGGTGCTGGAAAGCGCTGTCGAGGCCGCCTCCACCCTCAACCGTTACCCCGACATGGCCTGCACCGGGCTGATGGCCGAGCTCGCCGAGCGCTTCGGCGTACCGCTGTCGCACCTGGCGACCGGCACCGGCTCGGTCGGAGTGGCTCAGCAACTGGTCCAGTCGACGGCTGGTCCCGGTGATGAGGTCATCTACGCCTGGCGCTCCTTCGAGGCGTACCCGATCATCACCCGGATCGCCGGGGCCACCCCGGTCGAGGTGCCGCTGAACGAGGACGCGACGCACGACCTGGAGGCGATGCTCGCCGCGATCACCGAGCGGACCCGGCTGATCTTCGTCTGCAACCCCAACAACCCCACCGGCACGGTGGTGGGCCGCGCCGAGCTGGAGTCCTTCCTGGACCGGGTCCCCGGCGATGTGCTGATCGTCCTGGACGAGGCCTACATCGAGTTCATCCGGGACGAGAACGTCCCCAACGGCATCGACCTCTACCGGGACCGGCCGAACGTCTGTGTGCTGCGGACCTTCTCCAAGGCCTACGGGCTCGCCGGCCTCCGCGTCGGCTTCGCGATCGCGCACGAGCCGGTGGCGGCGGCGCTCCGCAAGACGGCGGTGCCCTTCGGCGTGAGCCAGGTGGCCCAGGACGCGGCCGTGGCATCGCTGCGCAGCGAGGAGGCGCTGCGCGAGCGCGTGGACGCGCTGGTGGCCGAGCGGGCGCGGGTGGTCGAGGCGCTGGCCGGGCAGGGCTGGACGCTGCCGGTCTCACAGGCCAACTTCGTCTGGCTGCCGCTGAAGGACCGGGCCCTGGACTTCGCCGCCGCGTGCGACCGGGCGGGTGTGGTCGTCCGGCCGTTCCAGGGGGACGGGGTGCGGGTGACGATCGGCGAGACCGAGGCGAACGACATCTTCCTGCGGGTGGCCGAGGAGTTCCGCAAGGAGCTGTAGCCGCCGGCGGGCCCGCCCGCCCCTACGGAACCGGGGTACCCCACTTCGCGCTAGGGCCGAAGGGGGTACCCCCCTTGTTTGTCCGAAAAACGGGTGCGCCATAATGCTTGTGAATGTGAACGCGTTCACAAGCTCTGTCTTTATGTCCTGCTTTAACTGGGGCATGTCAGGGCATAACGTCGGCTGCACGCGCTGCCGACGACGCAAGAGGCAAGGAGAGACCCCGGTGAATCTGGCTCTGGCTCCCGAGACACTCGCGCGATGGCAGTTCGGTATCACGACCGTCTACCACTTCCTCTTCGTACCGCTCACGATCAGCCTTGCCGCGATCACGGCCGGCCTCCAGACGGCCTGGGTCCGTACGGACAAGGAGAAGTACTTCCACGCCACGAAGTTCTGGGGGAAGCTCTTCCTGATCAACATCGCCATGGGCGTGGTCACCGGGCTGGTCCAGGAGTTCCAGTTCGGCATGAACTGGTCGGACTACTCGCGCTTCGTCGGGGACGTCTTCGGGGCGCCGCTGGCGATGGAGGCCCTGCTGGCCTTCTTCTTCGAGTCCACCTTCATCGGCCTGTGGATCTTCGGCTGGGACAAGCTGCCCAAGAAGATCCACTGTGCGTGCATCTGGATCGTCGCCATCGGCACGATCCTCTCCTCGTACTTCATCCTGGCCGCCAACTCCTGGATGCAGCACCCGGTCGGCTACAGCATCGACAAGGCGACCGGCAAGGCCCGGCTCACCGACATCTGGGCCGTGCTCACGCAGAACACCACGCTGGTCGTCGTCTTCCACACCCTCACCGCCGCCTTCCTCACCGGCGCCGCGTTCGTCGTCGGGGTGGCCTCCTTCCACCTCTGGCGCGCCAAGCGCAAGCAGCTCAAGGGCGAGGAGCTCGGCGAGAAGCAGCGCAAGCAGCTGCCGGCGATGCTGGCCTCGCTGCGCGTCGGTCTGGTGATCGCCGTGATCGCCGGAATGGGCACGGCGCTCAGCGGTGACTCGCTGGGCAAGGTGATGTTCGAGCAGCAGCCGATGAAGATGGCCGCCGCCGAGGCCCTGTGGGACACCCAGAAGCCGGCGCCCTTCTCGGTCTTCGCGGTCGGCGACGTCGGCAAGGGGCACAACAGCGTCGAGATAGAGATCCCCGGCCTGCTGTCCTTCCTCGCCCACAGCAACTTCTCCGACCCCGTCCCCGGCATCAACGACATCGCCGCGCAGGAGGCCGCGCGCTACGGCGGGCAGCCGAAGGACTACATCCCCAGCATCTTCATGACCTTCTGGGGCTTCCGCCTCATGATCGGCTTCGGGATGACCTCCTTCGTGGCCGCGCTCATCGGGCTGTGGACGACCCGCAGGAAACTCTGGCTCGCGCCCGAGTACCGGGTCGGGGAGGACGAGATCCCGCGCCTGATGCTCACGCGGACGCGCGAGATGAGCCCCTTCTTCACCAAGTGGTCCTGGCGCATCGGCATCCTCACCATGGGCTTCCCGCTGATCGCCAACTCCTTCGGCTGGATCTTCACCGAGATGGGCCGCCAGCCCTGGGCCGTCTACGGGCTGATGAAGACCGGCAACGCCGTCTCGCCGGGAGTGAGCCAGGGCGAGGTGATCACCTCGATGACCGTCTTCACCGCGCTCTACGCGATCCTCGCCGTGGTCGAGGTCAAGCTGCTGGTGAAGTACGGCTCGGCCGGGCCCGACACGGACGAGAAGCCGCCGACGAAGGACCCCCGGCTGCGGATGCCGGGCGGTGACCGGGGCGCGGAGCTGCCCGAGGACGCCGACAAGCCGATGACCTTCGCGTACTGACGCGCGACCACGTACTGGCGTACTGGCGACGTACTGACGCGTGACCTTCGCGTACTGACGCGCGCGGTGGAACGGAGAACCCGACCATGCACCTCCACGACTTCTGGTTCCTGCTGATCGCCGTCCTGTGGACCGGCTACTTCTTCCTCGAAGGCTTCGACTTCGGGATCGGCGTCCTCACCAAGACGCTGGCCAAGGACCGCACAGAACGCCGGGTACTGATCAATACGATCGGCCCCGTCTGGGACGGCAACGAGGTCTGGCTGATCACCGCGGCCGGCGCGACCTTCGCCGCCTTCCCCGACTGGTACGCCACCCTCTTCAGCGGCTTCTACCTGCCGCTGCTGGCCGTGCTCGTCTGCCTGATCGTGCGCGGCGTCGCCTTCGAGTACCGCCACAAGCGCAGCGAGGAGCGCTGGCAGCGCAACTGGGAGAACGCGATCTTCTGGTGCTCGCTGCTGCCCGCCTTCCTCTGGGGCGTCGCCTTCGCCAACATCGTGCGCGGGGTGCCGATCGGCCCGGACAAGAACTACACCGGTGACGTCCTCGACCTGCTGAACCCGTACGCCCTGCTGGGCGGCCTGTTCACGCTGGTGCTGTTCACCTTCCACGGGGCGGTCTTCGCCGCGCTCAAGACCGTCGGCGACATCCGGGCCCGGGCCCGGGCCCACGCGGCCCGCTACGGCCTGGCCGCCGTGGCGCTCGCCGCGGCCTTCCTGGCCTGGACGCAGGCCGAGTCCGGCAACGGACGCAGCCTGCCCGTGGCCGTCGTCGCGGTGGTGGCGCTGCTCGTGGCCCTGGCCCTCAACCGGGCGGGCCGGGAGGGCTGGGCGTTCGCCCTGTCCGGGGTCACGGTCGTGGCCGTCTTCGCGATGGTCTTCCTCGCGCTCTTCCCGGACGTCATGCCCTCCTCGTCCGACCCGGCGTGGAGCCTGACCGTGAGCGACGCCTCCTCCAGCCCGTACACGCTGCGGATCATGACGTGGGTCGCGGGCTTCATGACCCCCGTGATCGTGGGCTACCAGGCGTGGACGTACTGGGTGTTCCGCAAGCGGATCGGCACCCAGCACATCCCGGCCGCGCACTGAGACGGGGCGTGTCGTGAAGCCCGTCGACCCCCGACTGCTGCGGCACGCCGCGGCGACCCGCTTCTTCCTGGCCGCCTCGGTCGTGCTCGGGCTGGCCGGGGCGGGCCTGGTCATCGCCCAGGCGATGCTCGTCGCCGAGGTGGTGACCGGGGCCTTCCAACGCGGGCTCACCGCCCGCGACCTGGGGCTGCCCCTGGCGCTGCTGGCCGCCGTCGCCCTCGGCCGGGCGGCGGTGGCCTGGCTCACCGAACTGGCCGCGCACCGCGCGAGCGCGGCGGTCAAGTCCGCCCTGCGGACCCGGCTGCTCGAACACGCGACCAGGCTCGGCCCCGGCACCCGGAACACCGGCGAGCTGACCACCCTCGCCACGCGAGGGATCGACGCGCTCGACGACTACTTCGCCCGCTACCTCCCCCAGTTGGGTCTCGCGGCCGTGGTGCCCGTGGCCGTCCTCGCCCGGATCGTCTCCGCCGACTGGGTGTCGGCGCTCGTCATCGTCCTCACGCTTCCCCTCATCCCCCTCTTCATGGCCCTGATCGGCTGGGCCACCCAGGGCCGGATGGACAAGCAGTGGCGGCTGCTGTCCCGGCTGTCCGGCCACTTCCTGGACGTCGTCGCGGGATTGCCCACGCTCAAGGTGTTCGGCCGGGCCAAGGCGCAGGCCGAAGCCATCCGCGCGATCACCGCCGACTACCGGCGGGCCACCCTGCGCACCCTGCGGCTCGCCTTCCTCTCCTCCTTCGCGCTGGAACTGCTGTCCACCCTGTCGGTCGCGCTTGTCGCGGTCGGCATCGGCATGCGGCTCGTGCACGGCGAACTCGACCTCTACACCGGTCTGATGGTGCTGGTCCTGGCCCCTGAGGCCTATCTTCCGCTGCGGCAGGTGGGCGCTCAGTACCACGCGGCGGCGGAGGGGCTGGCCGCGGCGGACGAGGTCTTCGCGGTGCTGGAGACCGAGCCGGCGCCCGCCGGCACCCTCCCCGCCCCCGACGCGCGGGGCGCGGCGCTCACCGTGGACCGGCTCGTGGTGCGGCACGCGGGGCGCGACACGCCCTCGCTGGCCGAGACCTCGTTCGCGGTCCGGCCCGGGGAGACGGTCGCGGTGACCGGGCCCAGCGGCGTCGGCAAGTCCACCCTGCTGAACGTGCTGCTCGGCCTCGAACAGCCCGCGAGCGGGCGGGTGTTCGTCGGTGACGCGGATCTGGCATCGCTCTCCCCCGAAAGCTGGCGGGACCAGGTGGCCTGGGTCCCGCAACGGCCCCATCTCTTCGCCGGGACGATCGCCGAGAACGTCCGGCTGGCCCGGCCCGGCGCCACGGACGCACAGGTGCGGGAGGCACTGCGCGCGGCCGGGGCGCTCGAGTTCGTCTCCATGTTGCCGCAGGGCACTGACACTCGCCTCGGCGAGGACGGGAGCGGGCTGTCCGCCGGGCAGCGCCAACGCCTCGCGCTGGCCCGGGCGTTCCTGGCCGACCGGCCGGTACTGCTGCTCGACGAGCCGACGGCCGCGCTGGACGGGGAGACCGAGGCGGCGGTGGTCGAGGCGGTACGACGGCTGGCCGCCGGCCGCACGGTCGTCCTGGTCGTACACCGCCCGGCACTGCTGGCGGTGGCGGACAGGGTGGTACGGCTGGAGGCGCCCAAGGCCGTCGTTGGTCGGCCTGTACGCCGGGTACTGGATCACCTGCCAGTGGCCCCCTCGGACGTCGACACGGTTCCGGTCGCCGGGCGGGCGGGTGGGCATGACCCCGCGCGCAGCGCGGGGGTTCTGACCCGCATCCGGGCAGCCGGGCGCCCGTACGCAAGCCGCTTCGCCCTGGCCACGCTGCTGGGCGCCCTAGCCCTGGGCAGTGCCGTAGGCCTGATGGCCGTCTCCGGATGGCTGATCTCCCGCGCCTCGGAGCAACCCCCCGTGCTCTACCTGATGGTGGCCGTCACCGCGACCCGCGCCTTCGGCATCGGCCGCTCCGTGTTCCGCTACGCCGAGCGGCTGGTCTCGCACGACGCCGCCCTGCGTGTGCTCGCCGAGCTGCGCGTGTCGGTCTACCGGCGGCTGGAGCGGCTGGCTCCGTCGGGGCTGCGGGACACCCGGCGCGGTGACCTGCTCTCGCGGCTGGTCGCCGATGTGGACGCGTTGCAGGACTACTTCCTGCGCTGGCTGCTGCCGCTCGGCGCGGCCGTGCTCGTCGGCGCCGTGTCGGTCGGTTTCACCGCGTGGCTGCTGCCGGAGGCCGGTGCGGCGCTGGCGGTGGGGCTGCTGGTCGCCGGGCCGGTCGCGGCCGCGCTGTCCGGGGCGGTTGCCCGGCGTGCGGAGCGCAGGCTGGCGCCCGCGCGCGGGGAGTTGTCCACGCATGTGGTCGAGGTGCTGAACGGCACCGCCGAGCTGACGGTCGCCGGTGCCCTGCCCGGCCGGCTGGAGCGGCTGCGGGGCGCCGACGCGGCGCTCACCCGGATCGCCCGGCGGGCCTCCGCCGCGACGGCCCTCGGCTCGGGTCTGTCGGCCCTGGCCTGTGGGCTGACCGTGGCCGTCTCGGCATGGGCGGGGGCGGACGCCGTGCACGAGGGCCGGCTCGGCGGGGTGTGGCTGGCCGTGGTGGTGCTCACTCCGCTGGCCGCGTTCGAAGCGGTCGCGGGGCTGCCGCTCGCGGTGCAGTACCGCCAGCGCGTCCGGCGCTCGGCGGAGCGGGTGTACGAGGTGCTGGACGCGCCCGTGCCCGTACGGGACGGGACGGGGGCGGCGCCGAAGTCGCCGTTCCCGCTGCGCGTGACGGGGCTGACGGCACGCCATCCGGGGCAGTCCGTCCCGGCCCTGGACGGCTTCGCGCTGGAGCTCACGGCGGGCCGCCGGGTCGCCGTGGTGGGGGAGTCCGGTTCGGGCAAGACCACGCTCGCGCGGGTGCTGCTGCGGTTCCTGGACGCGGAGGCCGGTTCGTACACCCTCGGCGGGCGGGACGCGGCGGCGACGGACGGGGACGCGGTGCGGCGGCTGGTGGGCATGTGCGAGCAGGACGCCCACATCTTCGACAGCTCGGTCCGCGAGAACCTGCGGCTCGCGCGGCCCGGCGCGGACGACGGGGAGCTCCGTGAGGCACTGCGGGCGGCGCGGCTCCTGGAGTGGGTGGACGGCCTTCCCCAGGGGCTGGACACGCTGGTGGGCGAGCACGGCGCGCGGATGTCCGGAGGCCAGCGGCAGCGGCTGGCCCTGGCCCGGGCCCTGCTGGCGGACTTCCCGGTCCTTGTACTGGACGAACCCGCCGAGCACCTCGACCTGGCGACGGCCGACGCCCTGACGGCCGATCTGCTGGCGGCGACGGAAGGCCGTACGACGGTGCTGATCACCCACCGGCTCGCGGGGTTGGCGGCCGTCGACGAGATACTCGTGCTGGAGCGGGGGCGCGTGGTGCAGCGAGGGGCGTACGAAGAGCTCGCGGAGGCGCCCGGGCCCTTCCGCCGGGCGCTGGCACGGGAAGCGGCGGCGGACACCAGCCTCATGGCGCTTTCCCCGGCAAATGGTGCTTACTAGGCTCGGCCCCATGGCAGCCACGGCACACCCCTCCGACCCGCAGGACCGGGACCCGCGGGGGGCCGTGCCCGACCGGGAGCCGATGGACTCGCTGGACGTCGCCACGGAGGCCACCCGCAGCCTCCAGGGCCTGTCCACGGAGCTCACCGGGCGCGTTCCGCAACTGCTGGAGGCCATGCGCTCGGTGGGCACCGGCATGGAGCTCCACACCACGCTCGACCGCATCTGCCGGACCGCCGCCGAACTCGCCGACGCCCGGTACGCCGCCATCGGCGTGCTCGACGCCGGTGGCGAGGGGATGTCGGATTTCGTCACCCACGGGGTCGCGGAGGACGAGTACGAGCGTGTCGCGGCCTTTCCCGACGGTCGGCACGCCCTGGGTGTGCCGATCCGGGTCGGGGGCGAGATCTTCGGCAACCTCTACCTCACCGAGAAACGCGACGGCGGCGAGTTCGGCGTCGCCGACCTGCACATGGTGAAGATCCTCGCGACCGAGGCGGGCATCGCGATCGGCAACGCGCGCGTGCACGAGGAGCGCGGGCAGCGCATGCGCTGGATCGACGGTTCGGTCGCGGTGACGACGGCCCTGCTGTCGGGCAGCGACGCCGAGGACGCGCTCGCGGTCGTCGCCGAACAGGCGCGCAGGCTCGCGGACTCGTCCGCCGGCATCGTGCTGCTGCCGGACGGCGAGGGAGGGCTGGAGATGGTCGCCGTCTCCGCCGAGGAGCCCGCCGGCCTCATGGGGACGGTGATACCGCCGCACAGCCCGGTCGTCTCCCAGCTCCTCGCCGGGGAGCCGGTGTTCGTCGACGACTCGGCCACCGACCCGCGCATGATCACGGAGGTCGCGCCGCGGTTCGGCCCGAGCATGCTGCTGCCGCTCAAGAGCGGCGACCGGGTGCTCGGCACGCTCGCCATCCCCCGGCGGCGCGGCGCCCGCAAGTACACGGCCACCGAACGCGTCCTGGCCACCCAGTTCGCCGCGCAGGCCGCCCTCGCGCTCGTCCTGGCCGAGGCCCAGCGCGACCGGGAGCGGCTGGCTGTCTACGAGGACCGCGACCGGATCGCCCGTGACCTGCACGACCTCGTCATCCAGCGGCTGTTCGCCACCGGGCTGCTGCTGGAGGGCGCCCAGCGGCTCGCCGCCGAGACCGAGGTGCGCGGGAAGGTCGGCCAGGCCGTCGACGAGCTGGACGTGACCATCCAGGAGATCCGCACGGCCATCTTCGCGTTGCAGCAGGAGCCCACGGAGGCGCCCGCCGGGCTGCGGACGCGTGTGCTGCGCGAGCTGGGCACGGCGGCCGTGCCGCTCGGCTTCCAGCCCTCCGCGAACTTCGTCGGCCCGGTCGACGCGAAGGTCGGCGAGCTCACCGGCAAGAACCTCATCGCCGCGCTGAGGGAGGCGCTCTCCAACGCCTTCCGGCACGCCCGGGCGTCCCGCATCGAGGTGCTGGTCGACGCCACGATCACCTTGCCGGACGGCCGGGAAGGAGTCCGGCTGACCGTCTCCGACGACGGGGTGGGCATCCCGGAGGGCGGCCGCCGCAGCGGGCTGCGCAACCTCGCCAAGCGTGCCGAGTCGCTCGGCGGGTCCAGCTCGTACGGGCCGGGTCTGGGCGAGGACGGGGGCGGCACGAGGGTGGTGTGGGAAGCGCCCCTGTAGGCCCTGTCTGCGGCCCTGTGGGTGGCTGAGTTCCTCCGAACGGTCTTCCGCGGGCGCGCCCGGCCGGTACGCCGGTGAAGATCGCGAACATGGTGCTGCGTTCATATCGCACATGTCGCATTCACCGTTCGAGACGTTCGAGCGGTTCGTACGGGCGGGCGCACAAGGGGGCGGCGCTGTGCGCGCTCTGCGTGCTGACCCTCCCGCTTGTCGCCGCTGAGCCGTCCTCCGCCGTTCGTGCCCCGGAGCGGCTGGTACGCGTCGGCACGGAGGTGGTCCGGCTGGCCCGCGAGGCCGGGCGGCTCCGCCAGCGCTACGAGCTCCGGGTACGCGCGGCGGAGGACCAGAGGGCCCGGGGCGAGTGGCTCACCCGCCAGTGGGCGGGCCAGCGGTTCGCCACCGTCGCCCTGCGCCGTGACGCGGGGGCCGTGGCCCGGGCGCAGTACCGGTCCGGGGGCTTCACCGCCCCCGGCAGCGCCGCGGTCGCCGACGAGCCCCTGGAGCTGCTGGAGCTTCAGTACCAGGAGACCGACCGGCGGGAGAGGCTCGCGCGGATACTGATCGAGGCCGACGGCAGGAGCCGCACGCTGGCGGCCGACCGGCTGTCGACCACTACCTCCTTGCTGGCGCTCACCGAGGACGCCGCCCGCCTCCGGGTGGAGAAGGCCGCCCTGGAGGAGCGGCTGGCGAAGGCGCGGGGCGAGCTGAACACCATGGCGGACATGGCCATCCGCAGCGGCCGCTGCATGCCGGTCGACCTCGACGGGCTCCAGAGCGAGCAGGAGGACACCCAGGACGCCGCCAACCGCCCGCCGGAGATCTCACGGAGCGGCTGGACGCGTCCCCTGGTGGCCTACGAGCTCACGGCGGGTTTCGGCGGCACCGGCGCCCACTGGGCCAACGGCCACACCGGGCAGGACTTCGCCGTCCCCACCGGCACCCCCGTCCGGGCGGTGGGCGCCGGGACGGTGGTCGCCACCGGATGCGGCGGTCCGTTCGGGATGAGCGTGGTCATCCGGCACGAGGACGGCTGGTACTCGCAGTACGCGCATCTGTCGGCGCCGCTCATGACACCGGGGCGACAGGTCCGCGCGGGCGAGTGGATCGGGCTGACCGGGACCACGGGGAACTCCACGGGGCCGCATCTGCACTTCGAGGTCCGTACGACGGCGGACTTCGGTTCGGCCGTCGACCCGGTGCGCTGGCTGCGGGCGCGCGGAGTCGTGCTGTAGGCCGCGGCCCAGTGTTCAAACCCGCCGTCCGGGTGAGATCCGCCGTCCGGGGCCGGGCCCGGACGGCAGGGTGGCAGCCGGAACCGGGTGCCGGGGTGACTACGACAGGCCGTGCAGGATCTGCTCGATGACCGCCGCCACGCCGTCCTCGGTGTTGGCGGCCGTGCGAAGCGTGGTGGCGGCGAGAACATCGGGATGGGCGTTGGCCATGGCGTAGGCGGTGCCGGCCCAGCCGAGCATCTCCAGGTCGTTCGGCATGTCACCGAACGCCACGACCTCCTCGGGGGATATGCCGCGCTCCGCACAGCACTGCGCCAGTGTGCTGGCCTTGCTCACACCGGGGCCGCTGATCTCCAGCAGGGCCGTCGGGCTGGAGCGGGTGAACACGCCGTGCTCACCGGCCGCGGCCCGGGCCAGCTCCAGGAACTCGTCCGGGGCCAGCTCGGGGTGGAAGGCGAGGAGCTTGACGACGGGGCCGTGGCCGTCGCCGCTGTTCAGCAGCTCTTCCGCCGGGGCGATCGACGCGTACGGGTCGGTCTGGAAGGGCGGGTAGTGCGGCTCGTAGTGGATGCCCGAGGCGCGCTCGACCGCGAACGAGGCACCGGGCGCGGCGGCGCGCACCGCGCGGACGATCGCGAGGGCGGCGCCGGACTCCAGAGGGCGCACCTTGACGAACCGGCCGCCGTCGTGGAGGTCGACGACCACCGCGCCGTTGGCGCAGATCGCCAGGCCGTGACCGTGCACATGGTCCCGGACGACGTCCATCCAGCGGGCCGGGCGCCCGGTGACGAAGAAGACCTCGATGCCCGCCTCCTCGGCGGCCGCCAGGGCCGCCACCGTGCGATCGGAGACCGTCCTGTCGTCCCGCAGCAGGGTGCCGTCCAGATCGGTGGCGATCAGCCGGGTGGTCGCGGCGGTGCGGCGCGTGGCCGGGGTCTCGGGCTGCTCGGTAGCGGAAGTCACATTTCTCATTCTCCGGCACGTGCCGCGGACATGCGTACGAGCGTGCGTACGAGGCGCGGTCTTGAGCCGGGCGCCGCCGGCCGGTCTCCCCCGCGGCCCGGTTGTCGCACCCAGCGCCTACGCTCGGTCCCATGCGACTGAGCACCGTGATCCTTCCCGACCGCCGCTGGTCCGAGGGCGGCCGTGAGTCCTGGCAGCGAGCCGAGGAACTGGGCTTCCACACCGCGTACACCTACGACCACCTGTCGTGGCGGACCTTCCGCGACGGACCGTGGTTCGGCGCGATACCGACCCTGACCGCGGCGGCCGGCGTCACGTCCAGGATGCGCCTGGGGACCCTCGTCACCTCCCCCAACTTCCGGCACCCGGTCACGCTCGCCAAGGAGCTCATCTCCCTGGACGACATCTCGGGCGGGCGGATCACCCTCGGCATCGGAGCGGGCGGCTCCGGCTTCGACGCCACGGCGCTGCTGCGGGACGGGCAGGAGCCGTGGACGCCGCGCGAGCGCGCCGACCGCTTCGCCGAGTTCGTGCCGCTGCTGGACCGGCTGCTCACCGAGGACGTGGTCACCTCCGAGGGTCACCACTACTCGGCGCACGAGGTCCGCAACATCCCGGGCTGTGTGCAGCGCCCCCGTCTGCCCTTCGCGGTCGCCGCGACCGGCCCGCGCGGGATGCGGCTCGCCGCGCGCCACGGTCAGGCCTGGGTGACCACGGGCGACCCGAAGATCTACGAGACGGGCACCCCGGAGCAGTCCCGGGCGGCCATCGCCGGGCAGATCGAGCGGCTCGGCGCGATCTGCGCCGACGCCGGGCGGGACGTCGCCGAGCTGCCCAAGGTGATGCTCACCGGCTTCACCCCCGACCGGCCGCTGGACTCCTTCGACGCCTTCGTCGACTTCGCCGGCTCGCACGCGGAGCTGGGCATCGACGAGATCGTGGTGCACTGGCCGATCGCCGACTCGATCTTCGCGGTGGACGTCGCCGTCTTCGAGAAGATCGCCACGGAGGGTCTCGCACAGCTCTCCTGACCGGGGAGGCCGTCCCGGGGCGGGGTGGGCGGCGAGCCCGCCCAACCTACGGCGAGCCTGCCCAACGTACGGAGAGCCCGCCCAAGGCGCGGTGGAGAGGGAGAATCGGGTCAGAGGCACCTACTGGGGGGCATGCTCCACTACGGGGGCATGCTCGCGGAGCCTTGGAGGTCTGCCGTGCAAGGGACCCGATTCGCCCCCGACCGGGGGCTGACCACCCGCATGGTCGGCACGATGTTCCTCATCGGGCTGCTCTACGTGGTCTTCGTAGGTGTGCTGGTGGCGCTGCTGCGCGGGGCCTGGCCGTTCGTCCTGGTTCTCGCGGGCGGTCTGTTCGTCGCCCAGTTCTGGTTCAGCGACCGGATCGCCGCCTTCGGCATGGGCGCCCGGGAGGTCTCCCCGCAGGAGGCGCCCGAGCTGCACGGCGCCGTCGACCGGCTCTGCGCGCTCGCCGACATGCCCAAGCCGCGCGTGGCGATAGCGGACAGCGACGTGCCCAACGCCTTCGCCACCGGACGCGATCAGCGCAACGCCCTGGTCTGCGCGACGACAGGGCTGTTGCGACGGCTGGAGCCGGAGGAGCTGGAGGGCGTCCTGGCCCATGAGCTCTCCCATGTCGCGCACCGCGACGTGGCCGTGATGACCATCGCGTCCTTCCTGGGCGTCCTGGCCGGGATCATCACCCGGATCGGGCTGTGGGGCGGTCTGCGCCGGGTGGGCGGCCGGGACGCCAACACGGCTCTGATCATGGTGCTGGTACCGCTGGTCAGCGCCGTCGTCTACGCGATCAGCTTCCTCCTCACCCGGATGCTGTCGCGCTACCGCGAGCTCTCCGCCGACCGGGCGGGCGCCCTGCTCACGGGCCGGCCCTCGGCGCTGGCGTCCGCGCTGACCAAGGTCACCGGGCAGATGGCCCGCATTCCGACGCGCGATCTGCGGCAGGCCGAGCCCTTCAACGCCTTCTACTTCGCACCCGCTCTCAGCAGGGACAGCCTGAGCCGGCTGCTGTCCTCGCACCCGACGCTGGAACAGCGGCTGGACCAGCTGGGGCGGATCTCGGCCCAGCTCGGCCGCCCGTGACAGGTGACCGACCGACGCGGAGGGAGACGTGGCCCGTGGGCTTCCTGGATGTGATTCTCGGCCGCAGCAAGCCGGTCCGCCCCGATCTCGACCAGTTGTTCGCCCTGCCCTCCGCCGCCGTGACGTTGCGGGCCGGTGCCGGGTTCGCCCCGACCGGGCTGGGCTCGGTGTGCTTCGCGAGTGTGGAGGGAGGGGCGTTCGAGCGGATCCGGCGGGACGTCGGGGAATTGCTGGACGCCGACGCCGAACGGGACGGCGAGCCCGTGGAGTTCAGCCGGGACTCCTACGGGTACAGCTGGCTGCTGGCGCGACGGCCCGCGGACGACACGGCCGCCCTGGTCAACGACCTGCACGCGGTGAACACCCTGCTCCAGGAAGGCGGGTTCGGCCCCCAGCTGCTCTGCTCGCTGATGGGCTTCCGCGATGAGGGACGGCGCCCGCTCGCCCTCGTCTACCTCTACAAGCGAGGCACCTTCTACCCCTTCGCGCCGGTGGCCGGCGGGGACGGGGCCGTCGTCGCGGACAAGCGGGCCGCCGTGGCGGACAAGCGGGACAACGAGCTGGAACTACAGGTCAGGGCTCTGCTCGCCGACGATCTGCGGATCGAGGAGGACCTGGGCCGCTGGTTCCCGGTCTGGGGCGCCCCCGGGCTCTGAGGGCGTCAGGCGCCGGCCGGAGCGGGCCTCGACCTGCGCCGCCGCCCAGCGGGCCCACTCCTCGTACATGGCGGTGAAGCGCAGGCCGTACTCCAGGGCGAGGCGGCCGTTCACCGACAGCGGGCCGTCGTCCCACTCGACGGACTTCTCCAGCCCTTCCAGTGCCTCGTGCTGCCCCGCGGCCCGCTCGGCCTCGGTGGAGAGGTAGGTGAATGCTTCCAGCGGGGTGAGCTGGTCGAGGAAGAAGACCCGCAGCATCGCCTCGCTGCGGCGCATCCGCTCCGGCTGGGTCTCGGTGAGCCAGCGGTGCAGCTCGGCGAGGCCCTCCTCGGTGATGGCGTACTCCTTGCGCCCACGCGGGCCCTCCGCCGCCACTTCGAGCAGCCCGCTCTTCGCGAGCTTGCCCAGCTCGCCGTAGACCTGGCTCTGGGTGGCAGGCCACACGTTGGAGAGCGAGGTCTCGAAGCGCCTCATCAGGTCGTATCCGCTGGCGGGGCGGTCGGACAGCAGACCCAGCAGCGCGTGTCTCAGGCTCATGGGCCCACCCTACATTCCACTCTTGACACGTCAAGGCAGGACCTTCTAGCTTTGACATGTCGAAGTTGGAAGGTCGGTCGACGGGGCCGGCGCACGGGTGGGCCGGCCAAGGGCCTGGCCGGATCGTCTGAGGGAGATCTCCATGAACTATCTGCGCGGCTTCACCCCCTGGATCGCCTTCGCGGCCGTCTCCCCCCTCGGCTGGCAATGGGGGGCGGCCACCGCTCTGGCGGTGGCCGTGGCGCTGCTGGTGACAGCGCGCCGGGCAGGCGACACCGCCGACTCGCTGATCCTCGAGATCAGCACAGCCGTCTACTTCGTCGCCCTCACCGCCGTGGCCTTCGCCCTCCCGCACAGTGAGCTGCGGCATTACGGCGGTGCCCTCTCGCTGGGCTGGCTCGCCGTGACCGCGTGGGCGACCCTGGCCGTCCGCCGTCCCTTCACCACGGGCATCGCCAAGCGCCAGACCCCGCCCGAGGTGTGGCGCACCGCGATCTTCCGCCGGATCAATGTGGTGATCACTGCCGTCTGGGCGGTGGCGTTCACGCTGACCGCCGCCGCGCTGACCGCCGTCTACGCCGAGGGCCTCGGCGCCGGGGTGTCCATCCCGCTCCAGGTCGCCGGGTTCGCGCTGCCCGCTGTGTTCACCGCCGGCTACCCCGAGCGGGTCCGGACCCGGATGGCCCCGCGCGGCGCGGCCTGACGCGCAAAGGGCCCGGACACGCCCTGTGAGCGGGTCCGGGCCGCCGATAGCAACCCGGCGGGAACCCCCGATGAGACGACGGGAACCCCGATGAGAACCCCTCGACGAGAGCCTCAAGGAGGCCGCACGATGACGACCGCACCCGCTCATCTCGCCGGCAACTTCGCGCCGGTGACCGAGGAACTCACCGCCCACGACCTTCCGGTCACCGGGACGATCCCGCCCGAGCTCAGCGGCTGGTACCTGCGCAACGGCCCCAATCCCCACGACGCCGCTTCCGGCCACTGGTTCCTCGGCGACGGCATGATCCACGGGGTGCGGCTGGAAGGTGGCAGGGCCACCTCCTACCGCAACCGCTGGGTCCGCACCTCGGCCTTCACACACGGCGCCCCTTTCCGGGACGCGGAGGGCCACGTCGATCTCACCGCCGGACGGGCCAACACCCATGTGGTGCGCCACGCGGGCCGTACCCTCGCCCTGATCGAGTCGTCCTTCCCGTACGAGCTGGACCTGCGGAAGGACCGTGAGCTGGAGACGGTCGGGCCGTATGACTTCGGCGGCCGGCTGACCACACCGATGACCGCGCACCCCAAGACCTGCCCCGACACCGGTGAGCTGCACTTCTTTGGCTACGGCGGTCGCGAGGCGCCCTATCTGACCTATCACCGTGCCGACGCCGACGGTGAGTTGACGCTCAGCAGAGCCATAGACGTGCCGGTGCACACGATGACGCACGACTTCCATCTCACCGCCGCCCACGTCGTCTTCATGGATCTGCCGGTGGTGTTCGACGAGGAGCGGGCGAGAACGCGCCAGGGCATGCCCTACACATGGCGGCCGGACCACGGCGCCCGGCTGGGTGTGCTCCGCCGGGACGATCCGTACGGCGCGGTCCGCTGGCTTCCGATCGAACCCTGCTACGTCTTCCACGCCCTCAACGCGTACGACGAGAGCGCCGCCGACGGCGAGCGGATCGTGCTCCATGTCATCCGGTACCCGCGTCTCTTCGCCGACGAGAACGGTGGCCCGGCGGCCCGGCCCGCGCTATGGCGATGGACCGTCGATCTGACCCGGGGAACGGTGAGCGAGGAGCAACTCGACGACCAGCCCTGCGAGTTCCCCAGGATCGACGACCGTCTGACCGGACGCTTCGCCCGGTACGGGCATGTGACCGTCGGCGAGAGCCCGGGGGCGGGCCGGGCCGCCGGTGAGCTGCTCCGCTACGACCTGCGCACCGGATCCGTCGCCCGGCACACCTTCGGGCCGGGGCGCGTCCCGGCCGAGGCGGCTTTCGCGCCGGCGGACGAATGCCCGGGCGGGCCGGGCTGGCTGCTCACCTATGTGTACGACGTCGCCACCGACCGGAGCGACCTGGTCGTGCTCGACGCCGACGATCTCGCCGCGCCGCCCGTCGCCGCGATACATCTGCCCGGGCGAGTGCCCTACGGCTTCCACGGCAACTGGCTCGCCGACCACTGAGGGGACGAGCTCCGGGCGGGCCTCTCCTTGGGTCTCTGTTCGGGTCTCTGGCCGGGCCTCAGGGGTGAGGGAGGAGCCCGTCCATGACGCGGGCCTGTACCTCCCGTTCGGCGGCGGCGGTGATGAAGGCCGCGACGTTCCCGGTCCCGACGAGTGCCCGGACGGCCCGGACGGTCGCGGCGGGCAAGACCACCTGCTCCACGGCGGGCGGTTGCTCCGTGACGGGCCGCTGCTTCTCGGTGGGCGGTGCTGTCCGCTCCGGTGCGGGCTCGCGGCCGGCTTCGGTGGAGTCGCTCGGGGCGGCGTCCGGTGCCCATGCGTCCAGGTGCTGGTGAAGGTGGCGGGTGGCCAAGGTGCGCATCGCGCGGGCGAGTTCGGCGTCGACTGTCTGCTGGGCCAGGGGGCGCAGACGGCGGACCAGGGAGGCGGCCTCGGTGGCCTCCTCGTCGGTGGGGGGATGGCCGAGGAACTGCTGGAAGACGTGTTCGGTGGTGAAGTCGAGGAAACGGGAGGCGATGTGTTCGACCTGGGTACGCAGTTCACGCAGATGCCCGGAGATGGCGTGCAGGGGGACGCCGGCCGCGTGGAGCTCGGCGGCGACGGCCAGCTCCCGGGGGCTGGGCACCAGGAACTCCCCGGGCGAGGAGGGCAGCGGGAGCAGGACGCCGAGGCCGACGGCGTCCGTGACGGCCTCGTCGTCCTGGGTCCCGCCGAATCGCTCGTCCAGCTCGGCCCGGGTGATCCGGCCGGGTTCCTCGTCGGACCACGGGCCGTCGATCTCGGCGACCAGCCCGAGCACCCCGCCCAGGCCGCGGCCGGTGGCCCAGGCGTCCAGCAGCTCCTTGATGCTGGCGAGGGTGTAGCCGCGGTCGAGGAGTCCGCCGATCTGGCGGAGCCGGGCCAGGTGGGTGTCCCGGTAGACGTTGGCCCGGCCGCGCCGCTCCGGCTTGGGCAGCAGTCCGCGGTCCTGGTAGGCGCGGATGGTGCGGACGGTCGTGCCGCTGTGGTGGGCCAGGTCCTCGATCCGGTACTCCGCTTCCGGCACAGGGGTGCTCCTTACAGAAGGCCGCCGTCGGGGGGCGGCTTACGAGAGGGCCGCCCGGCCCACCGCGCCCGCCGCGGCGCGGGCCGCGGGCGAGGTCGCCAGGTAGTCGAGGGCCTTGCGCAGCGACCCCTCCTGGGAGGGGTGGTACGAGCGCCGCGCGTAGCGGGGGACGGCCGAGCCCAGCTCCCGCCAGGAGGGCAACAGGCCCTTGGCGACGGCCCGGTTGTGCTCGCGCAGCGAGTAGCGCAGCCGGCCCGCCAGCCAGGGGTCGTGGCGGATCAGATAGCCCGAGCCCCAGCCCCAGAGGTAGAAGAGCACCGGCGCTGTGATCGCCATGCCGAGCAGCCGGCGCGCGTAGCGCGCGGGGTCCGGGCCGCCGCAGTGCTGGTACATGTCGAAGGCCACGGACCGGTGTTCGACCTCTTCGGCGCCGTGCCAGCGCAGCAGGTCCAGCATCACGGGGTCCGGTTCGGCCTCGTCGAGGGAGTCGGCCCGGAGGACCCAGTCGCCGAGCACCGCGGTGAACTGCTCGGTGGCGGCGATCACGGAGAGCCGGAAGCGCAGCCACTCGCGTTCGGAGATCCGCAGGCCGAACGGGGGACGGTCGCCGAGCAGGACGTCGAACAGGAAGTCGACGTGCTTTGTGTACCGGGCGGTGTCCAGCCCCTGTTCGGCGAGGTGCCGCAGCACATAGGAGTGCTGGACGCTGTGGGTGGATTCCTGCCCCATGAAGCCCTTCACGTCCTTGAGTAGCGCCTCGTCGCTCACCAGGGGGAAGGCTTCCTTGAAGACCTTGACGAACCACCGCTCACCGGCGGGCAGCAGGAGGTGGAGGACGTTGATGACATGGGTGGCCGTGGGCTCGTCCGGGATCCAGTGCAGGGGCGTGTCCTGCCAGTCGAACGACACGCGTCGAGGGGCTATTCGGTATCGGTCTCTCATGAAGGCGCTCCTCCGGAAAGGGAGATCACTTTCGGTGGGGGCGGGGACCGCACGCTACGGGGATCCGCCCGGAGCGGGGGATCGCTCACAGGGGCGGGTCGATGCGGGCGATGCGACGGCCCAGCCGTGGTGCGAAGCGGGAGATCAGGCGCATGCCGTGTGCCTCGGGGGCCACGGGCACCACGGCCCGGTCCTCGGCCACGGCCCGGAGGATCGCCTCGGCGACCTTCTCCGGCGGGTAGTTGCGCTTGCCGTAGAGGCGGGCGGTCTTCTCCTGGAGGCGTTGCTGTTCCTCTTCCGGGACGCCCGCGAAGCCCGCGCTCGTCGTTATGGCGGTGTTGACGATGCCGGGGCAGATCGCGCTGACCCCGATGCCCTGTCCGGCCAGCTCGGCCCGCAGGCACTCGCTGAGCATCAGCACGCCCGCCTTGGACGTGGCGTACGCGGCGAGGGCCTTGGTCGGCTGGAAGGCGGCGGCCGAGGCGGTGTTGACGATGTGGCCGCCCTGTCCGCGCTCGGCCATCTGCCTGCCGAAGGTCCGGCAGCCGTGGATGACGCCCCACAGATTGACGTCGAGGACCTTGCGCCAGTCGTCGGTGGTGGTGTCCATGAAGGAGCCGGAGAAGCCGATGCCGGCATTGTTGACCAGCACGTCCACCACGCCGTACTCGGCGGCGACCTTGGCGGCCAGCTTCTCCATGGCATGCTCGTCGGAGACGTCGCAGCACTCGGCCCACGCGTCCCGGGCCCCGGTCAGCCGGGCCAGCTCGGCGGTGCGGACCGCGCCCTCCGCGTCCCGGTCGACCGCGACGACGCGCGCCCCGGCCTCGGCGAAGGCGAAGGCGGTGGCCCGCCCGATGCCGCTCGCCGCCCCCGTGATCAGCACCAGCCGCCCGCCGAACCGGTCGGCGTACGGGCCCTTGCCCACGGGCACCCGGGCGGGCAGGCCCTCGTGGCGAGCGGCCTCCTGGGCGGTGACGAACTCGCCGATCCAGGTGGCGAGTTGGTCCGGCCGGGTGCGGGGCACCCAGTGCCCGGCGGTCAGGGTGCGCCGCACCAACCGGGGGGCCCAGCGCTCCAGGTCGTCGTAGAGGCGTTGGGAGAGATAGGGGTCGCCGGTCGGGGTGATCAGCTGGACGGGCACATGGGCGTGGGCGTCCGGGCGGGGGCGGCGCAGCCGGGCCCGGACGTTGTCGCGGTAGAGCCAGGCGCCATGGGCGGCGTCGTCCGGGAGAGAGGCCGTCGGGTAGCCGGCCGGGGCCTGCGGTGGCAGGGTCTCCAGCCGCTCCAGCATCTTGGGCCAGCGCTTGCCGAGGGGGCCGCGCCAGGCCGCTTCCGGCAGGACGGGGGTGTGGAGGGCGTAGACGTACCAGGAGCGGGCCCCCTGGCCGAGGAGCTGGAGGGTACGGCGCGGGGTGGGCCGTGCGGCCCGTTCCTTGAGCCAGTGCCCGAAGTGGTCCAGGGACGGTCCCGAGACGGAGGTGAAGGAGGCGATGCGGCCTTCGGTACGTTCGACGGTGACGAATTCCCAGCCCTGCACCGATCCCCAGTCGTGCCCGACCAGGTGCACGGGCGCGTCGGGGCTCACGGCGTCCACGACGGCCAGGAAGTCGTCGGTGAGCTTCTCCAGGGTGAAGCCGCCGCGCAGCGGTCTCGGCGCGGTGGAGCGGCCGTGGCCCCGCACGTCGTAGAGCACCACGTGGAAGCGGTCCCGCAGCCGCCGGGCGACCTCGGACCAGACCTCCTTGCTGTCGGGGTAGCCGTGCAGCAGCACCACCGTGGGGTCGGCGGGGTCGCCCAGTTCCAGGACGCACAGCTCGATCCCGCCCGTGGTGACCCGGCGCTCGCGGGCGCCCTCGCTCTCCAGGCTCATACGGCCGTCCTCTCCTCCTGCCGGCGCCGCACATGCGGCAGATCGTCGTCCAGCCAGAACGCGCTCTCCTCGGGATCCCGTGAGTCGGTGACCACCAGGAGTTCCTCGAACTTCACACCTGTGCCCCGGAAGCCCAGGTGGGGCTCGACCGCCCACAGTCCGGGGCGTGGCGGGTGGTCGGAGCGGCGGTGGGGGCTCCACAGCGGCGACCAGCCCTCCCGGTGTCCGCGCAGGGCGTCGGAGGCGAGGCCCTTGAGCGCCTGGGTGCCGAAGCCGAACAGCCGCGGTGACCAGCGGCGCTCCCGCAGCCGGTCCACCTTGTGCGCGATCACTCCGAAGGGATAGGCGCGATGGCGGTTGACGTAGCCCTGGCGCGCCATGAGGCGCTCCACGTCCTCGTATATCTCCCGCAGCGGGCGGCGCTCGCGCACCTCGCGGAGGATCAGCCCGCGATGGGCGGCCAGATCGGTGAGCAGCCGGTCGTGCAGCGGGTTCGCGCCCAGGCAGCCGGCGTAGCCGACGTCCGCCGTGAAGCCGCCGTGCACCGGCGCCAGGTCGAGGATGAACGGCATCCCCGGCTCCAGCCGCCGCCCGGTGGGAAAGAACTCCAGCGGCACCCGGAAGCCCGTGAAGGCCGTCCGGTCGCCGAACCAGGCGAAGGGCAGGTGGAACCAGTCGCGGACACCGCGCTCGCGCAGCCACTCCCGCTGCATCCGGGCCGCCTCGCGCTCGGTCACCCCCGGCACGAGCCGTGCGGCGACCGCCTCCGCGCAGTCGTACGCGAGCCGCTGGGTCTCCCGGAATCCGCGCAGCTCCGCGGTGCTCACCGAACTCGTCATACCGACCGCCACCCTCCGACCAGTTCCGTTTCCGGTATCCGAAGTGCGAAGCCACATACGAAAGTTGCCAGTGATGAATGTGACAATGACTGGCGGCTGCGTCAAGGGATCCGGCCGATCCCGGCGGCCCGGTGCCCCCTCCGCCCGAACGGTCACGTCAGACCCGAGGACTACGGACAACCAGCCGTCTGGTCTGACGACTGCCGCGATTTCCGCTACTACGGTCGAAGAGTGACTGTGATCGCTACCGAAAGCCTCAGCAAGCGGTACCCCCGGGTGACCGCTCTGGACCGGCTCACCGTCGACATCAATCCGGGAGTCACCGGTCTGGTGGGTGCCAACGGGGCCGGCAAGTCCACGCTGATCAAAATTTTGCTGGGTCTCTCGCCCGCCACCGAGGGCAACGCCCGCGTGCTCGGCCTGGACGTGGCCACCCAGGGTGCCCGGATCCGTGAGCGGGTCGGCTATATGCCCGAGCACGACTGCCTGCCGCCCGATGTGTCGGCCACCGAGTTCGTCGTCCACATGGCGCGGATGTCGGGCCTGCCGCCCACCGCCGCCCGTGAGCGGACCGCGGACACCCTGCGCCACGTCGGGCTCTACGAGGAGCGGTACCGCCCCATGGGCGGTTACTCCACCGGCATGAAGCAGCGGGTCAAGCTCGCCCAGGCGTTGGTCCACGACCCCCAGCTGGTGCTGCTGGACGAGCCGACCAACGGTCTCGACCCGGTCGGCCGGGACGAGATGCTGGGCCTGATCCGCCGCATCCACACCGACTTCGGCATCTCGGTCCTGGTCACCTCACATCTGCTCGGCGAACTGGAGCGCACCTGCGACCACGTCGTCGTCATCGACGGCGGCGCACTGCTGCGCTCCTCGTCCACGGACGAATTCACCCAGGCCACGGGCTCCCTCGCGGTGGAGGTCACCGACACCGACGCCTGCCCCGACGGCACCGGCGCGCTGCTGGCGGCCCTCGACGGGGCGGGCCTGACGACCCGGCCCGCGGGCCGGGCGGCCGACGGCTCGCCCATGTCCGGCCGGGTGCTGCTCGTCGACGTCGTCGACGAGGGGACGTACGACATCGTCCGGGACGCCGTCGCCGGGCTCGGTATCGGCCTGGTCCGCATGGAGCAGCGCCGCCACCGCATCGCGGAGCTCTTCCGCGACGACGAGTCCGCCGCTCCGCACCCCGCCGCCCCCGGAACCCCGGGCGCTCCCGGCGCGCCGGACCGGGCGCCCGTGTGGGGCGCCGGCTGGCAGCAGAAGCAGAAGAAGAGCGACAAGCGCGCGCAGCAGAACGGAGGCAGCGTCGATGCCGCCTGAGACCACGACGGCACCGGGGCGCGGCCACCGCTCCCAGGACGTCATCCACAACATCGGCTACCGCGACTACAGCGGCCCCCGCCTCGGCCGTGCCTACGCCCGTCGCTCGCTGTTCTCCCAGAGCCTGCGCGGCGCCTACGGCCTCGGCCGGTCGGCGAAGTCCAAGGTGCTGCCGATGATCCTCTTCGGCGTGATGTGCCTCCCGGCCGCGATCGTGGTCGCCGTCGCCGTCACGACGAAGATGAACCGGCTGCCCATGGAGTACACGCGCTACGCGATCTACCTCCAGGCGGTCATCGGCCTCTACCTGGCCGCGCAGGCCCCCCAGTCGGTCTCACGGGACCTTCGGTTCAAGACCGTGCCGCTGTACTTCTCCCGCCCGATCGAGCGCGTCGACTACGTCGTCGCCAAGTTCGCGGCGATGGCCTCGGCCCTGTTCGCCCTGACGGCCACCCCGCTGCTGATCCTCTACGCGGGCGCCCTGCTCGCCAAGCTGGACTTCGTCGAACAGACGAAGGGCTTCGCCCAGGGAATGGTCTCCGTGACCCTGCTCTCGCTCCTCTTCGCCGGCATCGGCCTGGTCGTCGCGGCGCTCACCCCGCGCCGGGGCTTCGGCGTCGCGGGCGTCATCGCCGTACTGACGATCCCCTACGGCGCGGTCACCACCGTCCAGGGAATCGCCCTGGCCAGCGACAACCCCTCGCTCGTCGGCTGGCTCGGCCTCTTCTCCCCGATCACCCTCATCGACGGTGTCCAGACGGCGTTCCTCGGCGCCACCAGCGCCTTCCCCGAAACCCATGGCCCCGGCACGGGCGCGGGCGTCGTCTACCTCGCCGTGCTCCTCGGCGTGATCGCCGGCTGCTACGGCCTCCTGATGAGCCGCTACCGAAAGGCCGGGCTGTGACGACCATCCACATCGACAACGTCTCCCGCTGGTTCGGGAACGTCGTCGCCGTCAACGACGTGTCCATGTCCGTCGCCCCCGGCGTCACCGGGCTCCTCGGCCCCAACGGAGCGGGCAAGTCCACTCTCATCAACATGATGGGTGGTTTCCTCGCGCCCTCGACCGGAACGGTCACGCTCGACGGCGAGCCGATCTGGCGCAATGAGCGGATCTACCGCCACATCGGCGTCGTCCCCGAGCGCGAGGCGATGTACGACTTCCTGACCGGCAGGGAGTTCGTCCTGGCCAACGCCGAGCTCCACGGGCTGGGGGCGAAGGAGGCCCAGCGCGCCCTCGCCACCGTCGAGATGGAGTACGCGCAGGACCGCAAGATCGCCACCTACAGCAAGGGCATGCGGCAGCGCGTGAAGATGGCCTCCGCGCTCGTCCACGAGCCCTCCGTGCTCCTCCTCGACGAGCCCTTCAACGGCATGGACCCGCGCCAGCGGATGCAGCTGATGGACCTGCTGCGGTCCATGGGCGACGAGGGCCGGACCGTGCTGTTCTCCTCCCACATCCTGGAGGAGGTCGAGCAGCTCGCCGCCCATATCGAGGTCGTGGTCGCCGGCCGGCACGCCGCGTCGGGCGACTTCCGCAAGATCCGCCGGCTGATGACGGACCGCCCGCACCGCTACCTCGTACGGTCCGGCGACGACCGCGCCCTGGCCGCCGCGCTCATCGCCGACCCGTCGACCGCGGGCATCGAGGTGGACGTCCAGGAGGGCGCCCTGCGCGTCCAGGCCGTCGACTTCACCCGTTTCACCGAACTCCTGCCGCGCGTGGCCCACGCGCACGGCATCCGGCTCCTGACGGTCTCGCCCTCCGACGAGTCCCTGGAATCGGTCTTCTCCTACCTCGTCACGGCCTGAAAGGAGGCTCACGATGTCGCTCCACCAGCTCTACCACCCGACCGTCGCCCGGCTGACATACCGGGGCCTCCTCGGCCGCCGCCGCGCCGCCGTCCTCTTCGCCCTGCCCGCCCTGCTGCTGGCCATCTCGATCGCCATCCGGGCGCTGAGCGGCGCGGACGACCAGACCGCCGCCAACGTCCTGGGCGGCTTCGCGGTGGCCACGATGGTGCCGCTGATCGGTGTGATCGCCGGTACGGGCGCGATCGGCCCGGAGATCGACGACGGGTCCGTCGTCTACCTCCTGGCCAAACCCGTCAAGCGGCACGTCATCGTCATCACCAAGCTGATCGTCGCCATCGGCGTCGCCGTGGCCTTCTCGGCGATCCCCACGCTCATCGCCGGTTTCGTGCTCAACGGCAACAGCCAGCAGATCGCCGTGGCCTACGCCGTCGCCGCCGCGGTCGCCTCCGTGGCCTACAGCGCGATCTTCCTCTTCCTGGGGACGGTCACCCGGCACGCGGTGATCGCCGGTCTCGTCTACGCCCTCGTCTGGGAGTCGCTGTTCGGCAGCCTCATCCCGGGGGCGCGGACGCTCAGCGTGCAGCAGTGGGCGCTGGCCCTGGGCCAGCGGATCGCCGCGGACGGTGCGATCAACGCCCAGGTGTCGCTGCCCCTGGGGCTGACCCTGCTGGTCGTCGCGACCGTCGCCGGTACGTATTTCGCCGCGCGGAAGCTGCGGGCGCTGACGCTGGCCGGGGAGGAGTAGGAGCGGGGGAGCAGGGGCGGAGGGGCGGCCGTGCGGCCCCTCCGGCAGCGGGCCTCACACCCGCAGGGCCCTCGCGATGGCGATCTGCTCCGGCTGGAGGCGGGTCTCGCCGTCCTCGACGTCCCACAGGGAGTTCTGGAGGGCCCGGGCGAGCGTCCAGCGCGCCGCCCGTTCGCGGTCCAGGCCCAGCAGGTCCGTCATGAGGTCGAAGCGCCGGCGCACCGCCCGGGTCACGTCGCCGGTGGCGACGACGTCCTCCCAGCGGTTGTCCAGGGCCGGCATCAGGTCGAAGCCCGGGTCGCCCACCAGCGGCTTGGGGTCGATCGCCAGCCACGCGCCCCTGTCCGTACCGGGCAGGGGCGCGAGCACGTTCTCGTAGTGGAGGTCCCAGTGGAGCAGCCGGTCGCCCGGCTCGCCGGCGACCTCCCGGAGGGCGGCCGCGCAGTCCAGCAGCAGGGCGCGTTCGGCAGCGTCGGACAGGGCGGGCAGCGCTGTCGGCACGTCCGCCAGCATGGCCTCCGCCACCCCGCCCAGCGTCCGCAGCCCGGCCGGTACGGGCGCCTCCAGCAGCCGCCCCAGCAACCCGGTCAGCGACAGCAGCGCCGCCTCCGCGTCGGGAACGTCCTGGAGCGAGCGGCCGGCGTCCAGCCGCTCCAGCAGCATGGTGCCGGACTCCGCGTCGTGGTCGAGGAGTTCCACCGCTCCCGCGCCGGCCCAGGCCCGCAGCGCCGGTGCCTCACCGGCGCTCTCCTCGGTGACCGGCTGGAGCTTCAGCGCGGCGGGGGAGCCGTCCGCACGCCGTACGGGCAGGACGAGCGCCACCATGCCGTGTGCCGCCGGGCCGTCGACGCGCAGCCGCCAGCGGTCGAGGAAGTCCGCCGCCAGATCCGGCAGCGCGGCGATCCACTCGGGGCCGCCCTCGCCCTCGGACGCGTCCTCGTGGTACTCGACGAGGCGGGCCGGGACGGTGATCCGGGGTGCTGTGCGCATGACGGCGGATTCCTCCTGCGGACTTTGCAAACGGGACAGCGCGCGAACGGGAGAGCGAACGGGGGAGTGGAGGGGCGGCGCAGGCCGTCCCTCCACTCCCCCAACGCCTCAGATCTTCCGATCGCGCCCGGCGCCCAGTCCGAGGAAGAGCAGCGCCGCGCAGGCGACGAGCAGCAGCGAGACCGGCAGCGTCCAGCTGTCCGTCACCCCGTACACCCAGCCGATCGCGAACGGGCCGACGGAGGCGAGCAGATAGCCCCACGTCTGGGCCATGCCCGACAGCCGGGAGGCCGTGTGCGCGTCGCGGGTGCGCAGCACCATGAACGTCAGGGCCAGGCCCAGCAGACCGCCCTGGGCCACGCCCATGAGCGTCGCCCACACCCACGCGCCCGCCGCGGGGGCGATCAGCAGGCCGGTGACGCCCGCCGTCATCAGGGCCACCACGGCGACCACCGGTACGCGCTGGTCGCGCATCCGGCCCGCGATCAGCGGCACGACGAACGAACCGGCCATCTGCACCAGCGTGTAGAACGCGTAGACCAGACCGGCCTCGCCCTTGCTCATCCCGTGATCGGTGAAGATCGTCGGCATCCAGGCGATGCACACATAGGCGATCAGCGACTGGGTGCCCATCATCAGCGTGACCTGCCAGGCCAGGGGCGACCGGGTGAGCCGGGGGCCGTCGTCCGGCGTGGCCGAGGCGGACCCGGTGGTGGGGGCGTCCGTCCGGGCGGCGTTGTGCCGGGTCCGGGTGAGGACCGCCTGCGGCAGCCAGACGAGGGCCGCCACGGCGGCGAGCAGCGCCCAGGAGGCGAGCGAGCCCCGCCAGCCGCCCAGGGCGTTCTCCAGCGGCACGGACAGCGCGGCCGAGCCCGTGGCGCCGAGGATCAGCGTGGTGGAGTAGAGCGCGGTCATGCTCGCGGCGCGGTCCGGGAAGTCCCGCTTGACCAGGCCCGGCATCAGCACGTTGAGCAGGGCGATCGCGGTGCCGACGAGCGCGCAGCCCACGAACAGCGCCACCACGGGCGGCGCGACGCGCAGCAGGATGCCCCCGCACAGCAGCACGAGCGCCCCGCACAGCACGGCCTCCGTGCCGAAGCGCCGGGCGAGCCGGGGCGCGACGATCGAGCCGAGCCCCATGAAGACCAGCGGGATCGTGGTCACCAGGCTGCTCATGGCCGCCGAGAGATGGAAGTGGCCGCCTATCTCGCTCATGAGCGGCGAGACCCCGGCGAGTGCCGCCCGCATGTTCAGCGAGGCGAGCACGATGCCGAGCATCGCGAAAGCGGGGTGGGTGAGGACGCCCCGCCTGGCGGGTACGGCGGCCAGTGCTGTATCGCGGACCGGCGCTATGTCGGGGGTGTCGGACCTCGTTTCGGACAAGGGGGTGCCTCCAGGGTCGGTGCGGGGAATGGCCGGGGCGGTCGGCTCCCGGTGGGGGTCGGCTCGGCGAGCGGTCGGCTCGCGCGGTCAGCCGTTGCCGAGCAGGGACTCGACGGCCTGTTTGGGCCGCTCGAGCAGCGCCCGGGCGGCGCTGGCGGCCGTGTCCGGGTCGCCGGAGGCGATGGCGTCCATGAGGGCGTGGTGGTCGCCGTGGACGATGCGCGGCATGTCGCGGTCGCTGAGCCCGGCGACCAGCGCCTCGCGCACCGAGCTGCTGAACCAGGTGTACGTCGCCGTCAGCGCGCTGTTGTGCGCGGCCTCCACGACGGCTCGGTGGAACTCCACGTCGTGGTCCGCGTAGAGATCCAGGCTGCCGGAGTCGGGCTGGCCGTCGGGGTCCTCGAAGGCCGTCTGGGCGTCGAGCGCGGCCCGCATCCGCTCCAGGTCGGCGGGCTCGTGCCGGAGCGCCGCGAGCCGGGCGGCCTCGACCTCCAGGGCGATGCGCAGCTCCAGCACGTCACGCACTCCCGCGCGCCGCAGTCCGCGCATGACCTCGGCGGGGTCGGCCGTGGACACCACGAAGGTGCCCTCGCCCTGCCGGGAGCGCAGCATCCCGGCGTGCACGAGGACGCGGACGGCCTCGCGGACCGTGTTGCGGCCGACCTTCAGCTGCTCGGCGAGGGCGTGCTCGGTGGGGATGCGCTCCCCGACCCGCCACTCGCCGGCGGCCACCTGGGCGCGCAGCTGTTCCACGACGGTGTCCACGAGGGACTGGCGTCCCGCCGCTCGCAGTGCCATCTGTCCTCCGGACGGGCTTTCGGATGTTCCTGATTCAACCGGTTGCCCAGTCATCCTACAACTGCGCTTCCCGGTCCGCCGGGCTACCGTCTAAGGGTGGTAGTCGACGGGATTCGCTCCTGGGTCCGTTCCTCGCCCGGTACCCACATCTGGCTGCTGATCATCGGCATCACCAGCCTCGTCATCGCCTCGGCGAGCGAGGGCCTGGAGGCCTTCCTCCTCCACCGCAACAGCAGCAACATCCACGAGCTCAACAAGCATCCGCTGGAGTCCCTGCTGATCAGCGGCTTCTGGATCGAGACCCCGTCGTCGTTCGCCCTCTACGCGGTGCTCTTCGAGCTCTTCCACGCCAACGTCGAGCGCTGGCTCGGCACCCTGCGCTGGCTGTGCGTGGTGGCGGTCGCCCATGTCGCGGCGACGCTGATCAGCCAGGAGATCCTGCTGCACGCGATCGAGAGCCACTCGGCGCCGCGCTCGATGAAGCACGTCGTCGACATAGGCGTCTCCTACGGGCTCGCCGGTGCCGTCGGCGTCCTCACCTATCGCGTTCCGAGGCCGTGGCGCTGGCTCTACCTCGCGGGAGCGGTGGCCTTCTTCGCCCTGCCGCTGCTGACCGGCGGCACGTTCACCGACATCGGCCACGCGATCGCCCTGGGGCTGGGCCTGGCCTGCTGGTGGCTGACCCGGGACCGGCCGCCCTGGCGGTGGGACGCGGGCCGGGTGCGCCGGGCCGCGCTGGAAGCGGCCGGAGCGGCCCGACAGGCGGCCGGAAGAACGGTGAGGTAAGCGGCCGGAACGGTCGGACGGGGATTCGGAACGGTCGGACAGAGGCCCGGAACGGTCGGACAGGGGCCCGGAGCGGCCGAGGACGCGGCGCTCAGCCGAAGAGACGCTCCAGGACGACCGCGATCCCGTCCTCCTCGTTCGAAGCGGTGACCTCGTCCGCCACGGCCTTGAGCTCCTCGTGGGCGTTGGCCATGGCGACGCCGTGGGCGGCCCAGCCGAACATCGGGACGTCATTGGGCATGTCGCCGAACGCGATCGTATCGGCGGCCTTGACGCCCAGCCGGCGCGCGGCGAGCGACAGGCCCGTGGCCTTGCTCAGCCCCAGCGGCAGCAGCTCGACTATCCCCGAGCCGGCCATCGTCACCCCGACGAACCCGCCCGCGACCGACCGGGCGACCTCCGCCAGGGCGTCGTCGTCGAGCGTGGGGTGCTGGAGGTAGACCTTGTTGAGCGGGGCGGCCCACAGCTCGCTCACCTCGTTGATCGGAACGACCGGGAGCGGTCCCTCCTGGAGGCGGTAGCCGGGGCCGACCAGGACGTCGCCGTCCATGCCGTCACGGCTGGCGGCCAGCCGCAGCGGACCGACCTCGGCCTCGATCTTGGCGAGCGCCAGCGCGGCGAGCCGCCGGTCGAGCGTCACGGACGTCAGCAGTCTGTGCTCGCCCGCGTGATAAACCTGCGCGCCCTGACCGCAGACCGCGAGGCCCCGGTAGTCCAGCGCGTCCAGGATGTGCTTGGTCCAGGCGACGGTGCGCCCGGTGACGACGATGTGCGCGGCGCCCGCCGCCGTGGCCGAAGCGAGGGCGGCGCGGGTGCGCTCCGAGACGGTGTCGTCGGAGCGCAGCAGCGTGCCGTCGAGGTCGGTCGCGATCAGACGGAACGGCGGCGGGACCGGGGGCGTCACTTGGCGGTGGGCTCCAGGACCTCACGGCCGCCCAGGTACGGGCGGAGGACCTCGGGCACGCGCACCGAGCCGTCGGCCTGCTGGTGGTTCTCCAGCAGCGCCACGATCGTGCGCGGCACGGCGCACAGGGTGCCGTTGAGCGTCGCCAGCGGGCGGACGTTCTTGCCCTCGCGCATCCGGACGGACAGGCGGCGGGCCTGGAACTCGTCGCAGTTGGACGTGGACGTCAGCTCGCGGTACTTGCCCTGGGTCGGGATCCAGGCCTCGCAGTCGAACTTGCGGGAGGCCGAGGAGCCGAGGTCACCGGTGGCCGTGTCGATCACCTGGAAGGGCAGTTCGAGGCTGGTCAGCCACTGCTTCTCCCACTCCAGCAGGCGCGCGTGCTCGGCCTCCGCCTCCTCCGGCGCGATGTACGAGAACATCTCGACCTTGTCGAACTGGTGGACGCGGAAGATGCCCCGGGTGTCCTTGCCGTACGTACCGGCCTCGCGGCGGAAGCACGGGGAGAAGCCCGCGTAGCGAAGCGGCAGCTGGTCCGCGTCGATGATCTCGTCCATGTGGTACGCGGCGAGCGGCACCTCGGAGGTGCCCACCAGGTAGAAGTCGTCCTTCTCCAGGTGGTAGACGTCCTGCGCGGCCTGACCGAGGAAGCCGGTGCCCTCCATGGCGCGCGGCTTGACCAGCGCGGGAGTGAGCATCGGCGTGAAGCCGGCGGCGGTGGCCTGGGCGATGGCGGCGTTGACGAGGGCGAGCTCCAGCAGCGCGCCGACACCCGTCAGGTAGTAGAAGCGGGAGCCGGACACCTTGGCGCCGCGCTCGACGTCGATGGCGCCCAGCGTCTGGCCGAGCTCCAGGTGGTCCTTGGGCTCGAAGCCCTCCGCCGCGAAGTCGCGGGGGGTGCCGACGGTCTCCAGGACGACGAAGTCGTCCTCGCCGCCGCGCGGGATGTCGGGGTGGACGATGTTGCCGATCCGGAGCAGCAGGCGCTGCGCCTCGGCGGCGGCCTCGTCCTGCTCGGCGTCGGCGGCCTTGACGGCGGCGGAGAGCTCGCCGGCCTTCTTCAGCAGCTCGGCCTTCTCGTCGCCGGTGGCCTTGGGGATGAGCTTGCCGAGCGACTTCTGCTCGGAGCGGAGCTCGTCGAAGCGGACGCTGGACGACCTGCGCCGCTCGTCGGCGGAGAGCAGCGCGTCGACGATGTCGACGTCCTCTCCACGGGCGCGCTGGGACGCGCGCACACGGTCGGGGTCCTCACGGAGCAGGCGAAGGTCAATCACCCCTCCAGGCTACCGTTGTGCGCTGCGGTTGCTCGACGCGATATTCCCTTTGGTTGTGATTTGTCCAACTCTGGGAATTTCGGAAAGCGGGGTGGCGGGCCACCGCCGGCCCGTGCCGCCTTGTGGAAGACGGCAGTTGAGGATGGCGGTGAGAGGCTCCGTTGTCCACAGGAGTGAATGGTTCCGCTTCTTTGTCCACAGGGTGTGCGGGAAATCTGTGGATGTCGGAATCAGAGATTCCGTTTGATCCGTCATTCGTCAGAGTTTCATGAGGCAAACCTCTTACGGCCACTCTTTGGGGTGGCGCGCAGTCCCCCTAAAGGGTTGTTCGAGGCATTTCGACTGACGGGCGGGTGGCGGTCACGGGAATCGGTGGCTGTGGACGGCCACGCCGGGTCGGCGGAGAGATATGTCGACCATTGCCCGTTTCATACGGATTCTCGGAGTCTCGCTCTGTCGACTTATCCCCAGGTCGAGAACGGCCTGTGGATAAGTCTGTGGGTAACCCTGTGGGAAACCCGGGCCCGGCCTGGGGGCAGCCGCTCAGGCCCGCCCGTCCTGGCAGCGTGCCAGCCAGTCCGCCGCCGCCACGAAGTCGCCGTCCGTCGTCCCCGGACGCTCGTCCGACCGTTCACCCGGGGCGACACCCGCACGCGGGTACGAACCCAGGAACCGTACCTCGGCGCACGTCCGCTTCAGCCCCATCAGGGCCTCGGCCACCCGGCGGTCCGTGATGTGCCCCTCGCAGTCGACGGAGAAGCAGTAGCGCCCCATGCCCTCGCCGGTCGGCCGCGACTCGATCCGCATGAGGTTCACGCCCCGCACCGCGAACTCCTGGAGGTACTCCAGCAGCGCGCCCGGGTGGTCGTCCCGCTGCCACATCACCAGCGACGTCCGGTCCGCCCCCGTCCGCGCCGCCGGCCGCGCCGGGCGGCCGACCAGGACGAAGCGGGTCTGGGCGTTCTCCGCGTCGTGGATGCCGGTGACCAGCGGCTCCAGCTCGTACGTCGCCGCCGCGAACTCCCCGGCGAACGCCGCGTCGTAGCGGCCCTCGCGGACCAGCCGCGCGCCGTCCGCGTTGGACGCGGACGACTCCCACACCGCGTCCGGCAGGTTCGCCGCCAGCCACTTGCGCACCTGCGGCTGCGCGACCGGGTGGCCGGTCACCGTCTTGATGTCCGCCATCCGGGTGCCCGGACGGACGAGGAGCGCGAAGGCGATCTCCAGCAGCACCTCGCGGTAGATCATCAGAGGTTCGCCGGTGGCGAGTTCGTCGAGGGTCGCGGTGACGCCGCCCTCGACCGAGTTCTCGATCGGCACGAGCGCCGCCGCGGCCTCGCCGCAGCGCACGGCGTCGAGGGCGGCGGGCACCGAGACCATGGGCACCAGCTCGCGGGTGGCCGCCTCGGGAAGGGTGCGCAGGGCGGCCTCGGTGAACGTGCCCTCGGGCCCGAGGTAGGTGTAGCGGGTGGCCGACCTCATGTTTTCCTCCGGAAAGGGGCACGGAACGCTCGGCCGTCCACCCTACCGATCCCGGCAGGCCCCTACCGATCCCGGCTCCGGGGTCGCCCCCCCGGAGCCGGGGGCGGCTCACCCCTCCAGCAGCCGCTGGCCCACGTAGCCGCCCTCTTCGCAGCCGCCCGGGACGGCGAAGAGGGCGCTGGCCTCGTGACGGAGGAAGCGGGACAGGCCGTCGCCGCGGTCCAGCTTCCGCTGGACCGGGACGAAGCCCTTCAGCGGGTCCGCCTGCCAGGCGATGAACAGCAGGCCCGCGTCCGGGGCGCCGTCGTCGAGGAAACCGTCGTGGTACGAGAACGCGCGCCGCAGCATCGCCGCGCCACGGTTGTTGGCGGGCGCCGCCACCCGGATGTGGGCGTCGCCCGGGACGGCCAGCGCGCCGTCCGAGCCCACCTTGTCCAGGTCCACGCGCGTGGTCTCCGTACCGCCGGACAGCGGGGAGCCGTCGGACTTGCGGCGGCCGATCACGCGTTCCTGGCGTTCCAGCGAAAGGTTGTCCCAGCTGTCCAGCAGCATCCGGATGCGCCGGACGACCGCGTACGAGCCGCCCGCCATCCAGGAGTCGACGCCCTGCTGGTCGTCCGGTACGAAGATCTTCCGGGCGAAGTCGGCGCTCGACGGCTTCGGGTTGTTCGTCCCGTCGATCTGGCCCATCAGATTGCGGCCGGTCATCGGCTGCGCGGTCGCGCCCGGCGTGCGGTTGAAGCCGGTCATCTGCCAGCGCACCCGGGCCGCGCCCGCCGCCTCCTTCTGGAGCAGCCGCAGGGCGTGGAAGGCGACCAGCGCGTCGTCGGCGCCGATCTGCACCCACAGGTCGCCGTTGCTCCGCCTGCCGTCGAGGGCGTCGGCGGTGAAGGCGGGCAGCGGATCCAGCGCGTCGGGCCGCCGGTCCGTCAGCCCGACGCGGTCGAAGAACGTGCGGCCGAAGCCGAAGGTGACCGTCAGCGACGACGGGCCCGCGTCCAGCGCGATGCCCAGCTCGTCGCCCTGGGGCGGCCGGCCGGCCATCATCTCCGCCGCCGCGGCGGACCAGCGGCGCATCAGCGCGGCCGCGCCCCTGCGGTCGGTCCCGGAGGTGAGGTCGAAGGCGACCAGATGGCCGTGCGCCTGCGCGGCCTGGACGATGCCCGACTGGTGGGTGCCGTGGAAGGGCGCGACGCCCGAGCCGACGTCGGACAGCGGCGTGGGCTTGCCGCGCACCGCCTCGGCACCGGTGGCCCCCGCGACCCCGCCCACGATGAGCGCCGCCGCGCCGGCGGCGCCCGCCGTGCCCAGCAGCCGGCGTCGGGAGACGCCGTCGGCCGGGGCAGCGGGGGCGGCGGCCTTCGCGGCCGCGTCGCCGCCGCCGTTCGCGCCGCCGCCGTTCCCGCCTCCGCCCCGGGTGACGGGGCCGTCCTTGGCGGGACTGCCGGTGCTCTTGTCAGGAGTGCCGTTGTTCTTGCCGGGCCGCGCGCGGCCCTTCGACGACGGGCCGCCCGGTCCGGTGCCGGGGCGGGCCCCGGCACTCTTCCCTGCGCGCTTGCCGCCCGCCTTGCCGCTGATCGGGCGTGTGTCGTCCCCGGCGACTCCGCCGGCCGTGGTGTCAGTCGTGTCAGCCATCAGATGATCTTCACGTTCTCGATCTCGGTGACCTGGTCGATGTCCGAGGTCCGTACGGTCAGGGACAGCTGCCAGTCGCCGGCCATGGGAAGCCGGAAGTCCCCGGCTTTCCACCGTCCGGCGGACTGACGCTCCAGCGCGGCCCGCAGGGGACCGATCTGTTTTTCCTTCTCGGTCAAGGACAGTGTCAGCTCCGGTACGTCCACCGGGCGCCCGGACGGGTCCGTCAGAGTGACGGTGAGGGTGTTGGCGCCCGTGCGGGCGGGGTCGACGGTGACGCGGGCCGTGCCCCGTCCGTTCGCGCCGCCCGTGTCGTAGGCGATCCGCACTTCGGCGGGCCGGGCCGCGGACGGCGCGGCCGTCCGTTCCGCCGCCGCCCGGCGCTGCTCGGTCTCGGCCCGGCCGGGCTGGGTGCCGGTCAGCGCGGTGGTGACGGCGAGCACGACGACGGCGACGCCCGTCTCGGCGAGGACGGACCGGCGCAGCCCGGTGCGGCCGCTGTCCGCGTCCCGCGCGCGCCGCCCGGCGGCCTTCTCACGCGCCACCCGCTGCCGGGCGAGCTGCGCGGCCCGCACGGAATCGCCTGCCGGCACGGAATCGCCTGCCGGCACCTTCGGAGTCGCGGTGGTGGCGGCCTTCGCACCGGGCGCTGCGGCGGCGCCGGCTGCGGCTTTCGCGCCTGCGTCGGACGCCGGCTTCCCATCCGCGTCAGCCGCAGACTTCGCTCCAGCGTCGGCGGCCGCTTTCGCGCCCGTGCCGGACGTCGGCTGCGCGCCTGCGCCAGCTGCCGGCTTCCCGTCTGCGTGGGATCCCGACTTCGCGTCAGCCGTCGGCTTCGCGCCGGCGTCCGCCACTGCCTTCGTGCCCGCGCCCGCCGTCGGCTTCGCGCCGGACCCTGGCTTCGCGCCCGCCGTCGGCTTCGCGCCCGCCGCCGGTTTCGTGCCGGACCCCGGTTTCGTGCCGGACCCCGGCTTCGTTCCCGGCGTCGCCTTCGCCGCTCCCGGCCCCGGCTTCCTCCGGCCCGTCGCCCGGCCCGTCGCCCGCCTCGACTCGGACGCGTCCACGAGCCGTCCCGTCCAGCGGCGGGAGAGGAACGCGATGCCCACCATGACGGCCACCAGCCCGGCCTTCACCAGCAGCCAGCGGCCGTACTCGGTGCCCGTCAGCGCGTCCCACGAACCGACCTGCCGCCAGGACTGGTAGAGCCCGGTCGCCACCAGCACGCAGACCGAGACGAACGCCATCCGGGAGAAGCGCGCGACCGCCGCCCGCCGGATCCGTTCGCCCGACCACAGCGTGGTCAGCAGCGCCACCAGCCCGCCCAGCCACACCGCGACGCCCAGCAGGTGCGCCACGTCCACCGGCATCGCCAGCCACGCCTGGAGGCCCGCCGACGCGTGCTCGGCCAGCGCCCAGGTCGCCGCGAGGCCACCCGCGACGAGCGTGCCCCCGACGCCGAGCCCCCAGGCGATGTCCCGGCGGCGACCGAGCGTACGGTCCCCGCCGGTGCCGGGGGCGGTGCGCGCACCAGCGCCGGCACCGGCACTGTCACCGGCACCGCCGGGGGCGTACGTGCCGAACAGCACCGCCAGGAACACCGCCGCCGCGCTCAGCAGCAGCAGCCGCGACAGCAGCGCCGCCCCCGGCTTGGTGGACAACACGCCGCCCAGCAGCGACAGATCGAGGACGGAACCCATCCCCTTGCCGCTTGTGAAGGCGCCCCGCAGCAGCAACAGCGCCACCGTCGAGACGAACAGCGTGATCCAGCCGCTCACCGCGACACGCTGCACCGCCCGCGACGCGCGGCACACCCCGGCGAAGACACAGCCGCCGACGAGCAGGACGAAGCCCGCGTACGCCGCGTACCGGCCGATCGCGTAGAAGGCCGCGACGGCCGGATCGGTGCGCGTGGCCGCCGAGTCGACGGCCACGGTCGTCTTCGACGGCGCGCCGACCGAGAAGGTGAAGGCCCCGGCCACCGGGTGGCTGTCCGCCGAGACCGCCTGCCACGCCACCGTGTACGTGCCGTCGGCGATCCCGGCGCGCAGCGCGACGGTCGCGGTCCCGGACCGTCCGCCGTCGTGCTGCGGCCTGCCCTGGTCGACGCGTTCGCCGCGCGGGTCGAGCACCCGCACCGAGTCGGGGCTGAGCAGCACCCCTTCGGAGAAGGTGAGCGTGACCCGCGCGGGCGCGGTGGCCACCACCGACCCGTCGGCGGGGTCGGTGGCGGTGAGCGCCGCGTGCGCGGACGCGGTGCCCGTGCCGAGGGTCAGCACGCACAACAGCGCGACGAGGAAGGTGCCGAGGAGGGTGCCGGGACGCGACACCCCTCGAAACGTCCCGCGTCGTACGGCGGTCGGGGTCCTCATCTCCGTGTCAGCCCTTGGGGCGGTACGACGCGCTCTCGACCGGAACCTGGATCTTGATCGGTGCCGAGGTGGCGAAGCGCAGGGTGAACTCGATCTTCTCGCCCGCCTGCGGCTTGTGGCCGAGCTTGCCCAGCATCAGGTGCGTACCGCCGCGCGACAGCGTCAGCTTGCCCTTGGCGGGCACCTCCAGCTTCGCCGCGTGCTTCATCTGCGAGCCCTCGGTGGTGTGCATCGTGACGTCGGACGAGAGCGGGGTGGTGACCTCGACGAGCTGGTCGGCCTTGCCGCCGTCGTTCTCGACGGTGAAGTACGCGGCGGCCATGTCGGTCATCGCGGGCTGCGGCAGGTAGGCGCCGCTGACGGACAGCTCGGGCTTGCCGGAGGAGACGGACAGCCGGTCCTTCTCCGACTGGCAGCCGGTGATCAGCAGCAGCCCGCCGGCGAGGACGAGCGGCAGGGCGGTGGCGGTGGCGACGGTGGTCTTGTTCATCTTCTTCGGGCGCATCACGGGTTCTCCCCCTTGACGATCTTCGGGAGATCCTGGGCGTACTGGTCGGACGTGGTGGAGGCGGTGTAGATCCAGTGGCCGCCGTCGTCCTTCGGCGAGAAGCCGACGACCTCGGCGCCGTGGCTGACGGTCACGGAACCGTCCTTCTCCTTCTTGGCGGGCTCCACGAGGATGCCCAGCGGCTTGGCGGCCGCCTGGATCGTGGCGAAGTCGCCGGTCAGGCCGACTATGTCCTGGCCGCCCTGGGCGTCGAGCCACTCACGGATCCGCTTGGGGGTGTCCCGCTCGGGGTCGGTGGTGACGAAGACGACCTGGAGCTTCTCCTGGTCGGCCTTGGGCAGCTTCTTCTCGGCGGCGGCGATGTCGGAGACGACCGTCGAGCAGACGTCGGGGCAGTAGGTGTAGCCGAAGTAGAGCAGGACGGGGCGGCCCTTGGTCTCCTTGACCAGCTCGTACTTCTTGTCGGACGTGTCCGTCAGGACCAGGTCCGGCTTGGCCTTGGGGGCGTCGAGGGTGATCGCCCCGGCCTTCTTCTGCTCGCCGGAGACATCGGCGGCGGGCTTGTCGCCCCCGTCGCCGCCCGAGCCGCCGCAGGCCGTCAGGGTGAGCGCGGCGGTCGCGGCGAGGACCGCGCCGAGGATCTTGGTGCGCATGGAGTGCTTCTCCAGAGGTGGTCGGTGTCGCCGGTCCGGCAGGGCGTGTACGCCCCGCCGGACCGGCCTTCCGTGCTTCTCGCTTCTCGCTGTGCGGCGCCGCCGTCGTCAGGCGGCGGTGTCGCGGCGGCGACGCCCGGCGAGCACGCCCACGGCGGCGCCCACCACGCCGACGACGATGCCGGCGATGCCGAGGGCGCGGGCGGTGCTGTCGCTGCCGCCGTCGCTCTTCTCGGCGGTGGCGGTCACCTTCTTGTCGCTGTCGCCCTTGTCGCTGTCGCCCTTGGCGTCGTCGTGGTGGTGGTCGTCGCCGCCCGCGGCGGCACCCTTCGCGACGAGCTTGAGGACGGGAGCCGGGTGCTCGGGCTCCTCACCGCCCGGCTTGGAGGGGTCGATCCAGCGGACGACGTCGTCGTCGGAGTAGGTCTGGAGCGCCTTGAAGACCAGTTCGTCGGCGTCGGTCGGCAGCTGGCCGACGGACAGCGGGAACTGCTGGAACTGACCGGGCTCGATCTTGCCGCCGGTCCAGGTGACCTTGCTGACGGCCTCGTCGATCGACTTGCCGTGCATCTGCACCGGCTTGTCGAGCTTGGTCTTCTCGACCTTCACGTCCCACCCCGGCACGGCCTGCGGCATCACCGAGACCAGCGGGTGCTTGGGGTCGAGGGTGAGCTCCAGCTTCACCGTCGAGGCGTTGTCCTTCTCGTTGGGCACCTTGAGGGCGATGGTGCTGTAGCCGCCCTTCTCGGCGGTGCCGGGCTGCACGCTCACGTGGGCGAAGGCGGGGCCGGCGAACAGCAGCACACCACCGGCGGTGACACCGGCGACGAGGGAGGCGCGGGCGGCGCGGGCGGTACGGGTACGACGGGACGACGAGATCGAGGTCATGGGAAAACTCTCCACTGGCAGGAGCGAACAGAAGGGGATGGCGCGCATGCGGTGACAGCGCGAAACACCCTTCCCCGCCCTGCCGGGTGGTGGAAAGCGATGCGTCGTGTTGTCAGGCCGCGAGGGCGAGGCTCGGCGGCCCCCGCCTGATCACGACGTGCCGCCACTCGGCCTCCCGCGCCGGACGCTCGTCCCGCGCGGCCGCCCGCCACCGGGGCACCGCGAGCGGCTCCGCGCCCAGCGCCCGGACGAACGGCAGCAGCGCGACGGCCAGCGCCCGGACCAGCGCGGACTCCACGACCTCGCGCGCCGATTCGGCCGACAGCCGCACCAGACGCCACAGCGCGGCCTCGCCGCGCCGCAGCAGCCAGCCCAGGGCCAGGGCCGCGAGGAGATGCCCCAGCACCATGGCCGGGGAGGGCAGCAGGGCGTGGACGAACGAACCGGCGCCGCCCGCGCCGCTCGGCACGGCCGGAGCCGGAGCGTGCGCGGCCGGGTCGAGCCCGGCACCCGCGATCACTTCACGGGCCCGCGCGGCGGACATCGGCCGCTGGTCGCAGAGCAGCTGCCCCGCGAAGTCGATCAAGTGGCCGTCGGCGCCCGCCCGGTGGGCGGCCGCGGCGTCCGCGCCCCGCGCCCCGTGCTGTCCGAGCGCGAAGAGCGTGTGGAGCGCGAGCTGGCCCACGGCCAGCGCGGCCGCGATGCCCGGCAGCGAGCGCTCCCGCCCGGCCAGCGGCACGGCCACGGCGAAGACCGCCGCGCCCGCCGCGACCAGGGTCCACAGCGGCACCTTCGCGCAGGACGCCAGCACATGCCCGCCCGCGGACAGCACGACACAGACCGCGGTGAACACCGCGGCCCGGATCAGTCGCAGATCGGCGCCGGCGCGCGCGACGGGGAGAGGCATGACCGCGCCATCATCCCACCGGCCTCACGGAATCCCTACGGCAGGGTGTCCGGCTCGTCCCCCGTGCCACGACCGTCCATGATCGTCCACCACCGCCCCGTCCCATACACGCCCCCACCCGCGTGGCGCGTCGGCCGAATGAGCGGTCTCACACAGCCGACAGGCTTATGCGGCGCGCCCCGTGGCTATAGGTAACGGTATGTCGAGCCGCAGCCAGGAGGCTGAGCATGAGCATTTGGTGGTCACTCCACTTGCGGCGCGAGGCCGCGAGCGTTCCGCTCGCCCGACGGTTGCTGATCGGTGCCATGGAAACGGCCGGTGTCGACCCCGAGACCTCGTACGACCTGGCCGTGGCGCTCAGCGAGGCGTGTGCGAACGCCGTCGAGCACGGCGGTGACGCCTCCACCGGCTATCGCGTGACGGCCCTCATCGACGGCGACACCTGTCGCATCGAGGTGACCGATTCCGGACCCGGATTCGCCGAACGCCCCCGGTACCCGCGCCGCCACCCGGCCCGCGCGCACACCAGGACCCCGGCCGCCGTCCACGACGAGCACGGCCGGGGTCTTTTCCTGATCGCGTCCCTCACCGACCACGTCCGCGTCCGCAACCGTCCGGGCCGGGCCGGGGCGGTCGTCAGCTTCGACAAGATCCTCAAGTGGCGGGAGGGCGGCCCGGCGGCCGCGGCCCTTCTCAAGGCGTCCTGAAGCGTCAGCCTCCTGAAGCGTCAAGGCGTCCTGAAGCGTCAGCCTCCTGAAGCGTCAAGGCGTCCTGAAGCGTCAGCGTCCTGAACGCCTCGCCCGGACTTCGGGCAAGATCATCGGCGTCGGGCCCTCCGTACGGACGCCGGTGCTCACCCGGGCCCGACCGCGGCCTCGACGGGAGGCGGTCCGGCGTCCGACCTCCAGGAGAGGCTGGTCGTGCGCCGATGGAACTGCGTCAGCTCCGCTACTTCGTCACTGTGGCCGAGGAACTGCACTTCGGCCGGGCGGCCGAGCGGCTGCACATCGTGCAGTCCGCCGTGAGCCAGCAGGTCCGCCGCCTGGAGCGGGAGCTGGGCACCGAGTTCCTCGACCGGTCACCGCGCCACGTACGTCTCACCGCCGCGGGCGAACGCTTCCTGCCCGAGGCGCGGGCCGTGCTCGCCGCCGCCGAGCGCGCCCGGGCCGTGGCCGCCGGGCTCGGCGACGCCCGCGCCACCACCCTCCGCCTGGGCACCAGCGCCGGACTCGGCGACCACCTGGACCGGGTGCTGGAGAACCTCGGCCGGCTCGCGCCCCGGCTGGCCGTGGAACTGGTCTCGGCGCCCGCGCGGAGCCGGCTGGAACAGGTCGCCACGGGCGCCCTCGACGCCGCGTTCGTCCGGGGCGCCGAGGAACATCCCGGCGTCCGGCTGATACCCGTGTGGCAGGACCGGCTCGTCGTCGCCCTGCCCGCCCGGCACCCCCTCGCCGCCGCGCCCGACGTCGACCTCGCCGACCTGGCCGCGCTGCCCCTGCGCCTCACCGAGCGGCGCAACAACCCGCCCCTGGTCGACCTCGTCGTCTCCGCCTGCCGGGACGCCGGATTCACCCCGGTGCCCGGACCGGCGGGCTCCCTCCAGGACACCCTCGCCGCCATCGGCGCCGCCGCGCCCCTGTGGACCGTGATCTACGCCTCCCACGCCCGGCAGCTGCGCACCGGCAGGGTGGTCTTCCTGCCGGTCCGCGGCCGGGGCCTGGCCCTTCCGGCGGCGCTCGCGGTCCACTCGACCGACCCGTTCCCCCGCCTCGACGTCCTGCTGGAGGCATGCGCCGGCGCCGACGATCACGATTCGTGATCGCTGCGGGCTCCGAGTGCTCCTGGTTCGGCGGACGGCCGCGCGATGAACTGTTTCCGCACCGGTGAACGACCCGGAACCGCCGGGAACCACCGCGACTTCAGGAGGCACCCCATGCCCGTCGTGACCGTTCAGCAGGGCCCCCGCTCCATCGAGCTCAAGCGCGATCTGGTCCAGCGCATCACCGACGCTTTCGTCGACGCCTACCAGATCCCCGCCGAGGCCGTGCAGGTGTGGATCCAGGAGACCCCGGCGGAGAGCTGGGGCCAGGCCGGCGTGCTGACCGCCGACAAGTAGGCCGACAAGTAGGCGGAACGACCGAAGAGCCGCGGCCCCTCGGGGAGGCCGCGGCTCTTCGGCCGTTCTCTTCGGTCGCCCCGGTGCGGGCGCCGGCTCAGCCCTTCAGGCCGGCCATCCACGCCTCGACGTCGGCGGACGTGCGCGGCAGGGCGGCGGAGAGGTTCCGGTTGCCGTCCTCGGTGACGAGGATGTCGTCCTCGATGCGGACGCCGATGCCCCGGTACTCCTCGGGCACGGTCAGGTCGTCGGCCTGGAAGTACAGACCGGGCTCCACGGTCAGCACCATGCCGGGCTCCAGGACGCCGTCGACGTAGGTCTCCGTGCGGGCGACCGCGCAGTCGTGGACGTCCAGGCCGAGCATGTGGCCGGTGCCGTGGAGGGTCCAGCGGCGCTGGAGGCCGAGCTCCAGGACGCGCTCGACCGGGCCCTCGACCAGGCCCCACTCGACGAGCTTCTCGGCGAGGACGCGCTGGGCGGCGTCGTGGAAGTCGCGGTACTTGGCGCCCGGCTTCACCGCCGCGATGCCGGCCTCCTGGGCCTCGTACACCGCGTCGTAGATCTTGCGCTGGAGCTCGGTGTACGCGCCGTTGATGGGCAGCGTGCGGGTGACGTCGGCGGTGTAGAGGGTGTGCGTCTCCACGCCGGCGTCGAGCAGCAGCAGGTCGCCGGAGCGGACCGGGCCGTCGTTGCGCACCCAGTGAAGGGTGGTGGCGTGCGGGCCGGCGGCGCAGATGGAGCCGTAGCCGATGTCGTTGCCCTCGACACGGGCGCGCAGGAAGAACGTTCCTTCGATGTAGCGCTCGCTGGTGGCCTCGGCCTTGTCGAGGACCTTCACGACGTCCTCGAAGCCGCGGACGGTGGAGTCGACGGCCTTCTGGAGCTCGGCTATCTCGAAGCCGTCCTTGACCAGGCGCTGCTCGCTGACGAAGACGCGCAGCTCCTCGTCGCGCTCGGCGGTGACCTTGTCGGCGAGGGCCTTCTCGACGCCGGCGTCGTGGCCGCGGACGACCCGGACCGGGCCGGTGGCCCCGGCGAGGGTGCCGGTCAGCTCGCGGACGTCACGGGCGGGCACGCCCAGCAGCCGCTCGGCCTCGGTCAGGCTGTGGCGGCGGCCGACCCAGAGCTCGCCCTGGCCGTCCAGCCAGAACTCGCCGTTCTCGCGGTTCGAGCGGGGGAGGAGGTGGATCGTGGCCTCGTGGCCCTGCTCGCCGGTGGGCTCCAGGACGAGGACGCCGTCCTGGGTCTGGTCGCCGGTGAGGTACACGTACTCGGTCGAGGCGCGGAAGGCGTACTCGGTGTCGTTCGAGCGGGTCTTGAGATTGCCCGCCGGGATCACCAGACGCTCGCCCGGGAAGCGGGCCGAGAGCTCGGCACGGCGACGCGCCGTCTCGGCGGCCTGGGGTATCGGCCGCAGATCGTGGAGCTCGGTGTCGGCCCAGCCGGACTTCATGTTGTCGGCGAGCTCGGCGGAGACGGCGGGGTAGAGGCCGTTCTTCCGCTGCTTGATGGGCTCGTCACCTTCAGGGTTTTCGGGTGCGGGCTGCTCGGTCACTGGCTTTCCTCCTCGAACGGGGCCGCTTTCCATCGTATGTGCGGTGGAATGCCCTCGAGAAGGTTGTGCGGACCGTCACTCGAAGTGGGCCACCAGGAGGATGACGTCCTCCGCCGGGTCCGCCGGGTCGCCGTCCTCCGGCAGGACCGTGCGCAGCACGTGGTCCGCGATGGCCTCCGGGTCGCGCCGGGCGGACCGGGGCACGGTAGCCGCCGCCGAGCGCAGCCGGGCGAAGGCCCGGTCCATGCTGTCGCCCGCGCGGTGGAGGAGGCCGTCGCTGTAGAAGAGGAGCGTTTCTCCGGGTTCCGGTTCGATTTCCACGCTGGGCGCCTCCCAGCAGGCCAGCATGCCGAGCGGGGCCGACAGCGAGGTCTCCACGTACTCGACCCGGCCGGGGCCGACGATCAGCGGTGAGCAGTGGCCCGCCCCGGCGACGACGACCTTCCTGCCCCGGCCCTCGCCCGGGAGGGGCCCGGCCCCGGCCCCGGCCCCGGGTGGCTCGCAGTAGGCGAAGAGGGCCGTCGCCGTGCGGGCGGGCTCGGTCAGTCTGAGCAGCAGTTCCAGGTCGGAGAGGACGGCGACCGGATCCTCGCCCTCCATCACGGCGTACGCGCGCAGGGAGGCCCGCAGCCGGCCCGTCGCGGCGATCGCCCCCGGGCCGGAATCGGTGATCCCGCCGATGGCGAGCCCCAGCGCGCCCTCGGGCAGCGGCAGCGCGTCGAACCAGTTCCCGCCGCCCCGGGGCCCGGTGCGGTGGCGGACGGCGAGGCGGATGCCGGGGACCCGGGGGAGCCTGCTGGGCAGCAGTTCCTCGCGGAGGGTGGCCACGGCGTCGCGGGCGCCGGTCAGCTCGATGAGCCGGGCCAGGTGCTCGGTGGCGTAGCCGCAGTAGAGCCCGGCCAGGTGGCGCTGGCGCTCGCTGGGCTCGGCGGGCTCGTCGTAGAGCCATACGGCCGCGCCGATGCGGCCCGCGCCGGGCGGCGCGTCCGCGCCCTGGCCGGACGGCCCGGACGAGCCGGGTGGCCCGGACGACTCGGACGGTCCGGACGGCCCGGGTGGCCCGGACGGTCCCGCCGCCGACTCCAGGGGGAGGGCGTAGCTGGCGGCGTAGCCGAGGCGGGCGGCGACCTCGCGGTAGCGGGGGTCGAGGTCGTCCTCGCCCGGGATGTCGGGATGGACCCTGCCGCTCCGGTCGCCCTCGGGCGGGAGGTCGTCGAGGAGCCGTACGTACGGACCGGTGTACGGGCCTGTGTGCGGATCGGCGTACGGGCCGGTGAACGGGCCGGTGTGGGCGTGGGTCCGTGGGTCCTGGGTCGGCGGGATGGTCTCGATGTGGCCGATGTCGGCGTGGCCGAGGCCCAGGCCGACGGTGACCGGGTGGCCGGTGCCGGAGTCGGGGTGGAGGGTGACGAGGCCGCGTCCGGCGCCCACCAGGGAGGCCCCGGCGCGGAGCAGCTCGCGCAGGGCGGCGTCGAGGTCGGCGGTGCGGCTGAGCCGCTCGGTCAGCTCGTGGAGCGTGGTCAGGTCGGAGACCCAGCCGGCGAGGCGGTCCTGGAAGAGGGCGCCCGAAGCGGGCGAGGGCGGCTCGGGGGCGGTGGGGGGCGTGGGAACCGCAGGGGCCGAAGTGTGCGTGGGAGCGGGGACCGGTGGATTGATTCCGGCCACTTTCGGCGGGTGGGGGGAGGTCATGGCGATCCACCCGGGCGGGGGCGTGCGCGGCTGCCGCCGGGACCTGTCCGGGAGGCGGCCCGGGGTGGCCCGCCGGGCCCGCACGACCAGTGGGTTGGCCTGGGTGTTCCGCGCAGTAGCACCGCAAACCCCCTGTCGTGTCGCGCGCTGTCAGTGCTCCACATGTACACGCCCGGGCAAGGGGATGTCCAGCATTGGACCAGTGGGATTCATGGTGTCTGGTGAGGCTTCCGCGCCCCTCGGAGTTCCCTGAAGTTTGGCCGGAAAATAGTGCCGTGGCCCTGGAATTGCGATCGACTGGCATCGCTCCAGCAGCGCGTCACATCCACCGCGGTGGGTACGTACTCGGAGAAGGGCAGCGGCAGTTGGGGCCGCCCCGCAACCCGGCGGCGGGCCCGAGCGTCTTATCGGTCAACGGCCACGCCCATCCCCGAGCGGCGTGGGGCAACCCATGCCGCAGGCGAGGGGCGCACCGGCTCAGCACGAAGCGCCATACGCGCGCCACCCCCCGCCAGGTTTCACGCTCGGCCCGCGGCGTGATGCGCTGCGTTGTACGCGCAGTCGTGATGCGCTGTGTCGTACGCGCAGTGACTTTGATCCACGTGGTGTGCCGGTCCGGGAGCCACGGCGCGGCGCGGTCCGCGCCGAGCAGTGCCCGTAGTGCCATGTAGTCCCCTCGGTTCGCGGGGGCTACGCGCAATTTCCGTTAGTTCCAGCAGCACCGCCCAGCGTCATGTACGTGCAATACGGCCCCTGCCGACGGCAAGGGCCCACCTTCGGCGTTCACGGAAAGGAACGAGCGCTCATGCGCGAGATCCTCGGAAGGCGACGCAAGCTCTCCCTCCGGCGGGCCGGCCGGTCCGCCGTACTCACCGCGGCCCTGACCTATGCGACGGAATGGCAGTGGCCCGTGCTCCCCGGCGTCGGCCTGCGGCCCGGCATCGGCCGCGTCCGCGAGTGCGGCTGCCCCGACCCCGACTGCGCGTTCCCCGGTGCCCACCCCTTCGACCCGGGTCTGCTGGCGGCCACGACCGACGCCAGGATGGTCCGCTGGTGGTGGACCAACCGCCCGGAGGCGCCCGTGGTCCTCGCCACCGGCGGCCGGGCACCGTGCGCGGTGAGCCTCCCGGCGGTGGCCGGCGCCCGCGCGCTGGCCGCGTTCGACCGGGCGGGCGTCCGCCTCGGCCCGGTGGTGGCCACCCCCACCCGCTGGTCCCTGCTGGTCGCCCCCTACTCCCTCGAAGTCCTCGGTGAACTCCTCCACAGCCAGGACTGGGTGCCCGGGGCGCTGCGCTTCCACGGCGAGGGCGGCTACGCCGTGCTGCCGCCCTCGCCCACGGGTGCGGGCCGGGTGCGCTGGGAGCGGGCCCCGAGGCCGGCGGGCGCCACCGCCGGGCGAGGCGGACGCTCCGCTTCCAAGCGGCGGCTCGACGGTCTGGCCCGGCCCTGGCTGCCCGACGTGGCCACGGTCATCGACGTCCTGGTCGAGCAGACCGCCGGCGCCACGGGCAGCCAGGGCGGCGGCACCCGGCTGGCCCACTGAGCCCGTCCCGGGACACTCACGGCGGCCTGGCGGGCGGGGCCCGGCGGCCCGGCGGGCGGGGCTTGGCGGTCCGGGGGCGGGGCTTGGCGCCGGCCGGCGGGAGCGCGTACGGACGGGAGACGCACGCGCTCTCACTCTTCCGGGTGTAAGCGGAGGAGAGAACCGCAGGAAACGGCCGCGCGAGGCCCCGAAGAGCCGGGTCGTGCCCGTATGTTCGGGATCCGGGTCGTGCCGGGCGCTGTGACAAGGGCGCCGTCGACCCGGCGGGGCGAGGGTTCGCGCGGGTCCGTACCGGGGGTCATCGGTGCGGGGCCCTTGAGGCGTCCCGCGCCGCGAAATCCGTTCCGTGTCCCGCGGTCGCGCGCTCGAGCGCCCGTGGAGAGTTGCAGGTGGTCCCATGGTGCGTGCGTCCAGTGTTCCCGGCACGGCCGGGCAGCGCGCGGCGAATTTCCGGATGATCGCGCTCGCGAGCGCGGTGGTGCTGGCGGTGGTGCTGCCGCTGGCCGTCGCCGCGGCGGGCCCGGCGGGGGTGGCGGGCCGGGAGAGGGCCCGGGCGAAGCCGGATTCCGGGGCGGACTCCGGGGCGGCTGGCGGGGCCGGTTCCGGGGCGGATTCCGGAAAGGGTGCCGGCCGGGAACGCGCCGGCGGTGACGCCGCCCGGGCCGGGGCCCGGGGCGCGGCGGGCGGTCCGCGCCCGGCCGGATTCGGTGCGGCGGTACCCGCGCGCGGCACCCTCGGGCAGGGCGCCGCCGATGCCGGCGACCCCGCGGACCCGCTGGCTCCGGCCCTGGGCACCGGCCTCGCGGGCGCCACCCGGTGCGGTCCCGAACTCGGTTCGCCGGAGGGCGTGGAGGCCCAGACCTGCGTCCTGGAGCGGGACCGGGACACCTGGGCCCGTACGTACTACCGCAACGCGACGGGCGCGCCCCTGGTCGGCGTGCTGACCCTGATGGCCCCCGACGGCCGCACCGTGCAGGTGAACTGCGACCTCGCCGCAACCGATGATCCGGACATGTGCGAGACCCCGCACGAACGGACCGTGCGCGGACATGGCTCGTATGCGGCGGTCTCGGAGATCGCTTCGACGGAGGGGAAGCTTCTCCTCCGCTCCGGGAGCAACTCCTCGGCGCCCGAGGAGGGTTAGCGCGGGCTCGCGCGCGGGGCGCGTACGGGACGCGTACGGGACGTTCGCCTTGAGGCTCCGTGGGCGCCCCGGGGCTTGCTCCGGGTCGCCGTGGCGCCCCCTGGGCCGGCTGTGAGCCCGTACGCGCGCTGCCGCGCCCAATGAACGTACGGGGTGGGCGGCCGGGGCCGGAGGCGGCTGTTCAGGGGCCGGACAAGGGCCGGACAAGGGTCTGACAGGGGCCGGGCCGGGCGGGGAGTGCCGCGTGGCTGTCGGCGGAGCGCCGGGAGCGGGTCCGGGGCCGGGGCGGAGAGGCGCCGGAGGGCGCCGGTCGCTGCCCGATCGGGATCCGATCGACGTCCGATCGACGTCCGATCGATGTCCGGGCATGGAAACGCCCGGTCGCTGGCGACGGGGGATGCACCAGCGACCGGGCTCCTAGAACGGTAACAAGAGATCCGCGGTTCGCAAATTCGATCGTGGATTTCCGGACGCCGATTTCCGGTCTGACAGCGGGAGTTGTGACAGGAGTCACGCGGCTTGACCGGTCGTTTACCGTTCCGGGGCGCCGGAAGTGCCCCATCCGGTCCTGTTCGACGGTGCGGCCGATTCCGGGTGGGTGCCGGGGCCCGTCCGGATGACGATCACGGGAGTTCGATGTGATCGTCACCCGGCCGGTGCCTCAGCCGACCTTCAGCCGGCCTCGGTCGGCCTCAGTCGGCCTCAGTTCAGGGTGACCTGACGGCTCGTGAGGCCACCGCGGGCGCGGCGCTCGTCGGCCGTCAGCGGAGTCTCGTCGGCCAGCGCCGCCGCCAGCCGCTCCGCGAAGGCCTCCGCGGGCTTCTGCACGTCCTCCGCGCGCATCGTGGTCGGCAGGTCCCACACCGGCACGGTCAGCCCGTGGGCGCGGAACGAGCCGACGAGGCGGGTGCCCTCGCCGAGGGAGCTCGTGCCGGCCGCGTGGAGGCGGGCGAGGGCGTCCAGCAGCCGCTCCTCCGGCTCGGTCATCGCCCAGCGCAGGTGGTTCTTCTCCGGCGTCTCGCACCAGTAGGCGGAGCCGACGCCGGAGAGCCGGACGGTCGGGATCGCGGCGGCGTTGGCCCGCTCCAGCGAGGCGGCGACCTCACCGGTGGCGTTCTCCGCGTCCTCCACCCAGAACTCGAAGCCCGTGTGGACGACGGGCTCGAAGGGGGCGGCCGGGTCCAGCAGGTCCTGGAGGCGCGGTCCCTCGGCGCCGGTCCGCTCGGCGGCGACCGGGGTGCCGGGCTCGGCCTTCAGGGCGCGCAGCAGGGTGTCGGCCAGGTCGCGGCTGAGGTCGCCGGTCGCGGTGTCGTTCTGAAGCCCCAGCAGCACGGCGCCGTTGTCGCGGCGCAGGGCGGGCCAGGCCATCGGGAGCACCGTCACCAGGGTCACCGACGGCACGCCCTCCGGCAGCCCGTCCTTCAGCTTCAGCTCCACCGTCGCGGCGGGCACCAGCTCGCGCAGGGCGACCCAGTCGGCCTCGCCGGGCAGCCCCTCGAAGGGCCGCTGCACCAGCTCGACGGCGGCGTGCGTGGCGGCACGGCCGTGGCAGGCCTTGTAGCGGCGGCCCGAGCCGCAGGGGCAGGGCTCGCGGGCGCCGACGACGGGGACCACCACGTCACCGGCGTGCGGCTGGGCGGCCTTGGTCTGGGGGCGGCGCTTCTTGGCCATGGTGTGGGTGTCTCCCGATCGGTGCGTCCGGCCCGTCCCTCCCGCGGGTATGTGCGGCGCGGGCCCGGGGCCGGTCGATTTCTCGATTTCCGAGGCAGGCCGTTTACCTGCGGGCGCGAGCCTAGCGCCCGGCTGTGACGGCACGGCCGGGCGCGCGGGAGAGGTCGCGCGGGCGGGCGCGTACGCGAGGGTGGCGCTGCTGCCGGCCCCTGCCGAACACACGCGTCCGCACGTGTCCGTACGTGTCTGCGCACGTCCAACGCGCACCTAACGCACATCTACGCGCGTCGACACGCCAAGCGCACGGTGGGGTCGGCTAGGTCAGGTCGTCGAAGTCGGCGAGACCGGGGAAGCCCAGGACGCTCGTGCCGGGATCGACGCGCGTAGCGAAACCGGCGCGCGCGGAGAGCGCCGCCCAGACCGTCACCTCGCCGGTGGCGTCACGGACGCCCCAGTCCTGGGAGAGCGCGTTGATGATGTTCAGTCCGCGGCCGCCGCGCGCGGTGACCGAGGGAGTGGCCGGAAAGGGGCGGGTCGGCCCGCCGCCGTCGGTCACCTCGACCGTGAGCCTGCCGTGCCCGTCCACCCGCCAGGCGGCCCGGACGAGGCCGGGGTCGTCCGGGCCCCGGTCGCCGTTCTCACGGCTCAGCGGGCGCCCGTGGCGGTACGCGTTGCTGAGCAGCTCGGAAAGGATCAGTACCGCGTCGTCGATGACCGAATCCGGTACCCCGCCGGCACGCAATTCCTTGCGCATCCGGTGTCTCGCCTCGCCCACACCGGCTGGACCATGGGGTACGGCCATGATCGACGACGTGGGCACCTCCTGTGCCACCACCAACGCCACCCCCGAGACCTCCTTTGCCCCACGTCAGGGGATGGATGCCCCAATGGACTGGACCGGAAACCGGCCAACCTCCGCCCGGTGGGGCACTCACGACGGCCGAATACGTACCGAACGCGCCGGTGCACTCCTTGTAATGGCGCCGGAGCCTCCGGATCAGCCGAACGGCCGATCAAGTTCCGGTCCGGCCGGCGACTGCTCCCGGCCACCTCCGGCCACCTCCGGCTGTCCGGCTGTTTCCGGCTACTTCCGGCCGAGCTGGGCCAGGACGGCCTTGGGCCGGTTGGTGATGATCGCGTCCACGCCGAGGCGGACGCACAGCTCGACGTCCTCCGGTTCGTTCACCGTCCAGACGTGCACGGCGTTGCCCGCGCGGTGCAGCCGCGCCACGTAGTCCGGGTTGTTGCGGAGGATGCGGATGCTGGGCCCGGCGATCCGTACGCCCTGGGGCAGCCGGCCGTCGCGGTAGCGGGGGTTGAGGAACTGCATCAGATAGACGGTGGGCAGCGCGGGCGCCGCCGCCCGCACCCGGTGCAGGGACCGGGCCGAGAAGCTCATCACCCGTACGGGCGAGGGCTCGTCCGGCGACGGCCGGTCCAGGCCGAAGCGCTCCAGCAGGGCCAGCAGCCGCTCCTCCACCTGGCCCGCCCAGCGGGTGGGGTGCTTGGTCTCGATGGCCAGCTCGACCCGGCGCCCGGAGTCGGCGACCAGTTCCAGCAGCCGCTCCAGGGTGAGCACGGAGGTGCTCTCGCGGTCGGCGGCGAGGCCGCTCACCCGCGCCGGATCGGGGTCGGTGTCGCGGTCCGGCGCCTCGGGCTCGCCCGCCCCGGCCTTCCACGAGCCGAAGTCCAGGGCCGCGAGGTCGGCCAGCTCCAGGGTGGACACGGCCCCCCGCCCGTTGGACGTCCGGTTGACCCGGCGGTCGTGGACGCAGACGAGATGCCCGTCGGCGGTCAGCCGCACATCGCACTCCAGGGCGTCGGCGCCGTCCTCGATCGCCTTGCGGTAGGCGGCCAGGGTGTGTTCCGGAGCGTCCTCGGAGGCTCCGCGGTGGGCGACGACGTCGAGGAGGTGGCGCTCTTGGGTCACCGCGTTATGGTGCCACCGGCTGGCACAATCGCGCATGGGGGACGATTTGTCGGTAGTAAGGACCGGCGGCAGAGGTCACAGGCTCCGCTTACGGTGGCCTGACGTGCCATGGGAAAGGCTGGACTCGGACCCTGGTGATCGTGACCGGGCATGAAGAGTTTCGACAGAGGAGACAACAGTGAGCACCGAGAACGAGGGCGCCTCCGTTCCGTCCGCGGCGGAGCCGCGGCCGGAGTCTCTGGTGTCACCGCCGGCCGAGGCGTCGGCCCAGGCCGGTGTCCCGGCCGACGCGGCGGCCGGGGCGATGGCCGGTGCGATGGCCGACGAGCGGACGGCGCAGCTGCCTCCGGTCGCCTCTGGCGCGCCTACGGCTCCCGCTTCTCCTGCCTCTCCCGCCGCTCCTGTCGCGTTGGAGAAGGAGGCGCAGGCCTCCTCCGGCTCCGCCGCTCCCGCTGAGCCCGCCGCGCCCGCTGCCGAACCCGCCGGGTTCGTTGCTCCCGCCGACCCCGCCCCGGTGGATGCCGCCACCGGGTACGGGCAGACGCCCCCGCCCGCGCCCGAGGCCCAGACCGCGCAGTTCCCGGCCGGTCCGCCGCAGCCCGCGTACAACGCCACCGGCGTCCCCATGCCCGGCACCCCCGGTGCCGGCCAGTGGTACGGCGGCGCGGCGGCGCCACCGCCGTACGGCACGGCGGCCGCGCCCTGGGGCGCCCCGACCCCGCCGCCGCGGCGCGGCCGGCCGGGCGGTCTGGTGGCGGCCGTGCTCGCCGCGGCCCTCGTCGCGGGCGGCATCGGCGGCGGCATCGGCTTCTGGGCGGCGAAGGGGAGCGACGACAGCTCCACCACCGTCTCCTCCTCCGGCGACCCGAAGCTCGAGAGCCGTACGCCGGGCTCGGTCGCGGACATCGCGAGCAAGGCGCTGCCCAGCGTCGTGACCATCGAGGCGCAGAGCAGCAACGGCGAGGGCGGTACGGGCACGGGCTTCGTCTACGACACCCAGGGCCACATCCTCACCAACAACCACGTGGTCGCCTCGGCCGCCGACAGCGGCAAGCTCTCGGTGACGTTCTCCGACGGCAAGAGCTACGACGCGGAGGTGCTGGGCCGGGCCCAGGGCTACGACGTCGCCGTCATCAAGCTGAAGAACCCTTCCGGCGCCAAGCTCAACCCGCTTCCGCTCGGTGACTCCGACAAGGCGGCGGTGGGCGACGCGACGGTCGCCATCGGCGCGCCCTTCGGGCTGTCCGGCACGGTCACGACCGGCATCGTCAGCGCCAAGAAGCGCCCGGTCGCCTCCAGCGACGGCGGCAGCGGCGGCCAGGCCTCGTACATGAGCGCCCTCCAGACGGACGCCTCGATCAACCCGGGCAACTCCGGCGGCCCGCTGCTCAACGCCCAGGGCGCGGTCATCGGCATCAACTCCGCCATCCAGTCCGCGGGCAACGGCGGCGGTGGATTCGGCGGCGGCCAGGGCCAGTCGGGCAGCATCGGCCTGGGCTTCGCCATCCCGATCAACCAGGCGAAGAACGTCGCCCAGCAGCTGATGAAGGACCACACGCCGATCTACCCGGTCATCTCGGCGACGGTCAACATGAAGGACAACGTCAGTGGTGCCCGGATCGCCTCGGGCAGCGACGGCGGCAGCTCGTCCGTCACCCCGGGCGGCCCGGCCGACAAGGCCGGCCTCAAGCCGGGCGATGTGATCACCAAGCTGGACGACACCACGATCGACAGCGGTCCCACGCTCATCAGCGAGATCTGGACCCACAAGCCGGGCGACAAGGTCACCGTCACCTACGTCCGCGACGGCAAGCAGGCGACGACGGAGATCACGCTGGGCGAGCGCCGCGGCGACAAGGTGGGCTGAGGGCGGACCGGAGCCGGACCGAGGTGGGGTGGGCCTGGGCGGGTTGACGCCCGCCGGCCTGCTACATCTCGCTTTCCGGACAAAAGTCGCATAATGGCCATGTAGCACTCATCCAGAGCTCTCCCCTGTCCCGGGGAGGGCTCGCCGACCTCCACCAGGAGGTGTGCTCATGGCCAGTGGCGATTTCTATACACACGACAGGCCGGAGAATCCACGGCTGCCGGAGGACCGGCCGCGCGGTGGCAGGCCGGGAAACGCGGCGCTGGCGCATCACCCGATGCGGATTGGCACCGTCGTCCTCATCGCCTTCCTCGTGGTGCTGGTCTTCGGGATCATGCTGTTCCCCTAGAGGTGACTCGCCGTTAGGAGCGACTCGCCGTTGGGGGGGCTGGGCCGGTGCGCCAGTCGGCGCACCGGCCCAGCATCGGAAGCAGGAACGTCGCCGTGCCACCCCGGCCTGGGGCAGGGGCGTCCTGGGGCGGGAGCGGCCCGGGGTAGGAGTAGCCCGGATCAGGAGTGGCCGGACGGCCGGATCCGCGCTTCGATGCCGTCGCAGAGCAGCCGCACGCTCTGTACGAATTTCTCGTCCAGGTCGTGGGCCGAGGTCGACGCCGCGGCCACCGTCATCGGGAAGCGTTCGTGGATTTCGGCGACGGCCTGGGGCGTGACGGGCACGGCGGGCGGATCGCCCTGCTCCTGGAGCACGAATCCCGTGATGTGGCTGAGCAGCGCGTCGGCGGCGACGCCGCGCTGCCCCTCGGGCACTCCGGCTTCCACGAGGGTCTGCAACAGCCGTTCCATCAACGACAGCGCTCCGGTGCTGAGGACCTTCGGGCTGTCGGCGAACAGGGCGGCGCCACCCGGGTGTTGCCGGACGCTGTGGCGCAGTGCGACAGCCTGGGCCTCCAACTGGACCTTCCAGTCGGCCTGTTCGGGGAGGGCGGTCAGCGCGGCCGTGCCGGCCTCGTAGGCCTGGCGGGCCAGCCGGTCCGCCATCAGCTGGAGCAGGGCGCTCTTGCTGGGTACGTGGTAGTAGAGGCTCCCGGCGTGCGCGCCGAGTCGCTCCGCCACTTTTCGCATGGACAGTCCGTGATAGCCCGATTCGGCGAACACGATCATGCCCGCGTCGATGATCCGGTCCGCGGTCAGCTTCATGGGGGCAGTCTATCCACAGTTTTCAAACATTGTTTGAATTCGTCCGCCGCTGCCGCTATGGTCACTGTCATCGCAGGTCAAACAGGGGGATGGAGGCGGCGATGGGCGCGATCGTGTTCAACGTGACCACGGCGGGGCTGATGGTGCTGATGTTCAAGGCCGGTATGGCCCTGATCGGGCCGGAGACCGTGAGCCGGCGCCGCGTGCCCTGGGCCTCGGCCGGGCTGGCCGTGATCGCGATCGGCGCGGTGGTGACCCAGCTCTGCTGGTCGGGGGCGATGGACGCCTTCGACGACGATCCGAGCAAATCGGGCTGGTGGCGCGTGGTCACCTCGGTCTTCATGCAGAACGGCGGCTTCTTCGGGGCGGCGTGGAACATCGCCACCCTCGTGGTCGTCGCCGCGCTCGCGGAGTGGTTCTGGGGCGCCCCCTTGATGGCGGGCCTGTTCGCCGCGGGCATCCTGCTGCCGCAGCACATCGACGCCCTCTTCGGGCAGTCCGACCGGGCCACCGCCGATCCCCGGAACTTCGCCGGGAGCTCGGGCGCCACCTACTTCCTCGCCGCGACCCTGGCCGCCGCCCTCCTGCTGCGCGCCGGCGCTCGTGACGGCGCCCCGAAGGAGCGGCTGCTCGCGCTCGCCGTGCCCGTCGCCGGCCTGGCCCTGTGGTTCGCCCAGTCCAACGGGCACGGACTGGTGGCGGCGTACGGCTTCGTCCTCGGCGCGCTGGTCCGTGTCCTGGCCCGCCCGGTCATCCGTCCCGACCGGGACCTCCGGCGTCCCCCGCGGATGACCGTGGCCTCGCTGACGGCCCTCGTCGGCCGGCGGCCCCGGCAGGCCGGTTAGAGAAGCCGGCATTCGTACCGCTCGTACTGCTCGCACCGCCACCAACCACCGCAGAGGATTGTCATGTCGAAGCATGCGTACGGAGAGTTCTCGAAGCGCGTGGACGAGGAAGTCGCCAAGCTCGTGGACCGCGCCAACCGGGAAGCGGCCCAGGCCGTGGACCGGGCGCTGGGCAGGACCGCCGCCCCGGGGGCGTTCGACCAGGACCACTGGCAGGCCCGGCTCGACGCGCTGATCACCGAGCACCGCATCCCCGGCGCGGTGCTGGCCGTCCTCGCCGACGGCGAGATCCACGAGATGGCGAGCGGCATCCTGCACACCCGGACCGGCGTCGAGACGACCACGGACTCGGTGTTCCAGATCGGCTCGGTCAGCAAGGGCTACACGGCCGCGATGGTGATGTGCCTCGCCGACGCCGGCAAGCTCGACCTGGACGCGCCGGTCGTGGACGTCCTCCCCGGCTTCGCCGTCGCCGACGCCGAGGCCACCCGGACCGTCACCCCGCGCCAGCTGCTCAACCACACCAGCGGGATCGAGGGCGACTACGTCAACGACACGGGCCGCGGCGACGACTGCCTGGCCCGCTACGTCGAAGCCGCCAGGAACGTCGGCCTCACCAACCCGCCCGGCGCCACCATGTCGTACTCCGGCACCGCCTACAACGTCCTCGGCCGCATCGTCGAGGTGATCACCGGCCGCACCTGGGACGAGGCGCTCAAGGAGCTGATCTGCGACCCGCTCGGACTCGAGCGGACGATGACGCTGCCCGAGGAAGTGCTGCGCTTCCGTGCCGCGATGGGACACATGGGCGACCCGGGAGAGGACCCGGTCCCCACCCCGCTGTGGAACATGCTGCCCCGCTCGGCGGGACCGTACGGCGGCATCAGCGCCACCGCCGCCGACGTGGTCCGCTTCGCCCGGCTCTTCATCGATGGAGGCAAGGCGCCGGACGGCACCCGGGTGCTCTCGGCGGCGGCCGTGGAGGCCATGCTCGCTCCCGAGGTGGAGATGCCCGACCAGTGGTTCCTCGGCGCCCACTGGGGCCTGGGCTGGGGCCTGTTCGACTGGGACGGCGTACGCGGCTTCGGCCACGACGGCAGCACCTTCGGCCAGCTCGCCTACCTGCGCGCCATCCCGGAGAAGGGCCTCGCCATAGCCCTGCTCACCAACGGCGGAGGCGCCGCCCCCAAGGTCTACGACACTCTCTGCCGCGAGCTGACCGCCGAGTTCGCCGGAGTGAGCATGCCCCGGTTCGAACCCGCCGAGAACCACCCGGCCGTCGACACCGACCCGTTCACCGGCACGTACAAGCGTGAGGGCTTCCTCATGACCATCACCGCCGGCACGACCGGCGAAGGCGTGCTCCAACTGCGCTACGAGGGAGCCGACGGACTCGCGGGCACCTTCGAACCGCTCGTCTGGCACCTCACCCCGGTCTCGGACACCCCGTCCAAGACGGTCTTCGCCGGCCGCCGCAACGACAAGGACGCCTGGATACCCGTCGTCTTCTACGCCCTGCAGGACGGCAGCCGCTACGTCCACTTCGGCGTCCGGGCCACAGCCAAGTCCGGCTGACCGACGGGGCCGGCCCGTGGCCGGCCCGCGGCCGTCCCTCTCAACCGTGAGCCACCACCCGGTAGGCTGTCCCCCGTGCCGGTGCGGGTCGTACCGACACGGGGAGACTTGCCCGAGCGGCCTAAGGGAACGGTCTTGAAAACCGTCGTGGCAGCGATGTCACCGTGGGTTCAAATCCCACAGTCTCCGCCAGCACTGCGTTGACGCAGCTCAGAAGGGGCGCTCGGACGATTCCGGGCGTCCCTTCTCGTTGGGACTGTCTCAGTCCGGCTCGCACGATCCCGACGTTGACCAGGGCGTGCGGGCCAGGGGCGGGCCAGGACCGGGGCGGGCGGCGCCCGGACTGTGCGGGTCTGCGCCAACGCCCCCGGGTGTCATGCTGCCGGGCGACGGCATCAGGCCTTCGTCGGGATGAAGGAGCTGAAGGTGCCACCGGGGGTGAGGACGATGAACATGCTGTTGGCGTTGACGGCGGCGTTGCGGTTGTCCGCGTCGAGCCGGGCCGTCACGTAGCCGTCGTAGACCACGTTCAGGGTGTAGTGGTGGTCGCCCACCTTGGTCACCTCAGCGGTGCTGCCGTCGGGCAGGGCGAAGGAGCCGGGGCCGCGGTGCTGGTTGCCGGTCCAGGAGGCGACGCGGCCACCGAAGTCGAGCACGACGAACATCCCGTTGAAGTTGCCGCCGGCGTCCTGCTTGTCGGCCTCGAGTCGGCCGGTGACATAACCGTTGGCGAGGTTCTCCAGGCGGTAGTGCTGGGGGCCCAGCTTGGTGATCACCGCGATGCTGCCGTCCACCAGCTTTTCCGCCCGCACCTCGGATGCCGCGGCGCGCTTGGAAGCCGCCCAGGCCGTCTGGGCGGTCGTCGCCCCGGGGGCGGAGTCGGACCCGGCGGCGAGGGCACTCGCGGCCGGCGCGAGAAGCGCCCCCGCCAGCACGGCGGTGGCAGCGGCACGGGCGGCGGTACGGCGGCGGAACTTCAGCATGGACATTGACGGTGGTTCCTTGTCACGAAGAGTCGAAGAGACGGGCAGGCAAGCCGCCTCCTCTCTCGTGTGGGGCCGCGAGGTCCGGCGGGCTGCAGGAATGAATCTATTGATCACGTTTGGCGGACTTGCCTGTTCCGTGTCACTGGCACGTCACAGCAACTGGAACCACCCTGTCACCACACAGCAGCCCTCAGCCTGGACCGGGACGCGCGTCGACACCGGTGGGCAGTACGCGTTCTCGGCGAGTGCGTGGTCGATGAGGGCGTGCGGGCCAGGGCCGAGACGGGGAGGCGCCGGGCCTGTGTCTCCGACCCGCCAGGGGCGCCCTCCCCCGAGCCCGGCGGGATCCCACGCCTTTCGCTCCTTACCACGGTGTCAATCCCCGGAAATGGGGATTACCGCCTCCCCTGCTTCTGGTACATGGTGAAGCCGTCATCGCTCCAGAGTGATCGCATACACGCATCCTTGGGAGAACGGATGTTCCACTTACCTCGAAGACCCACGTCGCCGGACCGCGGTCGCGCGGGCCGCCTCCTATCCGTAGTCGTCTTGTTGTTGGCCGGCCTGGTGGCTCCGGTGATCCAGCCACAGGCGTCCCATGCGGCGAGCGGCGCCCCTGCCCTTCGATCCGCCGACAGGACCGTGATGGCCTGGCGTGGGACCGGTCCGGACAACCTCATCTGGTGGTCGCAGTTCGACGGCAGTTCGTGGTCTCCGCAGCAGGCGTTGACCGACCGTCGTACCGACGCGGCACCCGCCCTTGCGCGCGGTACGAACGGGCAACTCCTCATGGCCTGGCGCGGTACCGGGGACAACCACATCTGGTGGTCGCAGTTCGATGGCACGTCTTGGTCTCCGCAGCAGGCGCTTACGGATCGTCGTACGGACCTCGCTCCGGCGCTGGGAACCGGTGCGGACGGCACCCCTGTCATGGCCTGGAAGGGCACCGGCCCGGACACTGTGATCTGGTGGTCCTACTTCGACGGCACTTCATGGTCTCCGCAGCAGCCGCTCACCGACCGCCATACCGACGCGGCTCCCGCACTGACACGTGGCACCGACGGACGGCTTCTCATGGCCTGGCGCGGTACCGGTGACAACCACATCTGGTGGTCGCAGTACACCGGGTACAGCTGGTCTCCGCAGCAGGCGCTCATGGATCGTCGTACCGATCTCGCTCCGGCGCTGGGAACCGGTGCGGACGGCACCCCTGTCATGGCCTGGAAGGGAACTGGCCCGGACACTGTGATCTGGTGGTCCTTCTTCAACGGCAGTTCGTGGTCTCCGCAGCAGGCGTTGACCGACCGTCGTACCGACGCGGCACCTGCCCTCGCGCGCGGTACGAACGGGCAACTCCTCATGGCCTGGCGCGGTACTGGAGACAACCTCATCTGGTGGTCGCAGTACACCGGATACACCTGGTCAGCCCAGCAAGCCCTCACCGACCGTCGCACCGACCTCTCACCGGCCCTGGGGCTCTGACGCACCGCGGTGCACGGGCAGCACCGGTGCCCAAGGAGGGCCCGGTGCTGTCGAAGCTCATGGACATCTCGGCTCGGCCGCTTCCGCTCCCTGCCCTGGCCGCCGGATTTTGTTGCAGTGCTCAGTGCGGGCCCGTGGCGGGGGTGCGGTCGGCGCTGGGACCAGGGCGTTCCGCTGACTCGGCCAGGGCGCGGTCGACGAGGGCGTTAGCGGTGCGCTGGGCGCCGCGCAGGATCTTCGCGTAGGAGCGTGACAGCACGGCGAAGCTGTGCCCGGCGCGGCGGGCGGCCTCCACGGGGTCCATGCCTGCCTTGATCCACTGGGAGATGGCAGCCTGGCGTAGCGAGTACGCGACCTCGGCGAGCGGAGTCTCGAAGTCTTCAGGGCTGAGCACCATCTCGCGAGCCTGACCCCACAGATCGCAGTACTCAGTCGACCGGACACGCCCGCCGCCGACCGCCCAGAAGAGCCGGCCGTCCGGAGCGGTGCCATGGACCGCGATGTGCTCGCGCACCATCCGCACGAACACCGGTGGGATGGGAATGGAGCGGACCGCATTGCGGGCCCTGTGCTTCAGGCCGCGAGCGAGGCCCGTATGCGGTCCAGCCCGCGCAGCACCTCGTCGCGGTTCTTCGCCTGCTTGATCCACGCGGGGAGGCGGCCGAAGAGCCCCATCTTGCGCCAGGGCTCGTACCAGGGGTCGTGTTCGCGCAGAGTCGCCTGGACGTACTGCCGCAACAGGTCGAGGTGTTCGGGGTTGTACGCCCACAGGTGGCCGTGCCGCGTGTTCTTCTGGAGCCAGAGGGGCTCGTGGAAGTAGGGGTCGAGCATGTCCTGGGCGCCGCCCCAGAAGAACGCGATCGGATCGCTCTTCTTCCGTTGCCGCGACAGTCCGCAGTGACGGCACACGAGCCGCCGCGGGGCGTCCATACCCGGTGAATCGTCCCGGGCGTCGCGGACGGCCGTGACCACCCCTGCCTGCCGCTCGCACTTGGGACAGCGCACGAGTATCCAGCCGGAGACGGCGAAGTGGTGCTTCCAATGTCCGGGGTCCCGGAAGCGGGCGGGGGAGGGCGTGGGCATCGCCCCAGTATGCGCGGCGCGCCGGCTCGGAGATCACGGTCCTCGACCGTGAACTCGGTGGGCTTCCAGCACCTTCGGCGCCTCTAGCGAACCCCGGTAAATCGGTGAGTCTGCTGTGATCATCGGATGTAGTGTGACAGGAGTCTTTTTTATCTGTTCCTTATGGCAAGTAGGTGCGTACATGAAGCTGGTTCGTGCGTCGGCTCTCGTCGCGGCCGTGGCGATCGCCCCGGCCGTGCTGCTCTCCTCCCCGGCGGTGGCCGCCGGTGGTGGGCAGCCCGCCGCCGTGTCGGTGGCGGACAAGGCCGGTGACGCGAAGCCGGGCGGGGGATCGAAGGGGGCCGCCGCCGCGGACGAGGAGAACCAGGTCGCCATCGCCAGGATTCTGGGCGACAAGAACTCGGGTCCCGGCGTCCGCGAGGCCGCGGGGAAGGCGCTCGACGGTACGCCCGAGGACCGGGTGCGGTTCCTCGAGGTCGGGCAGTACCAGGAGCGGCTGACCGACGACGAGGTGCGGATCTCCCAGTTCATCAACTCCGGCGGGCCCACCGTGAAGGAGCTGGGCAAGGACGCCCTGCGGGCAGGCACCGCCGAGGCCGTCAAGCACTTCTTCGACGAGCTGCCCGCCGCCCGCCGGACGGACGACCGGATCATGGTCACCCGGATCGGCGGCGCCGGTGGCCCCGCCGTCAACAAGGCGGCCTACGAGGCGCTGCGGGACAACTCCGATGAGGCCGTCAAGCACTTCCTCGAGGTCGGCCAGTTCGAGGCCCGGAAGAAGGACGAGGCCGCCGCCAAGGGCAAGGACGAGGGCAAGGGCAAGGACGGCAAGGACACGTCCGGCACCGGCCACGAGGGCGGCAAGGACGACAAGGCCGCCAAGGACGACAAGGCCGCCAAGCCCGCTCCCTCCGTCGACCAGGCGGCGAAGCAGGGCGGCGGCGCCGAGGCCGGTGCCAAGCCGTCCGCGTCGGCCCAGGGCTCCGGGGCGTCCGCCAAGAGCGGTGGCTCCGAGCTCGCCTTCACCGGCGCCGGTTCCGCCACCCCGTGGATCGTCGGCGGCACCGTCGTCGCCCTCGGCGCGGGTGCGGGCCTGGTGATCGCCGCGCGTCGGCGCGGTGCCGCCCAGCGCTGACGTTCGTACGGCTGAGTACGCGGGAGTACGCGACGGGGGCGCCCCCGGCCAAGGGGTGCTCCTGTCGCGCACTCCCGCGTATCTGTGTGGTTGCCGAGTAATGCCTGGGTAATGGCTGTGCAAAAAGTCACGGCTCATGGCTGGAACGCCCGGGTCCCCGGCCGCATCCCACAGGGCACATCCATTCGCCATGTGCCCTGTGCTGCTCGTCGGGCAGCCGACCCAGTGGAGCGACGCCATGACGCATTCGCCTTCCGGTATCCACGCGCCCCCGGGCCCCGTGCCACCGCCGCCGCGGCGCCGCGCCTCGCGGGGCAGGCGGTGGGCCGTCGTGGTGGCCTGCCTGGTCGTCCTCGGACTGATCGCCTGGCCCGTGATGGTCCACTACGAGATACCCCCCTTCACGGACAAGGGCGACCCCGTCAGCTACGGCAAGATCGAGCAGCCGGAGAAGGGGCCGGGCAAGGGGAAGGGCGGGGGAGCTCCCGCCGCGCCGGTGGACTCCAAGGTGCTGATGCCGACCGGCCCGGCCGCCGACTTCAAGAACGCGCGGACCCTGGACGACGGCACCCACGTCAGCCTCGTGACCCTGGAGGGCAAGAAGTCCGGCTTCAAGGGCAAGGTGTGGGTCTGGGCGCCCAAGGAGTACACGGACGACCCGAAGTACGCGAAGAGCGGCTTCCCCGTGATGATCGCCCTGCCCGGCGGCCCGGGCTATGGCACCAACTACTGGTGGGCGGGCTTCAACTTCCAGGAGAACATGGCCAAGTGGTACAAGGAGGGCAAGGTCAAGCCCTTCCTGCTGGCCATGCCGGTGCTGAACCCGGGCCCGGACGACAAGGGCATCTACTGGGACGGCAGTGACATCCCGGGGCAGCCGAAGATGGGCACCTGGCTGACCGAGGACGTCCCGGACCTGATGCGCGCCAACTTCCGTACGCTCAAGTCGCGGGACGGCTGGGCGTTCATGGGCTCCTCGACCGGTGGATTCGCCGGTCTGAAGGCCGTGCTGAAGCACCCGGACAAGTTCAAGGCCGTCATAGCCAACGGACCGGACGTCGTGCCCGACTCGCCGCTGTGGAACGGCCACGAGAAGGAGAAGGCCGAGAACAACCCCGAGGTGCTGGCCAAACAGCTGATCGACACCAAGGGGCCGGACGTCTACCTCTCCTTCCAGGTCGGCACGCGGGAGAGCAACAAGCACACGCTCCCCGACGTCCGGAAGTTCATCGAGACCTACGGCAAGGGCCCCGTCCACACCAACCTCAAGGTGATCGAGGGCGGCCGGCACGACGGGGCCACGTACGCCCCCAACCTCGGTGACGGCCCGCTCCAGTGGATCAGCGAGCAGATCGAGGGGCCGACGCCCTCCTCCTGAGGGCCTGAGACGTACCTGGGGGTACGTGCCTCCGCGCGTACCCCCACGACGGTCGCGTCAGCGCGCGCCCGGGCCGAAGATGATCGTGTCGACGATCGCCTCCGCCATCGCCCGCTCGCCGTTCGCGTTCGGGTGGAAGGCCGCCGCGGGCCGGCTCGCACGGGGGTAGAGGCCCTCGACGTACCGCTCCTCGAACGGCTGGCACGCGTCGTGGTCGGCCGTCGTGGTGTTGGTGTTGACGTAGAGGTCGCCCCGTTCGGTGGCCTGCCGGCGGAGCATGGCGTTGAGCCGGCGCAGCGTGCCGCGCAGGTACGGGATGTCGCCGTCGGCGATGCGCACCGATTTCCGGCAGCCCTCGATGTCGTCGCCGAGCAGCGCCGGGTAGCCGACGACGGCCACGCGCGCGTGCGGCGCGCGTTCGTGGACGGCCTTGAGGACGGCCGCGACCTTGGGTGCCGTCTCGTTGATGCGCTTGTCGAGCTCGTCGGTGCCGTTCTGCGTGAAGTAGCGCTGGCAGGGGTTGTCGCGCGGGATGCTGTCCACGGGCCCCAGCGGGTGGATGCAGCGGCCGATGATGTCGCCGAAGCCGATGTCGTTGCCGCCGATGCCGATGGTCACCAGCGAGGTGTCCGGGCTGACGGCGTCCAGTTGGGGCGCGTTGCCGGTGGCGCCCTGCCGGTTCCACATGTGGTCGGTCGTGGCGCCGCCGCAGCTGGCGTCCGTGAAGCTCGTGCGGTCCGATATGCCCAGCTCCTCGCGGACGATCGAGGGGTAGTTGGCGTCGGAGCGGCCGCACCGGAGGTTCACCTGGCGGGGGATGGACGGGCCGGAAGTGAAGGAGTCGCCGAGGGCGACGTAGCGCGGGACGCGCGGACGCGGTTCCGCCGCCGTGGCGGGCGTCGCGGCGGTGCCTGCCGCGACCGCCGCCGCGGCGCCCAGCGCGGTCAGCGCCAGGCGGAGTCTGCTGCGGGTACTGCGGGTACTGCGGGTACTGCGGGAACTGCGGGTGCTGTGGGCCATGGGAGCCTCCTACGGGCGTACGGGCCTGTGTGTACGGCTGGTGTGTACGACTGGGGGGCTGCGCCAGCCTCGGGGGTGGCACGCGGGGGCGTCAATGGACCGGCCGGTATGCCGGACACCTCTGACCGGATACCGGAGCTCCGGCGTCCGGACCGGCGGGCTTGACGGACGGCCTTCACGGACGGCCTTCACGGACGGCCTTCACGGACGGCCTTCACGGACGGCCTTCACGGACGGCCTTCACGGACGGGCGTGACGGACGTTCCGCTTCCGTCACAGAGATCACCGGGCCGTCGCGGTCGCGCATCAGGGGCGTCCGACGGTGGTCGGCGGCTTCTGGCGTGGGCAGATCAGTGCCTAATCTCCGTTCAGAGATCAACTTTCAACGGGGAGAGCACGTGTTCAAGAAGTACGCGGCGAAAGCCGGCCTCGTGGCGGGTACGGCCGCGCTGGTCGCCGGCGGGCTCGCCGGTACGGCCAACGCGGCCGAGGGCGCTCGCTACGTCGGTTCCGGGTACACCACCAGCGGATCCGCCGTCTGGTGTGTGCAGCACCAGGTCAACAGCATCGCCGCCAAGGTCGGCCGGGCGCAGGTCGCCGAGGACGGCAAGTGGGGCCCGCGGACCAAGGACCAGGTCGTCTGGTACCAGAACTGGGTGGGCGCGGACGCCGACGGGATCGTCGGGCCGACGACCGGCAACTACCTGCTGCGCTACGGCGACCAGTACTACGGGGGCCAGAGCGGCTACTGCGCCGGCCTGATCCCGAGCGACTCGCGCCTCGGCGGCATGTACGTCTCCACCCGTCTCGACTGACAGCGGGGGGCACGGCCGTTGGGGCGGCCGTCATGACGCCTTCCGCCGCACCGGCGTGAGCAGCGTCAGGTGGGTACCGGACCGCTGGGGGCGGCCCGGACGGTGGGCGGAAGCGGTGCGGTGGACGACAGGGGCGGCTCCGGCGGGCCGCCAGTGGTCGCCGCACCGCTTCGCCGCGTACATGGCCTCGTCGGCGGCGCGCAGCAGGTCCGACAGGCCGCCGCCGGGCCGGTGGGCGGGGCGGCACAGCCCGATGGAGGCCCGTGGCGCCAGCGTCACCCGGCCCGTGTCGAGCGGGGCCGAGAGCCGGGCGGAGAGACAGGTCATCTCCGCGTCCGCGTCGGCCTCCGGCGCGAGCCGCACCAGCGCGGTGAACTCGTCGCCGCCCAGCCGCGCGGCGAAGCCGCCGCGCTCCCGGCACCAGACGGCGAGCCGCCGTCCGACGGCCGCGATGACCTGATCCCCCGCCTCGTGCCCGTGGGTGTCGTTGATCTGCTTGAAGCCGTTGAGGTCGAGCAGCAGCACGGCCGTGTGCGGATGCCGGAAGGCCCGGCCGGCGCGGGCGGTGAACTCCTCGCGGCGCATCAGTCCGGTGAGCCGGTCCGTACGGGCGCTGTGGAGCCGGCGGGAGAGGAAGAGCGCGTGGGCGGCCCACCCGACGGTCGGGGCGGCGACGGGCAGGGCCTGGAGTATGAGGTTCATCGTGCACCTTCCTGTGAGACGGGTTGACGTGCGCGACTTGCGTTTCTGCTGCGGCTGTTGAGGATTCGTGAGCTCTGCGCTTAGCGCGCTTCACGCACTTCGCGCGACTCACGCGACGACTCATGCGACTCATGCGCTTCCTGTGCCATATGCGTCTTGTGCATCCCGTGCGTCCTGTGTGTGGTGCGTGCTTGATGAGTGCGGTGAGCCGTAAGGGAGTTCACGAGTTGTACCGGCCGGAGCCGGAGGGCTTCACCCGGTGAAGACGCCTGTCACTGTGTCGACTTATGGGCAATTCGGGGGAGATTCACAGTGACTTGACGAAACGGTTCACCACATGGGGCGCATGGGACTTAAGGGGATCGAGATGGCGTGGATGCGACGCTTTTCGCAATGATGTGGGTTTAAGTCGGACTCGTCATGCTTGCGAGGGAATGCGGACAGACTGGGGGTTCGGTGGAGATTCGGTGGGCAATTCTGGCGGTGCGACGTCGAACAAGCGCCGAGGCGGTCGGCCAACCTCCCGGCAACATCGAGTAGTTCTGTTCCTTCAGGAGGAATCGAAATGGCAAGCACCCGCACTGCCGCCCGCATCTTCGCCGCTCTCACGGCCCTGCCGATGGCGGCCCTCCTCTTCGCCGGCGTGGCCACGGCCGACGACGGTGGCCAGCTCGCCAACAGGGGCTCCAACGTCGCCGCCGCCGGCATCGTGGGCAGCGGCGTCGGCGGAAGTAACCACGGCAACAGCACCACGACCCTGTCGCAGGCCACCGGAACCGGAGCCACGAATCAGACCAACACCGCGAGCATCCTCAGTCCCGGACAGCACGGCCACAACTTCATCCAGCAGGAGAACGTGAGGATCACCTTCACGGAGCTGTGGCGCCACTGAGCGCCCGCCTCCCACCCGGGTGACACGGGTGATGTGGCGAGAGAAACGGACTGGGTCTGTACGACACCGCGCGGCGGCACTCCGGTGCCGCCGCGCGGCTTTTCCGTATGCCTTGACAGCGCCCTTCATCTGACGGACAGTCAGAAACTATGACCGTGGCCGACCTGTCCGCGCAGCTCACGGCGTACGAGGGGCGCCCCGCCGTCCTGGGAGGGCGGGGCAGGGACCCCGTCGATGCCGCGATGATCAGACACTGGTGCGAGGCCATGGGGGTCCAGGAGCCGGGTGCCGGGCCGGGTGCCGAATCGGGTGCCGAGCCACAGCGGCAGGACGTGGCGCCGCCCGCCATGCTCCAGGTCTGGATCATGGGCGGGCTCTCCGGCACCGTCGGACGCGCCACGGCGTACGAGGAGCTCGTCGCCCTGCTCGACCGCGCCGGCTGCACCGCCGTCGTCGCGACCGACTGCGAGCAGGAGTACCTACGGCCGCTACGGACCGGCGACGAGATCACCTTCGACGCGGTGATCGAGTCGGTCTCCCCCCGAAAGACCACAGCACTCGGCACCGGTCACTTCATCACCACCCGCACCGAGATCCGCGCCAACGGCGAGCTCGTGGGAATCCACCGCTTCCGCGTCTTGCGGTACGCGCCGGCCCGGGCCGGGGCTGCCGCCGCCCCCGCCCCCGCCCTTTCGCCCGCCGAGCGTCCCCGCCCCGTGATCAATCGCGACAACGCCGGGTTCTGGGAGGGCGTCGCCGGGCACCGGCTGCTCATCCAGCGCTGCACGGCCTGTGGAAGACAGCGTTTTCCCTGGCTGCCGGGGTGTGGCGAGTGCGGATCCCCGCTGTGGGAAGCCGTCGAGGCGGCGGGGGAGGGGGTCGTCTTCTCGTACGTCGTCATGCATCACCCACCCGTGCCGGGCTTCGGCGCGCCGTTCGCCGTCGGGCTGATCGAACTCGTCGAAGGCGTACGGATGATCAGCAATGTGGTGGGCGTCGAACCGGGCCGGATCCGGATCGGGATGCCGGTGACGCTGGAGTTCGTCCGGTACGGGGGGCGGTCCGGTGGTCCGTCCAGGGGTCCGTCCGGGGGTCCGTCCGGGGGCCAGGAGCTGCCCGTCTTCCGGGCGTACGAGGAGGGGCTGTGAAGCCCGGCGACCGGGACGGGCTGAAACCCGGCGACGAACTCCCCGTCCTCAGCGTCCCCGTCACCCGCACCCTGATCATCGCCGGGGCCCTCGCCACCAGGGACTTCACGGATGTGCACCACGACCCCGAGGCGGCCCGGGCCAAGGGCGCCCCGGACGTCTTCATGAACATCCTCACCACCCAGGGCCTCGTCAGCCGCTTCCTCACCGAGCGGCTCGGCCCCGGCGCCCGGCTCCGGAAGCTGTCCATCCGGCTCGGGGTGCCCAACTACCCGGGCGACACCCTTCACTTCACCGGATCGATCACGTCCGTAAGTGAACCCTTAAGTGAATCCGCAAGTGAAGCAAGTGAAGGCGAATGTGTTGTCGAAGTCGCCATCACGGGCACCAACAGCCTCGGCCGTCACGTCACCGGCACGGCGCTTGTGAACATCACTTCCGAACCGTCCGAGGAGGCCGGAGCATGACCGCCCTCGCCGCGATCGCCGGCATCGGCGCCACCCCCTTCACCAAGGACTCCGGCCGCAGTGAACTCGCCCTGGCCGCCGAGGCCGTACGGGCCGCCCTCGCGGACGCGGGCCTCGCGCCCGGCGACGTCGACGGCATGGTCACCTTCACCATGGACACCAGCCCCGAGATCGCGGTCGCCCGGGCCACCGGCATCGGCGAGCTGGCCTTCTTCTCCCGGGTCCACTACGGCGGCGGCGCGGCCTGCGCCACCGTCCAGCAGGCGGCCCTCGCGGTGACGGCGGGGGTCGCCGACGTCGTCGTCTGCTACCGGGCCTTCAACGAGCGCTCCGGACGGCGCTTCGGCGCCGGAGTGCGGCAGCGGGAGCCCTCCGCCGAGGGCGTGGCGCTGGGCTGGGGCCTGCCCTTCGGACTGATCACGCCCGCCTCCTGGGCGGCGATGCACGCCCGTCGTTATCTCCATATGTACGGTCTGACGACGGAGGTTTTCGGCCATGTCGCCGTCACCGACCGGCGTCACGCGGCTCGCAACCCCGCCGCGTACTTCCACGGCCGTCCCCTCACGCTCGCCGAGCACGCCGCCTCGCGCTGGATCGCCGAGCCGCTGCGGCTGCTGGACTGCTGCCAGGAGACCGACGGCGGCCAGGCGCTCGTCGTGACCTCCCTGGAGAGGGCCCGGGCGCTCCGCCGCCCGCCCGTCGTCATCGCCGCCGCCGCGCAGGGCGCGGCGCGCGGCCAGGAGCAGATGACGGGCTTCTACGAGGGCGATCTCGGCGGGCTGCCCGAGACGGGCGTCGTGGCGCGCCGGCTGTGGCGGGACAGCGGGCTGCGCCCGGCGGACATCGACGTGGCCGTCCTCTACGACCACTTCACTCCCTACGTCCTCATGCAGCTGGAGGAGTTCGGCTTCTGCGGGCCCGGCGAAGGGGGCGGGCTCGTGGCCTCCGGAACGTTGCCGATCAACACCCACGGGGGCCAGTTGGGCGAGGCGTATCTCCACGGGGTGAACGGGATCGCCGAGGCCGTGCGCCAGGTGCGCGGCACGTCCGTGAACCAGGTGCCGGGGGCCGGACGGGTGCTCGTCACCGCCGGAAGCGGTGTTCCCACGTCGGGGCTCATTCTTGCGGCATCCGGATGAACCGAGGGCGTGTCACCGCCGGGGCGTCGCGTCCGGGCCCCTTGACTCGCGGTTATGCCACGACCGAGAAAGATCATCGGATATCTCGTCGCCCTGATGGCGGCGCTGGCCCAGGTGGCCGCCCAGGCCGTGCCGGTCACGGCCGCCCCGGGCGAACGGCCCTCCGTCTACCGGGGCCGGGGCTTCGACAGCTGCCAGGCACCCCCGCTGACCACCCTCAACGCCTGGGGGGCGGCCACGTCGTACGGGGCCGTCGGCGTCTACTACGCCGGTCGCGGCCGGGCCTGCCCCCACCAGCGCTACCTCAGCCACCGCTGGCTCACCGGCGCCCGCGACCTGGGCTGGCGGGTGCTGCCCGTGTACGTCGGCTCGCAGTCACCCTGTGTGCGCGCGGCCTCCAAGCGGGGCAACCCCATCGGCTACTACCCCTGGGACCAGGGCGAGGAGGAGGGCCTGGACGCCGTCCGCAGCGCCGATGACCTGGGCATCGCCGTCGGCAGCCCGCTCTACCTGGACATGGAGGCGTACGACTACGGCGACGAGGAGTGCGGCGGCACCACCCTCGACTTCATCCGCTCCTGGAGCGGCACGGTCTCCCGTCACGGCTACATGCCCGGCTTCTACAGCAGCGCCGAGTCCGGGGTGCGGCACATGGAGCTGGCCCGGCGGGACGGGCTGGGCGACCTGCCGGAGGTGGTGTGGTTCGCCCGCTGGAAGGTTCCCGCCTCGACGGACAGCGAGCGCGTGCTGGCGTCGGGCTCCTGGCAGCCGCACCGGCGGATCCACCAGTACGCCGGTAATGTCACGGAAACGCACGGTGGCCGGAAACTGACCATCGACCGCAACGCCATCGACGCCCCCGTGGCGATCATTCGCTGAGATATACGGAAGCCTCTCGCCTCTCCCCCTCCAGGAGGTGGGGACAGCCCCACGCATACGACCTGAGGGGGATCGGGCTTCGGCACCTCCGGCCGATCCGCCGGTGGTGCCCCCGCTCCTAGCGTTGAGGGCATGACAGTGACCTCGACGTCCGTGTGCACCAGCGCTTCCACCGCGTCCGTGTACCCGTCGTTCTCTTCGTACGTACGGGCCCGAGGACAGGTACTCCAGCGCACCGCCCGTTCGCTGACCTCGAACCCGTGCGACGCCGAGGATCTGCTGCAGACGGCCCTCACCAAGACCTATCTGGCCTGGGACCGCATCGAGGACCACCGGGCCCTCGACGGCTACGTCCGCCGGGCGCTGGTGAACACCCGCACCTCCCAGTGGCGCAAGCGCAAGGTCGACGAGTTCCCCTGCGAGGAGCTCCCCGAGCGCGATTCGGCGCCCGTCGCCGACCCCGCCGAGCAGCAGGCCCTGCGCGACGCGATGTGGCGCGCGGTGCACCGGCTGCCGGACCGGCAGCGGGCCATGGTCGTCCTCAGGTATTACGAGGACATGACCGAGGTCCAGACCGCGGAGCTTCTCGGAGTGTCCGTCGGCACGGTCAAGAGCGCGGTGTCGCGTGCGCTCGGGAAGCTGCGGGAGGATCCGGAGCTCGCGCACGCGGCGTAGTCGCCGCGTTCTACGCGCGTCCGCGCATGCTGGCGATCAGCGCGCGGAAGCGGGGTGGGGTTGTGGTGACGACCACGGTCGGGGTGTCGCTTTCGCGGATGGCGATCGTGTGGGGGTGGGTGGATATCTCGACGCATTGCTCGCCGCCACCGGAGCGGGAGGACTTCTGCCATGGGACGGCGGATATCTCGATGCACTGTTCGCCGCCTCCGCCCGAGTAGGAGGACTTCTGCCATGCGATGTCAGATCTCATGATCGCTTCTCTCACAGTTCCTGCGCGATCTTGCCGATGAACGTGCGGGAATCGGCCGGACCGAGTGACGCTTGCTTCGCGGCGTCGAGGAGCATCCGGTACTTCTCGCGGTCCGCGACCGCGTCCAGGTAGCGGCCCCCGAAGGGCGTATCGAGCTGCACGGTGTCCAACTGCGGGACGACACCACCTGCATACAGCACGGTCTGGGTGACTTCAATGAAGTCCTCATGTGCGAAGGGAATGACCCGCAGGCTGGCGTACGGCCGCTCGGACATCTCCATGAGGTGGCCAAGCTGTTCACGTGCCACTTTCCGGCCGCCGACGCGCATCCGCAAGGCGGCTTCATGGACAAAGGCTTCGAACCGTGGTGGGTTCTCGCGCTCAAAGATGGCTCGCCGTTTCAGACGCTGCTCCACGCGCGCTTCCACCTCGCCGTCCGGCAGCTTGGGGAGCACGCCGGCGAACAAGGCACGTGCGTAGTCCTCGGTCTGGAGGGCACCGGGAAAGTTCACAGGCTGCAGACAGCGGATGTACGCCGCATGGTGCTCCAGCTCCGCGATGTCCAGGAAACCGGGAGGAAGGATGTCGCGGTACGCGTCCCACCACCCCTGACCGCGATGCTCACGGCTGATCACGCACAAGGCGTCGATGAGGGCGCTGTCATCGCATGAGTAGAAGGCCGCGAGCCGGCGGATCCGTTCCTCGCTGACGCCTCGCCGCCCGGCCTCGATCATGCTGATCTTGGCCTGATCCGTCCCGACCGACTCGGCGGCCTCACGGGCGGTCTTGCGTGCGGCTTCGCGAAGCTTCCGCAGTTCGGCGCCCAGGCGGGCCTGTCGAACCGTTGGTCTGTCCCTCGGTGGCATTCCACCATCCTCATGCGACTCGGAGCCTGCCGTGCAGGTGTCCGACGGGTCCACTCGATCGCGTGAACCTTCGAGGGAACCTTCTCCCGGGGTATGTATGCCCCCGTAGTGTCCGACGCGTCGCGCGCCAGGCCGGGAAGATCCGAAGTGCAGTCGGCGGGCCGCCAGTTGGGGCGAGCTCGACGGCCGGGCCACGGACGGCGACCGCGTGCAGGTCAACGACGACCGCGTTGGGAGACCAAGCCATGACATCGGCAACGCTAGACAGCCAACTCCGCACCGCCACCTACCACCTGTCCGCCCCGGCGGACGCCACCACCCCCAGACTGGCCCGGAAGTTCGTGACCGGCGCGCTCGAAGCGACCCGTCACCCCGACCTCATCGAGAGTGCCCTCGTCTGCGTCTCCGACGTCGTGACGAACGTCGTCCAGCACGCCCGCGTGAACGGCCTCTCCGTGGACGTGACCGCCTACGACCGGCACGTCGTCATCGCCGTGTGCGACGCCAACGCCGCGCGGCGGCCCTACCGGCGGCAGGCCGCCGACGCCGACGACGAGCATGGCCGGGGGCTCATGCTCGTGGAAGCCCTCTCCCACGCCTCCGGCGTTTCCCTCGTCTGGGACGCCCTGAACGTGATCGGCAAGAGCGTCTGGTTCGAGCTGCGCGAGGGCGGGGGCCTAGGCGAAGACGAGGGCGGCGACGAACAGCACGACGAGAATGGCGATCGTCTCCCACCGGGCCGCGCGCCCGAGCGTGCTCAGCGATACGGGTTTCCCGGACCGCGAGGTCGCTGACGGGTTCGGGTTGTAGTCATCGGACGTGGAGTCGCTCATTCCGCCATGCTAGCCGCGCCGCAAACCGGTGCCCCCGGACACAAACGCGCCAGGGGCGCCGGGCGGCGGCGTCGCGTCAGCCGAGCGTTGTGACGATCAGCTCGCCGTCCGCGTACTGCTTGCGCAGCACCTTCTTGTCGAACTTCCCCACCGACGTCTTCGGCACCGACTGGAGCAGCGCCCAGCGCTCGGGCAGCTGCCAGCGGGCGACGCGCTCGCCGAGGAAGGCGCGCAGGCCCTCGTAGTCGACGGCCGCGCCGTCGCGCAGGACGACGGCGGCCAGCGGGCGCTCGCCCCACTTCTCGTCGGGGACGGCCACGACGGCCGCCTCCGCGATCTCGGGGTGGGCCATCAGGTGGTTCTCCAGCTCGACCGAGGAGATCCACTCGCCACCGGACTTGATCACGTCCTTGGCCCGGTCGGTGAGGTTGAGGAAGCCGTCCGGGGTGATCGTGCCGACGTCGCCCGTGCGCAGCCAGCCGTCGGGGCTGAACTTGTCCTCGGGGCGGTACGGTTCGCCGTCCGCGCCCCCGTGGTAGGCGCCCGCGATCCACGGGCCGCGTACCTCCAGCTCACCGGCCGACTCGCCGTCCCACGGCAGTTCCTCGCCGCCGGGGCCGATCAGCCGGGCCTCGACGGACGCGGGCATCCGGCCCTGGGTGACGCGGTACGGCCACGCCGCCTCGGCGTCCAGCCCGGCGGGCGGGAAGGCGACCGAGCCCAGCGGGGAGGTCTCGGTCATGCCCCACGCCTGAACGAGCGTCAGGCCGTGCCGCTCCTCGAACGCCTTCATCAGCGAGGGCGGGCAGGCGCTGCCGCCGCTGATCACGGTGCGCAGGGAGGAGATGTCGCGGGGGCGGGCGTCGAGTTCGCCCAGCAGGCCCTGCCAGATGGTCGGGACGCCGGCCGACACGGTCGGGCGCTCCTTCTCGATCATCTCGGCGAGCGGCGCGGGCTGGAGGAAACGGTCGGGCATCAGCAGCGAGGTGCCGGCCATGAACGCGGCGTGGGGCAGGCCCCAGGCGTTGACGTGGAACATCGGCACGACGGGGAGGCAGGTCTCGGCCGGGGTCAGCCCGAAGGAGGCCGCGGCGTTGACCTCCATGGCGTGGAGGTAGACCGAACGGTGGCTGTACACCACGCCCTTGGGCTCGCCGGTGGTGCCGGAGGTGTAGCAGAGGGCGGCGGCCTGGCGCTCGTCGATCTCGGGCCAGGGGTAGTGGTCGCCGGGCTGCCCGGCGATGAGCTCCTCGTAGAGGTGGACGCGGGGCTTCACGCCCTCCAGGACGGAGCGGTCGCCGGGGCCGGAGACGATCACGTGCTCGACGCTGTCGAGGTGCGGGAGGAGGGGGGCGAGCAGCGGCAGCAGGGAGCCGTTGACGATCACGACGCGGTCGGCGGCGTGCCGCACGATCCAGGCGAGCTGCTCGGGGGGCAGCCGCAGATTGAGGGTGTGGAGCACGGCGCCCATGGAGGGGATCGCGAGGTACGCCTCGACGTGGTCGGCGTTGTTCCACATCAGCGTCGCGACGGGATCCCCCTCGGCGACGCCGAGGGCGCGCAGGGCGTGCGCGAGCCGGATGGCACGGGTCCCGATCTCGGCGAAGGTGCGCCGCTCTGGCTCGCCTTCTCCCGTCCACGTCGTGACGCGGGCGCTGCCGTGGATCCGCGCCCCGTGGGCCAGGATCCGGGTAACGGTCAGCGGTACGTCCTGCATCGTGCTCTGCACGGGAGCCTCCCCATTCTGCGCGCGCGTCGTTACGCGAGGGTCGTTCCCGGCGATTCTGCTGGCGTACCCGCCGGTAAGTCACTACCCGGAGGAAACGAGTCCGCCACATTGGGCACGCGGATGTCCTTCCGCGTTCGAAGGGTGCGGTGGACGCGGCGTCTGTAGCATCGGTGGCACCCATGGGTCACGGCCTTCACGGCTGGTCACGGTCCCGGGGCATGAGGTGAGAGGAGTGCAGTGTGAGTGCCGCCGAAAAGCACATCGAAGGGGAACTGATCGCCCGCCCGGAGCGGACCCCCGACGCTCTGCGCATGGCGCTCGCCCGCCTCGCCCCGCACCGCCTGGCCGACATGGAGAAACAGAAGAACGAGGCGTTTCAGATCGCTGCTCAGACGAACAGCCTCGGCCCGATTCAGGGTTGGCTGACCATCTGGGCGGGCGAGGTGGAGGTCGAACGCCGCCCCGATCTCATGGCGCGCCGCCGCGAGGCGGAGGGTGTCGTGCAGACGCGTGATCGTGACGATCCCGAATGGCGCGCCGCCATGGACGAGATCCTGGCTGTCCTGCGGGAGGCGCGAGGAGCCGCCGGGTGAGCTGGACGTGGGAGTACGTTCCCGACGAGCGGCACGTCGCCGACGGCGCTCCCCCCGTCCTGGTCTCCCAGGTGGAGGAGCGAGCTGCCGAGCTGGTACGGGCTGCCGAGGCCTTGCACGTCGAGGGCCAGGCCTACGACGGGTTCTCTCCGCAAGGCGGGAACGCCCTGGTGACCGACGGGATGTTCGCCTATCAGGTCGTTCCGCGACAGGAGCGGGTCTACATTCTGCAGATCACCGCCTGGTGAGGCGCGCTCACGCCCCCGCCGGTCGCCCCTTCCGCGCGACGAGCGCTCCGCCGATCCAGCCCGCCACGACCCACGCCGCCGCGATCGCGCAGACGCCCGGCCAGCCCCAGTGGTCGTGGGCCGGGCCCGCGAGGGCGGAGGCGGAGGCGCCGCCGATGAACGCGGCGACGACGTAGGTGGTGTTGGCGGCGGCCGGCTTGTCCGTCGCGGCCAGGGCGCGGGTCTGGTTGGCGACCTGGCCCGCCATGAGGCCCGCGTGGATGAGGACCGCGCCCGCGCACAGCGCCCACAGGGCGTGCCCGCCGAGCAGGAACAGCGGGACGGAGAAGGCCGTGAGCACATAGGCGGCCGTGACGAGGCGCGGGGCGCCGAAGCGGTCGACGAAGGTGCCGGAGAGCGGTCCGGCGACGGTGGAGACGAGGCCGAAGAGGCCGAACAGGCCCGCCGCGCCCAGGGACAGGCCGTAGGGGCCGTCCGCGTCGGTCAGCAGCAGCGTCAGCGTCGTCCACAGCGCGCTCCACGCGCCGAACAGGCCCGCCTGGCGCAGGCACGCGGCCCGCAGCCCGGCGGAGGAGGCGAAGAGGCCCGGCAGTCCGGCGATCGCCTTGAAGGGGTTGGCCGCCTTGCGCGGCCGGGTCTCGGCCGGGAGGAGGGCGGCGGTCAGCAGGCCGACGGCCACGGTCAGTCCCGCCGCGCCGAAGAACACCGCGCGCCAGCCGAACGCCTGCCCCGCGAGCCCGCCGAGCACCCGCGCCGCGACGATGCCGGTGAACAGCCCCGCCACGACCGCCGCCACGTGCCGCGCGCGTCGCTCGGCGGGCGCGCGCTCGGCGACGAGCGGGACGAGCAGCTGCGGTACGACCGTGGCGGCGCAGGCCACCAGGACGGCCGCGGCCAGCGCCGGCAGCCCCGGGGCCAGCCCGGCGGCGACCAGCGCGGCACCGGCCACGGCCGACAGGACGCCGACGAGCCGGCGCCGGTCGGCCGTGTCGCCGAGCGGGGCGAAGAGCAGCAGGCCGACGGCGTAGCCGAGCTGGGCTATGGAGGCGATCCAGCCGGCCCCGGAGGGGGAGGCGCCGAAGTCCCGGGCGATGAGGCCGAGGAGCGGGGCGGCGAGGTAGATGTTCGCGGCGGTGACCGCCGTGCAGAGCGCGATCACGGCGAGCAGCGGGCCACCGCCGGACGCTCCGCGCTCGGCGGCGGACGGGTGTATTCGGGGCGGGGCGTCGGTGGTCGGCGACTGCGACTGGGTGGTCATTGGTGCGGCTGCTCCCCCGGGGCTGGTAACCAACTGGTTGGTTGAGATGCGGCAGGCACTGTCTCAAGTGCCTGCCGCGGCTGTCAACCAAATAGTTGGTTACTCTGTTCCCCATGGCAGGAGTCAGGGATCCCGAGGCCACCAAGGCCCGTATCTTCGAGGCGGCCACCGCCGAGTTCGCCGCGTACGGCATCGCCGGTGCCCGTATCGACCGCATCGCCCGCGAGGCGCGGGCGAACAAGCAGCTGATCTACGCCTACTTCGGCAACAAGGCCGAGCTCTTCTCCCAGGTGCTGGAGCGGCGGCTGATCGAGCTCGCCGCCGCCAACCCCGTCGACACCGAGGACCTCAACGGCTGGATCGACCGCCTGATGAGGTACCACGCCGCCAACCCCGAGCTGGTCAGGCTCGTCTTCTGGGAGGGCCTGGAGTACGGCACCGGCGGCATCCCCCACGAGGAGGAGCGCGCCGACCACTACGCCCGCAAGACCGCCGCCTTCGCGGAGGCCCAGGCCAGGGGCGACATCGACGCGACGATCCCCGCGCCCGACCTGCTCTTCATGCTGATCGCCCTCGCCTCGTGGTCGACCGTGCAGCCGCAGATGCGGCGGATCCTGATCGGCGACACGTGCGAGGACCAGGCGCGGCTGCGTGCTTCCGTTCGCACGGCCGCGCGGCGCCTCATCGGGCGGGAGGCCGCCCCCGGCGACTGAGCGCTCCGCCCCGGGGGCGCGGTCATGCGACTGCGGGCGCGTCGTGGCCGGTCGCGCCCACGCGGCGGTAGCCGCATAGCGACACTGTCCCGCGCCCCTTTGGGGCGCCGGCTGGTCCGTCCGGCTAGTTCGTTCCGATCTTCGCCAGCAGGTCCACGATCCGGCCCTGGACCTCCGCGCTCGTCGAGCGCTCGGCGAGGAAGAGGACCGTCTCGCCCGAGGCGAGGCGCGGCAGCTGGGCCGGGTCGATGTCCGCCGAGGTGTAGACGACCAGCGGCGTGCGGTTGAGCGCGCCGTTGCCGCGCAGCCAGTCGACGATGCCGGCGCGGCGGCGCCGCACCTGCATCAGGTCCATCACGACCAGGTTCGGCCGGGTCTGCGCGGCGAGCGTCACCGCCTCCGAGTCCGTCGCCCCGCACACCACGTGCATGCCGCGCCGCTCCAGCGTCGCGGTCAGCGCGTTGGCGATGGGCTCGTGTTCCTCGATCAGCAGCACCCGCGGCGGGTGCATCTCGCTGTCGCGCGGCGCGAGGGCCTTGAGCAGCACGGCCGGGTCGGCCCCGTAGGCGGCCTCCCGCGTCGCGTGCCCCAGCCCCGCCGTCACCAGCACCGGCACCTCGGCCGCGACCGCCGCCTCGCGCAGCGACTGGAGCGCGGTACGGGTGATCGGGCCGGTCAGCGGGTCGACGAACAGCGCCGCCGGGTACGCGCTTATCTGCGCGTCCACCTCCTCGCGCGAGTGCACGATCACCGGGCGGTAGCCGCGCTCGGTCAGCGCCGCCTCCGTGGACTCGTCCGGGGCGGGCCACACCAGCAGCCGGCGCGGATTGTCCAGCGGCTCCGGCGGCAGCTCGTCGTCCATCGGCGGCCGCACGGCCTCCACGACCTCGACCGCGCCATTGGGGCCGTCGAGCGGCTCGGGGCCCTCGGCGCCGTCGTCCGGCGCTCCTATGGCGAACGCGCGGCCTTCGGGCAGCCCGAGCGACTGGGGGCGGGCGGCGCCCTTCGGCGCGGGTGTGGGTGCGGGTGCCTGCGCTTGCGCTTGTGCGGTCTGCGCTTGTGCCTCGCGCTCGCTCTCGGCCGGGTTCGCCAGCTTGCGGCGGCGTCCGGACCCGGCGGAGGGCGTCCCGGCGGCCGGGGTGTCCCCCGCGCCCGGGCCCTGCCCCAGCGTCCGCACGCTGATCGGCCGCGCGCCGGCCGCGCCGTGCTCCTCCGCGAGCGGGCGCCGCGCCCGGCGGCGCCCGGTGGGTGCCGAAGCCTCGGCGGCGGCGTCGAAGACGTACGGACCCGGCGTGGGGGCCTCGCCGCTCCGCGCCTCGCGCGGCGCGGGCGCGCCCGCGAGGGCGAACGGCCCGGGACCGCTCTGGGACCCACCGGGCGCGGCACCCGTGCCGGCCGCTGCCGCCGGTCCACCGGGGCCGCCGGCGCCGGGAGCCTGCCGGACCTGCTCCGTGCCGGACGCGTCCCGTGCCTGCTCGCCGGCCTCCGAGGCCCCGTGCCGGGCGCGGCCGTCGCCGGGCGCACCGCCCTGGCCGTCGTACGGGCTGCTGGGAGCGCCGGGTGTGCCGAGGGCGCCGGGGGCGCCGTCGGTCACGCCGTCCTGGCGGGCCCCGCCGGGTTCGCCGGCCGGGCCGGGCCGGGCGTCGTGACCGTACGGACCGCCGCCGGGGCCGCCCTGCGGCACGCCGTCCTGGCCGGGGCCGGGGCGCCCGCTCGGGGCTGTGTTGTCGCCACCGCCGCTGTACGGGCCGGGGGCGACCGGAGTGCCGGGGGCGCCGTGCCGTGCGGTGCCGTCGGGCGTGCCGCCCTCGCCGTCGGGGTAACCGGGTGCGGCCGGTCGGCCGGGGGACCCGGGGCCGTTGTGGCGCGCGGCGCCTTCGGGCGCGCCGCCCCGGCCGTCGGGGTAGCCGGGCATGGCGTGCGGGCCGGGGGTGCCGGGCCGTACGTCGCCCTGCCGGGCGCCGTCGGGCGTGCCGGGGCCACCGTGCTGCGCGGCGCCGTTGGGCGTGCCGCCGTTGGGCGTGCCGCCCGTGCCGCCCGTGCCGCCCGTGCCGCCCTGGCCGTCGGCGAAGCCGGGCATGACCGGCGTGCCGCCGGGGGCGCCCTGCGGCGCGTCGCCCTGTCGGGCTCCGTCCGGGCCGATGCCCTGTCGGCCGGGGACACCGGATACGGCCTGCGTGCCGGCCGCCCCGGGGCCGTCGGGTGCGCCACCCTGGCCATCGGGGTAGCCGGAGGCCTGCCGGCCGGGGCCGCCGGGCGCGCCGTGCCGCGCAACGTTGTCGGGCGTGCCGCCCTGGCCGTCGGGGAAGCCGGGTACAGGCTGCGCGCCCGCCGTCCCGACGCCGCCGTGGCGTGTGGTGCCGTCGGGGAAGCCCGGTGCGGCCTGCGTGCCCGCCGTGCCGGGGCCGCCGCGTCGGCCGTCCTCGGCGGGCGGTGGCGTGCCGTCCTCGCCGTACGGCTCGGCGCCCTGGCGGGCGAAGCCGGCGGGGGCGGCCGTCGGGTCGGGGTGGTCTTCGGGGGACGGGGGCTTGCGGTCGGCGTCGGCCGGGGGGAGGGCGAAGGGCGTGCGGGGGACGGACGGTTCGGCGGTGGTCTGGACGGGGATCTGGCCCTCCGGCGTCGCCTCCGCGACGGCGCGGCGGGCGCGGCGGCCCGTGGGCGCGGCGGCGGGGGCGCGGTCCGCGTCCGCCGGCGGCAGCGCGAAGGCCGCGCGCGGCGCCTCGCCCGGCTCCGCCGGCGCGGCGGCCGCCTCCCGGCGCGCCCGGCGGCCGGTGGGCGTGCCCGTGGCCTGCGGCGGGACGAGCGCGGTGCCGGAACGCTCCGCCGGCTCCTCCTCGGCGCGCGCCGGCCCCCGGCGGCGTCCCGTCGGCGCGGGCGCGGGAACGGGCGCGGGAACCGCAACGGCCCCGGCGGCACCCGCACCCGCACCGGCATCCGTACCGCCCTCGGCCGCCGGCTCCGCCGGGCCTCGGCGGGCGCGCCTGCCGGCACCCTGCGGCGCGGCTTCGTCGGCGGGCTCGGGCTGGTCGGGCGGAGAGGACGGCGGCGCCGTCCGGGCCTCGTCCGGGCTCGTGCCCCGGCCCCGCTGCGTCGGCATCGGCATGACCGTCGTCAGGTTCTCCGTGTCCGGCCCGCGCCGCTCCGCGCCCGGCGGGACCGGGCCCGCGTCGGCCGCGACCGGCACCTCCAGGACGTACGCCTTGCCACCCGACGAACCCGGCACGTCGTGCGTCTGGAGCACTCCGCCGTGGCGCCGGACGATGCCCCGCACCAGCGGGCCGTGCACCGGGTCGCCGCCCGGGAAGGGGCCGCGCACCTCGATGCGGACGACCTCCCCGCGCTGTGCCACCGCGACGACGATCGTCGAGTCTCCGGAGCCCGCGCCCGAGCCGGAGAGCGAGGCAGTCGTGGCGCCCGTGGAGTCCACGCCCGCCACGTCCGCGATGAGATGGGCCAGCGCCTGCGCGAACCGTTCCGCGTCCACCTCGGCCTCGATGGCCGGCGCGTGCACGGCGAACTGCGCGCGGCCCGGGCCGATCAGCTCGATCGCGCCGTCGACGCCCGCCGCGACGACCTCGTCGAGCGCGACCTTCTCCCGGACGAGCTTGTCCGCTCCCGAGTCCAGCCGCTGGTAGGCGAGGACGTTGTCGACGAGAGTGCGCATCCGGGCGTATCCGGCGGCGAGATGGTGGAGGATCTGGTTGGCCTCGGGCCACAGCTGGCCCGCCGGGTCGTCGGCCAGGGTGCCGAGTTCGGCGCGGAGCCGGCCGAGGGGGCCGCGCAGCGAGCCGTCGACCAGGTTCAGCAGCTGGGCGTGGCGCGCGGCCAGCGCGTCGTAGGGGCGGCGGTCGGTGAAGGTCATCACCGCGCCCACGAGTTGCTCGCCGTCGCGCACCGGCGCGGTGGTGAGGTCGACGGGCACCGCGCGCCCGTCCTTCGCCCACAGCACCTGCCCGCGCACCCGGTGCTTGCGTCCGGAGCGCAGGGTGTCGGCGATGGGCGACTCCTCGTACGGGAAGGGGGTGCCGTCCGCGCGCGAGTGGTGGATCAGGGAGTGGAGCTCACGGCCGCCGAGGTCGCTCGCGCGGTAGCCGAGGATCTGCGCGGCGGAGGGGTTGACGAGGACGACCTTGCCGGCGGTGTCGACGCCGACCACGCCCTCCGCCGCCGCCCGCAGGATCATCTCGGTCTGGCGCTGCGAACGGGCCAGCTCGGCCTCGGTGTCCATGGTGCCGGTCAGATCGCGGACGACCAGCATGAGGAGCTCGTCCTCGTAGGAGGCGGCGGAGCCCGTCTCGGCGTAAGGGGTGCGGCCGTCGAGGTTGGCGCTGGTCACCTCGACGGGGAACTGGGTGCCGTCGGTGCGCCGGGCGATCATGCGGGTGGGCCTGGTGCGGCCGCCGTCCGGTTCGTCGCGGGGGGCCCGCAGACCGCCGGGGATGCGCCGGGAGTCGAATTCCGGAAGCAGGTCGAGCAGACCGCGCCCGACGAGCCCGGTGCCGGGCACCTCGAAGGTCTCCAGCGCGATGTGGTTGGCGTTGACGACCGTGCCGTTGCAGTTGACGAGCAGCAGCGCGTCGGGGAGGGCGTCGAGTATGGCTGCGAGGCGAGCAGCGCCTCGGGATGGCCTGCTGCTCACGACGACGCTTCCTCCCTGGTTACCGCACCTTGCCGACCGCTCCAGGCGGGTTTGCACCGCCTGTGGGGCCTGTCATCGAGGGGAAGTCTACGGGCTGCCGTGGTGGGCGCTACTGCGGATGACGGGTGTGCCGGGAGGTTCCGGTAAGCCTCTCCGGGGCGTCTCGGGCAGGCCGGACATGCCCCTCGTGTCCCTCTTCGTGGGGACGTGCCGGTCAGGCCAGCGGACTCCTTGCGGGTGCTTTCTTCGGCGAGCCCTTCGACTCCCCGAACACAGTGGAGAATCGGTTCCAGCGGGCCATCTCGCAGCCGTTCGCCTTGCTGAAGTCCGCGTTCACCGGCCGTCCGGCCCACGTTCCGCTTACGTGCGCGCGGTCCGGGCCGCCGTAGACCATCGTGCAGTCCGAGCCCTTGGGTACGGGCGCGAAGAGGTCCTTCCCCCAGGTCGTCTGCCCGTCCAGCTGGTCGCAGGCCTCTTTGGCGCGTGGATGGGTGCCGCCGGCCGGGTGGCAGTAGAGCTCGTATCTGCCGTCGTGGCCGCCGGTGTCGGTCACGGTGACGGTGAGGTGGTCGGCGGAGAGGTCCAGCCCGTCCAGCGGGATCGGGGCGGCCGAGGCGGCCGGCGCGAGCAGCGCGGGCGCCAGGGCGGCGGCGAGGGCGAGGCGGCGGAGCGGCATTCGGGGGACTCCCGGGGTGTGAGCGAACGCGGGGCCGGGCGGCCGGATCGCCCGGCCGGACCCCTCACCCGCACTAACGCTCCGGAGCGCCCCGCGTTGCGCGCCGCGAACGCCTTTGCCCCGGACACCTGTCGCCCGGTACCGTAGGGGTGCGATTGGTGACCGGCCGCGAGGTTGTGTCATCATCTGCGAGCACCCCTGGCGCACGCGCGAGGGGGGTTGGAGGCGTCGCCTAGTCCGGTCTATGGCGCCGCACTGCTAATGCGGTTTGGGCCTTAAAGCCCATCGAGGGTTCAAATCCCTCCGCCTCCGCAGTAACGAAAGCCCCGGTCGTCCCAGACGGCCGGGGCTTTCGCGTACCCGCCGCCGATCTCCTCCAGCCCTGCCCCAACGATCTCGAAAAACAACGTTTCCGCAGGTCAGGGGGGCTGCGGTCAATGGATTTCGTCTGACGGCGAGGTTCATGTAATGTTGTCCACGCAACGCCGACCGGCAAGAAAACGCCGGGAAGCCGAGCGCTCGTAGCTTAACGGATAGAGCACTTGACTACGGATCAAGAGGTTGCAGGTTCGAATCCTGCCGAGCGCACTGTCGAGAGATTCGTCTCTCGTCCGTCGCGGGGTGGAGCAGCTCGGTAGCTCGCTGGGCTCATAACCCAGAGGTCGCAGGTTCAAATCCTGTCCCCGCTACTAAGTCCGAAGACCCGGTACGTTCTCGTACCGGGTCTTCGGCGTTTCCCCGCCCCTGCCCCCTCAGCCCTTCAGCGGCAGGGCCTCGGCCAGCGTGCGCCATTCCGTGCGCGCGAGGGTGTCGCGCCGGGGGTCCCGCTCCGCGTCGAGGACGACCTGGACGGCCAGGTGATCGGCGCCCGACGCCAGGAACTCGTCGACCCGGGCCCTGATCGCCTCCGTGTCGCCGAGGGCGAAGAGCGCGTCGACGAGCCGGTCGCTGCCGCCGCCCGCGAAGTCCTCCTCCGTGAAGCCGAGCCGCAGCAGATTGTTGGTGTAGTTGGGCATCGGCAGATAGAAGGACAGATAGGCGCGGGCGGTCTCCCGGGCCCGGGCCACGTCGGGATCGAGGACGACCTTCAGCTCGGGTGCCAGGACCGCGCCCTCGCCCAGCAGCTCCCGGGCCCGGGCGGTGTGCTCGGCGGTGACGAGATAGGGGAGGGCGCCCGCCGCGCGCTCCGCCGCCAGCGCCACCATCTTCGGGCCGAGCGCGGCCAGCAGCCGCTGCCCGGCGGGGACCGGGACGGGCGCGGTGTCGAGAGCGGTCAGATACTCCTTCATCGCCGAGTACGGGCGGGCGTAGCCCGAGGCCAGATGGGAGTGGCTGGCGCCCAGCCCCAGCCGGAAGCGCTCGCGCCGGCCCGGCTCCAGCGCGGCGTACGCGGCGGCGACCTCGGTGGCGGTGTGGTCCCAGATGCTGAGGATGCTGGTGCCGACGGTGGCGCGCTCGGTCGCGGCCAGCAGATGCGCGGCCTGGGCGACGGACGGGCTGCCGCCGACCCAGAGGGTGCCGTAGCCCAGCTCGTCCAATTCGGCCGCCGCCTCCTGGACTTCGCCGAGCCGGGCGGGGTCGTCCACGCGCAGGGCGACGCTCCAGACGCCGATGGTGCCGAGCGACTCGGCCGCGCCGTTCATGCAGTGATCATTTCCGGATGCCATGCCGACGGCAACCGGAGGCGCCTTCCGGATATTCCCGGCCGATTCTCAGACGATTCACAGAGTGCCGAAAGAGCGCTCTCACGCGCCCGTTCCACCATCGTCGGCATGACCATCGCCTCGCCCTACGGGCGTACTCAGTCGCGGCGCGACGACGGAAGGCCCGTACGCGTCCTGGTCGTCGACGCCGAGTCCGCGCTCGCCGACCTCCTCTCCCTCGCGCTGCGCTACGAGGGCTGGGAGGTCCGGGCCGCCGCCGACGGCGCCGAAGCGGTCCGTCAGGCCCGGGACTTCCGGCCGGACGCCGTGGTCCTGGACATGGCGCTCCCCGATATGGACGCGCTGACGGCGCTGGGCCTGCTGCGGCGAGAACGGCCCGGTGTGCCGGTGCTGTTCCTCGCCGGCAGGGACACCGCCGAGGACCGCGTCGCGGGGCTCACCGCCGGCGGTGACGACCACGTGGCCAAGCCGTTCGGCCTGGAGGACGCCGTCGCCCGGTTGCGCGGACTGCTGCGCCGCTCGCGCGCCGCCGCGCCGCGCGGGGAGTCCGTGCTGATCGTGGGGGACCTGGTCCTCGACGAGGACAGCCGCGAGGTCTCCCGGGGCGGTACGGAGATCCACCTCACCGCCACCGAGTTCGAGCTGCTGCGCTTCCTGATGCGCAACCCCCGGCGGGTGCTCAGCAAGCCGCAGATCCTCGACCGCGTCTGGTCGTACGACTTCGGCGGGCAGGCCAACGTCGTCGAGCTCTACATCTCCTACCTGCGCCGCAAGATCGACGCCGGCCGCCCGCCGATGATCCACACCCGGCGGGGCGCGGGCTATCTCATCAAGCCGGCGGTGTAGGACTGCCGCGCTGTCGCGCGTAGGACTCTCGAAAAAATCGCCTTGTACGGCGTATAGCGACTCCTGTACGGTGTACGACGCAAGCCAGTCGTACACCGTACAAGGCCATGTGGCCGTACAAGGGGGGAACCCATATGACCGCGACCGCGGCGGAAACGCCGTCGTCCAGCACCGGAGCCGACGGGAAGCCGCAGCGCCATCCCACGCGGTGGCTGGTGCTCGGCGTCATCTGTCTGGCCCAGCTCACCGTGCTCCTGGACAACACCGTCCTCACGGTCGCGATCCCCTCCCTCACCGAGGAGATGGGCGCCTCGACCGCCGACATCCAGTGGATGATCAACGCCTATTCGCTGGTCCAGGCGGGCCTGCTGCTCACCGCGGGCAGCGCCGCCGACCGCTACGGGCGCAAGAAGCTCCTCGCCGCCGGACTCGCCCTCTTCGGCCTCGGCTCGCTCGTCGCGTCGCTGTCCGAGAGCACGGGCCAGCTGATCGCCGCCCGCGCGGGCATGGGCATAGGCGGCGCGCTGCTGATGACGACCACCCTGGCCGTCGTCGTGCAGGTCTTCGACGACGAGGAGCGCCCCAAGGCCATCGGCCTGTGGGGAGCGGTGAGCGCGCTCGGCTTCGCCGGCGGGCCGATCGTCGGCGGCGCCCTGCTCAATCACTTCTGGTGGGGCTCGATCTTCCTGATCAACCTGCCGGTCGCCGTGCTCGGCCTGCTGGCCGTGCTCAAGTGGGTGCCCGAGTCCAAGAACCCCTCGGGCGACCGGCCCGACCTGCTCGGCGCGCTGCTGTCCACGATCGGCATGACCGGCGTCGTCTTCGCCATCATCTCCGGTCCCGCCCACGGCTGGACCTCCGCCCGGGTGCTCACCTCGGCCTTCGTCGGCCTGGTCACGCTGGCCTTCTTCGCCATATGGGAGCGTCGCTGCCCGTACCCGATGCTCGACATGCACTTCTTCCGCAACAGCCGTTTCGTCGGCGCGGTCTCGGGCGGCATCCTCGTCGCCTTTGGCATGGGCGGCTCGTTCTTCCTGCTCGGCCAGCACCTCCAACTGGTCCTCCACTACGACCCGCTGGAGACCGGTCTGCGGATGACGCCGCTGGCCCTGGTCATCGTCGTCCTCAACTTCACCGGCGTCGGCGCCCGGCTGCTGCCGAAGATCGGCACCCCCGCCGCCATCGCGGGCGGCATGGGCCTGCTGGCCGCCGGTCTGGCCGCCATCGCCACCCTCGGGGCGGACGGCTACGACGGGATGCTGCTGGGCCTGATCCTCATGGGCGTCGGCATCGCGATCAACATGCCGGCCATGGCCAACGCCATCATGTCCGCCATCCCGCCGGAGAAGGCGGGCGTCGGTGCCGGCGTCAACGGCACCCTCCAGGAGACCGGTAACGGCCTCGGCGTCGCGGTGCTCGGCGCGGTGCTCAACTCCCGCTTCGCCGCACTCGTCCCGGCCGTCGCCGCCGGTGCGGGCTCGCTGCCCGAGGCGCTCGGCCACGCCCGTACGGCGGCGGACCGCACCGCCATCGAGGACGCCTTCGCCTCCGGTGTGCAGGCCAGTCAGCTCGTCGGCGCGACCGCCGTGCTCGCGGGCGGCATCGTGGCGGCGGTCCTGCTCCGCCGGGCGGAGCGGCAGTCGGCGTAGCCGGGAGCGGAACGGCGTGGACGTAGCATGCGAGGTGTACTGACCAGTGGAAAGAGGGAGAGCCGGGATGCCCAGCGGAAGCCGCGCGGACGGTTCCCGGGTCAGTGTGTGGCTGACCGACAAGCCCCGTCGCAAGGCCGACGGCCAGACCGGCGAGGGCACGCTCGACCTGGAGCGGATCGTCGCCACGACCGTGCGGATGCTCGACACCGACGGGCTGGCGAAGTTCTCGATGCGCCGCCTCGCCACGGAGCTGGGCGTGACCGCCATGTCGGTCTACTGGTACGTCGACACCAAGGACGACCTGCTGGAGCTCGCCGTCGACCACGTCAGCGGCGAGCTGGACCTGCCCGACCTCACCGACGAGACGGCCGACTGGCGCGACCAGCTCCGCGACCTGGCCGTCCAGTACCGGCGCGTCCTCATCGCCCACCCCTGGGTGCCGCGGCTGCTCGGCCAGTACCTCAACGTGGGGCCGCGCGCGCTGGCCTTCTCCGAGGCGACGCTCACCGTCATGCGCCGCAGCGGGGTGGCACCGCACTCGATGACCGGCGCGATCTCGGCGCTCTTCCAGTTCGTCTACGGATTCGCGTCCGTCGAGGGCATGTACAAGGAGCGCTGCCGCCAGCAGGGGATCACCGAGGACGAGTACTACCGGCGGGTCGTCGAGGCGTTCGCGCAGCGTCGGGACACCACCGAGCCGTACGAGGAGGTGACGGAGATCGTGGAGGAGCGGATGACTCAGCATGAGGGGGATACGGCGGGGATGTGGGAGCACGATTTCTCTTTCGCGCTCGACACGGTCATCGCTGGGATCGAGGTCATGCGGGACCGCTCGCGCGGGGCGACCCAGTTCTGAGGGGGTGCGCCCCCCTCCGGCGCTTTCGGCTGACCGCCGGTGGGTTTTTCCGCGCCTTCGGCGCGGGTTTCGCCCACCCGCCCGCCCGATTGCCCGGCACGGATTGGCCGGGTAGGGGGCTGGCCTACGAAAAGTTGAGGCCCCGGTGGGGGCGTGTGCTCAGGCCGTCCCCTGCCTGTGTGAGCACGCGCCCCGACCGGGGCCGTGGGCCCTCGGACCGTTTATGCCGTTCCGGTCCGTCCGGGCCACCGGCCTCCGGAGGCGGCGCGCTCCGCTCATGGCGCGCGCCCCCGTCGGCCGGGGTTCGTCAGCCGGCCTTCCCGGCCGGCTCGGAAGCGGTGGTCGCCGCCCCCGGGGTGCCCTTCAGCGCGACCTCCTTGATGAAGAGCGTCACGATGAAGGCGATCAGCGCACACGGCGCCGCGTAGAGGAACACATCCGCGATGCCGTGCCCGTACGCGCTCTCCATGACCGTGCGGAGCGGCGCCGGCAGGGACTTGAGGTCCGGGATGCCACCGCCGCCCGTACCGCCGTGGCCCATGGCCGCCGCGGCCTTCGGGCCGAGCGCGGTGAGGCCGTCCTTCACATAGTCCGGCACCCGGTTGGCGAGCACCGCGCCCAGCGCGGAGACACCCACCGCACCGCCCAGGGAGCGGAAGAAGGTGACGACCGAGCTGGCGGCGCCGAGGTCCTTCGGCTCGACCTGGTTCTGGGAGGCGAGCACGAGGTTCTGCATCATCATGCCGATGCCGAGGCCCATGAGCACCATGTAGATGGCGAGATGCCAGTACGGGGTGTCGTAGCGCATCGTGCCGAGCAGGCCGAGGCCCGCGGTCAGCAGCACACCACCGGTGAGCAGCCAGGCCTTCCAACGACCGGTCTTGGTGATGATCTGACCGGAAACCGTCGACGAGACGAACAGGCCGCCGATCATCGGGATCGTCAGCACACCGGACATCGTCGGCGACTCGCCGCGCGCCAGCTGGAAGTACTGGGAGAAGAAGACCGTGCCGGCGAACATCGCCACACCCACGAAGAGGCTCGCGAGCGAGGACAGGGCGATGGTCTTGTTGCGGAACAGCCGCAGCGGAATGATCGGTTCGGCCGCCTTCGACTCCGTCAGGAGGAAGAGCGCGGCGAGCACGATCGAGCCGCCGACCATCACGGCGCTCTGCCAGGAGATCCAGTCGTAGTCCTTGCCCTTGCCGGCCCGGGTGACCCAGATCAGCAGCAGGGTGACGGAGGCGGTGATGAAGAGGGCGCCCAGCCAGTCGACCTTGACGTCACGCTTGACGACGGGCAGCTTCAGCGTCTTCTGGAGGACGATCAGCGCGATGACCGCGAACGGCACGCCGACGTAGAAGCACCAGCGCCAGCCGAGCCAGCTGGTGTCGGTGATGACGCCGCCGAGCAGCGGGCCGCCGACGGTCGCCACGGCGAAGGTCGCGCCGAGGTAGCCGCTGTAACGGCCGCGCTCCCGCGGGGAGATCATCGCGGCCATGACGATCTGGGCCAGGGCGGAAAGACCGCCCACGCCTATGCCCTGGACGACGCGGCAGGCGATGAGCATGCCGGTGTTCTGCGACAGACCGGCCACGACCGAACCGGCCACATAGACGACCAGCGCCAGCTGGACCAGCAGCTTCTTGCTGAAGAGGTCGGAGAGCTTGCCCCAGAGCGGGGTGGACGCGGTCATCGCCAGGAGCGAGGCCGTGACCACCCAGGTGTAGGAGGACTGGCTGCCGTGGAGGTCGTGGATGATCTCGGGCAGGGCGTTGGAGACGATCGTCGAGGAGAGGATCGCGACGAACATGCCGAGCAGCAGCCCGGAGAGCGCTTCCATGATCTGGCGGTGCGTCATGGGCGCCGCGTCGGTGGGGGCTCCGGCGGTCGCCGGGGCTCCAGAGGCGTCCCGCACACCTGCCGGTGAGGACTTGGCCATGGACTTCCTTTCTCGCTTGGTGGTCAGACGGGTGTACGGGTGGTGGATTCGGCGCCGGACGGGGCGCCTGAGGTGGCGCCGGAGTGGTGATACGGCCGCGACCGGCAGTCGCCGAAGCTGTCGCGGAGCCGCGTCATCAGGCCGATGAGGTGGCCGACGTCGTCGTCGGACCAGTCCTGGAGGGCATGGGCGAGCGCGTCCGTGTACCGCGCGGAGACCTCGTCCAGCAGCTCCTGGCCGCTGGCGGTGAGGCTCAGCAGCCGGGACCGCTTGTCGAGCGGGTCCGGCTGCCTCTCCAGCCAGCCGCGCTCGGCGGCGTAGGCGACATGCCGGCTGGTCACCGAGGCGTCGATGGAGAGCAGCTCGCCGAGGCGGCTCATCCGCATCTCGCCGTGCTGCTTCAGCAGGGTGAGCATGATGGCCGTGGCCGGGGAACAGTCCTGCGGCAGGACACGGCTCAGGCCGCGCTTGACCGCGCCGATGGCGCTCAGTTGACGCGCCAGCTCTTGGTACTGCTCCTGTGCGGCCATGGGCCTCGGCTCCCGGGTGCCACTCGCTCGACGGTTAGGTTGCTCTGGGCAACCATAGGGAAGATTGGTTGCTGAAGGCAAATGAAAAATGGGATTATCGGGTAAAAGGAGAACCAAGGGTTCTTCGGGCGGGCGCAAAGGGGCGGCCCGCCGGGCGCGGCGGCAGGGGCTTTCGCTAGGGTCCCGCCCATGGCCAACCCTCAGCAGAACCCCGGTGGCGACTACGACCCGGCGGGTAGCACGCAGATGTTCCGAGCGTTCGTGGCCGACGACAGCGCCGATGTGGCGCCCGTGGTCACCACCCCCGGTGGGGGCCGGGCAGCGGCCCGGCGGGCCAAGTCCTCCGGGCCCGGAGTGGGGCTGATCGTCGGCGTGATCGTCGCGGTCGTGCTCGTTGCCGGGGCGGCTTGGCTCGCGCTGGGCTGAGCTCTCTTTTCCGGGGGCTCCGCCCCCGGACCCCCGGTCCTCAAACGCCGGACGGGCTGGCTGTGGGCACCCTTACGTCCACTCCGCCCTGACCTCGCGCGTCTGGATCCGCATCCCCGGCAGGACCCGCCACTCGTCGACGCACACCTTCCACGTGTCCTCCGCCCTGCCGCCCGGGGCTATCGGGGACGGGAGGGCGTGGGTGGAGGGGATCCGCGCCCAGTCGAATCCGGTTTTCCCCAGGATGTGGACGGTCACGGTGACCGTGCCCGAGGCGATCGCCGTGCCGCCGTTGTTGGCGAAGGCGAGGGTGAGGCGCTCGCACCAGCGTTCGTCGGCCGGTTCGCGGCGCGGTTCGCTCATGACGAGTGCGGGCGCCGAAGGGGTGGTCGAAGGGGCAGTCGAAGGGGCGGTCGAACCAGAAGGCGTACGGCCCAGGCTGCCGCTCGGTGATCGTGAAGGGGGCGCGCTGTCCTTGGGACGTGGGTGCCGGCTCAGGTCCGGGCTCTGGCTCATGCTCGTGCTCGGGGCGGGGAGCGGGATGAGCTCCACGCCGCCCTTGGGCGGCACGGCGTGACCGGCCGCTCCTGTGGTGCCCGGTCCGGCGGCCCCCGTGGCGACACGGCCCTCGCGATCGCCGCCGCCGCAGCCCGCCGTGGCGAGCGTGCCCACCGCAACCAGGCAGACGAGCGTCTTCCGTCGCATCGGCCCAGTTTCGCTGACGATTCGTCAGCTTGTATATCCCCGCTTGCAGATCCCCCGCTTGCATATCCCCGGGGATCCGGGCGTCAGTCGGCGATGAGGCCTTCCCGGAGCTGGGCCAGGGTGCGGGTCAGCAGCCGGGAGACGTGCATCTGGGAGATGCCGACCTCCTCGCCGATCTGCGACTGCGTCATATTGGCGAAGAACCGCAGCATGATGATCTGCCGTTCGCGCTGGGGCAGCTTCGCCAGCAGGGGCTTCAGTGACTCGCGGTACTCCACGCCTTCGAGGGCCGTGTCCTCGTAGCCCAGCCGGTCGGCCAGGGAGCCCTCGCCGCCGTCGTCCTCGGGGGAGGGGGAGTCCAGCGAGCTCGCCGTGTAGGCGTTGCCCACGGCCAGGCCGTCGACGACGTCCTCCTCGGAGACGCCGAGGCACAGCGCCAACTCCGGGACGGTGGGCGAGCGGTCGAGCTTCTGGGCGAGCTCGTCGCTGGCCTTGGTGAGGGCGAGGCGCAGCTCCTGGAGGCGGCGCGGGACCCGCACGGACCAGCTGGTGTCCCGGAAGAAGCGTTTGATCTCGCCGACCACCGTGGGCATCGCGAACGTCGGGAATTCGACACCCCGTTCGCAGTCGAAGCGGTCGATCGCCTTGATCAGCCCGATGGTGCCGACCTGGACGATGTCCTCCATGGGCTCGTTGCGGCTGCGGAAGCGGGCCGCGGCGTACCGCACGAGGGGGAGGTTGAGCTCGATGAGGGTGTCGCGGACGTAGGTGCGCTCGGCGCTGTCCCGGTCGAGCGCGGCCAGCCGCAGGAAGAGGGAGCGGGAGAGGGTGCGGGTGTCGATGGCTTCACAGTCGTCGAGCACGGCGTGCGGTGCGTCGTTGGCGAGCACCTTCGCGCTGCCCAGGTCTACGGACATGCCACCCCCTTGAGGTCGCGGACGGATCACAGCGGCACCCTCGCGGGTTCAGCCTCCACCTGAATACCGGAGGCTGCGCTGTGGCAAACGCAGTTCCAGCAGAATGTCACATGTCGGCAACACGCTGTAGCGTCAAGTCGATATATCTTCCCCATGACATCGGGGGAGGGGTCACCCGCGAGGGTTAGGCGTCGATTCGATTTGCGGAACGGAGCCTGGCGAAGCTTCGTGAGAGTAGCCGGGACACATGCATCTGTGACACCCCCAGCTCCGCGCTGATCTGCGACTGCGTCAAATTGCTGTAGTAGCGCAGCAGGAGGATCCGCTGTTCCCGCTCAGGAAGCTGTACGAGCAGATGGCGTACGAGATCACGGTGTTCGACCCCGGCCAGCGCGGGGTCCTCGTAGCCGAGGCGATCCAGCAGGCCAGGCAGGCCGTCGCCCTCCTGAGCGGCCTCCAGGGACGTGGCGTGATACGAACGGCCGGCCTCGATGCAGGCCAGCACCTCCTCCTCGGCGATCTTCAGCCGGTCGGCGATCTCGGCGGTGGTGGGCGACCGGCCGTGGAGCACCGTCAGGTCCTCGGTGGCGCCGTTGACCTGCACCCACAGCTCGTGGAGGCGGCGCGGGACGTGCACGGTGCGGACGTTGTCGCGGAAGTACCGCTTGATCTCGCCGACGACGGTCGGCATCGCGAAGGTGGGGAACTGGACGCCGCGGTCGGGGTCGAAGCGGTCGATGGCGTTGATGAGCCCGATGGTGCCGACCTGGACCACGTCCTCCATGGGCTCGTTGCGGCTGCGAAAACGCGCCGCGGCGTACCGCACGAGGGGGAGGTTGGCTTCGATCAGGGCGGCGCGCACGCGGGCGTGCTCGGGGGTGCCGGGGTCCAGGGTGACGAACTCCTTGAAGAGCACCTGGGTCAGGGCCCGGGCGTCGGCGCCCCGGCCCTCCCGGGGGCGGGGGCCGCGTACGGCGCCGGGCTCGCCGGGCCGGCCGTCCTCGTCGGCGTCGTGGTCCCCGGCGGGCTCCCCGTCGTGGCCGGCGGGCCCGAGGTCGTCGGGGAGGCCGTCGGGGATGTCGCGGGCGTCGGTGCCGGGGTCGGTGACGGCGTTGGTGAGGCGGTCGGCGACGGGGTCGCCGACGCGGTCGGTTCCGTCGGTGGACTTGTCGCGTCGGAGGGGGGCTTCGGGCGCTGTACGGGCCGGCATGGTCACCACCCCTTCGCGGTCAAAATCGATCAACTCATCCGGCAAAAGCGGTCATAGCATCACAAGACATGTCCGTAGTGTGCAAGCACCGCATAGCACCGTGTTGGCGACAAAAAACACCCCTCGCCGGGGAGGCGAGGGGTGCCGGAAGGGGCGCTGGAAAGGGCGCCGGAAGGGGTGTCAGAACGGGTAGTCGGCGATCACCCAGGTCGCGAATTCGCGCCACTGGGCGACGCCCGCCTGGTGGGCGGGGTGGTCCAGATACCGCTGGAGCGCGTCCGTGTCCTCGACCGAGCAGTTGATGGCGTAGTCGTAGGCGATCGGCCGGTCGGAGATGTTCCAGGCGCACTCCCAGGAGCGCAGCTCGGGGATGGCGCCGTCCAGCTCCTCGAACGCCTGCACACCGGCGACGACGCGCGGGTCGTCGCGCTCGACGCCCTCGTTGAGCTTGAACAGGACGAGATGACGGATCACTGCTGCCTTCTTTCAGCTGACGAGCTGGGTCATGAACTCGCCGATGTTCATGGCGGCGTCCGAGAGCCCCTGGAACCCTATCTGGACGAGCTCGGCCGACCGGGCGGGGGAATGGATGATCGTGTACGCCACGAAGATGCCGAGGCCCCAGAGCACGACCTTCTTTGTCTGCACGATGACGCCCTGCCTCCCCTGCGGTCCCGCCTTGATCGCGAGAGTCTATCCGCGCAAACGTACGAGCGAATGAATGACCGAAAGTCGTGGCGCGTCGCATGGGCGGAGCGCGGGTGGGAACGCGGGCGCGGTGTGGACCGATTCACACCCCTCACACGGACTTTAAGGACTTTGGACCCTGCAAACCGGGCCCTTCGGCAGACTCCGGCGCTCGTGCCGGGGCGGAGGATGGAGGGGCGGTCCACGGATCTGGCAGGAATCTCGTGGACCAGGGATACGGACCTCACTGCGGGGTCCGGGCCGTGCGAATCCCCCCGACCGCGGCCCGTACTTGGAGGCCGTGTCCTCGTCGGGGGAAGCGGTTGTCCCCCCGATGCCGCTTCCCCCGTCCCACGTTCGCCGGAAGCCCCGGCTCCGGGCCACAACGCGCACAGTGGTCCGGGGCCGGGGCTTCCGTGCTTCCGGCCCGGATTCCGCCGGATCACGGCTGGGCCTCAGAGGTGAAATCGGCCCACGGCCGGGGCACCAGAAAGGCACACGATGTGCCCGATGAGGGAGGGCGGTGAGGTTCGCCATGGGCGTGTACGAGCTCGCCTTCACCATGCGGGAACGCGTGGCGGGGGGAGCGGTGGTCATGGAACTGACCGGTGAGATCGACATCCTGGCCGAGCAGACGCTGGGGCCGCGGATGGAGGGCGTCGCGGCGCGCTGCCGCGGTGAGCTGGTGCTCGATCTGCGCGGGGTGACCTTTCTGGACGCCAGCGGCGTACGGCTGTTGCTGCGGGTGCGGGCGCGCGCGGCGCGGTGCGGGGCGGGGTTGCGGGTGGTTCGGGGCGGGGCGATGGTTTCGAAGGTGATCCGGATCGCCGGGGTCGAGGCGGCGTTCGCTTGGCTGGAGGAGTTTCCGCCGTCTGCGGTGGGCAGCGTTCCCGCCTGACGGCGGGGTTCCGTTGACTTTCGGCTCGCCGCCGGTGGGTTTTCCGCGCCTTCGGCGCGGGTTCTACCCCACCCTCCCCCAGCTACCGCTGGGAGGTGCCCCCAGCCCGATTGCCCGGCACGGATTGGCCGGGTAGGGGGCGGGGGTAGGGGGCCGGCCTACGGGGTCGGCCCGTCCGCCCCGCCCCGTCCCCGGCCGCCCGCCGGGAATTCCTCGGCCAGCAGCGTCGCGACCTCCGCCGCCTCCGTCGTCGCGCCCCATCGTGTCAGCACCTCGTGCGCCTCCCGCAGTGCGCCCTCGGCGAGGCGGGGTTCGCCGAGGGCGAGCTGGGCCCGGCCGCGGGCGGCCAGGGCCAGGCCCCGGACGCGGTCGTCCCCGGGCCCGGCCTCCAGCGCCAGCGCGCGGTCCGCGGCCGCGACGGCCTCGCGGTGCCGGAGCTGCGCGAGCCGGCAGCGCGCCAGCCACGTCCACACCAGGGCCTCCCGGCGGGGGTCGGTCCCCTCCGGTTCGACGGCCAGGGCCTCCCGCAGCCGGTCGGCGGCCGCCGACGTCCGGTCGGCCCGCAGATGGGCGCGGCCCGTCTGGAGGAGCACCAGCGCGAGCGTCCGCCCGTGGCCGAGCTCCCGCGCCCGCTCGGCCGCCGTGTCGGCGGCGGCGAGGGACTCCTCGGGCCGGCCCAGCGCGATGTACGCGCGTGCCGCGTGGGCCAGCGCCTGCGCGGCGACGCCCTTCGCGCCCTCCCGGCCGAGGCCCTCCTCGGCCCGTACGAGCAGGGGCAGCGCCTCGTCGGCGCGGTCCAGCTCCAGCAGGACGACGCCGAGTTCGTACCCGGCGAGGAGGGGCGTGAGCGGATCGTGGGCGCCTTCGGCCAGGCGCAGGGCTTCCCGCAGGTCGTGCGCGGCGCGCTCATGGGTGTCCGGGCCGGGGCGGGGCGTGGCGAGCAGCCGCAGCGTACGGGCGGTGGCGGTGTCGTCGCTCTGCTCCCGGGCCCGGTCCAGGGCCTGCCGGGCGGGCGGCTCCAGGTCCTGGCGCCGGGCGGTGTCCGCGGTCAGTTCGGCCCAGACGGTCAGCAGGTCGACGGCGGGGCGCAGGGCGCCGGGGACGTCCTGTGCCAGGACCTGCCGCACGGTGGCGAGCACGTGCGCGTGGGCGTCGTGCGTCCAGGCGCGGGCGGCGCCGGCGTCGGCCGGGGGGCGGCCCGCGGTGGCGAGGTGGTGCAGGAGGTGGCGGGGCAGGGGGCTGTCGGGGGTCAGGCGCAGGAGCGCGGTGACGGCGGTGGCCAGTTGGTGGTCCAGGAGGCGCAGCAGCGCCGCGTCGCGGACGGGCGGGCTGTCGGTGCGTTCGCTCTGGCGCCGGGCGGACAGCCGCACCAGGGCGTGGTGGCCGTGCCGGCCCGGGGCGGGTGACTCCAGCAGCCCGGCGCGGGTGAGCCCGTCGGTGAGGGCCTCGGCGCGCGCGGTCTCGGGGAGGTCGAGGACGGCGGCGGCCGAGTCGGCGTCGAGCGGACCGGTGTCGGGAAGGGCCAGCAACCGGAAGGCGCGGGCCGCCTCGGGCTCGAGCGCGTCGTGCGCGACCCGGCAGACGGCCTCCAGGGCGAGGGCATCGGCGCCGGCATCCACGTCGGTCCCGGCGTCGACGTCGACGTCGGCGTGCAGCGCGTCGAGCCGTCCCCGCTCCTCGGTGAGCCGGGCGGCGAGGTCGGACGGCGGCCAGGCGGGGGGCGCGGCAAGGAGCGCGCCGGCGATCCGCAGGGCCAGCGGCAGCCGTGCGCAGGCGGCGGCGACGGAACGGGCGGCGTCGCCCCCGGCGACGGCCGGGGCGGCGCGGCCACCGGCCGCCGTCAGCAGGGCCAGCGCCTCTTTCTCCTCCATGGCGTCCACGCCGACCGTCCGGGCGTTTGGCAGGTCGAGGTCCCGGGAGCGGGTGGTGACGAGCGCCGCGCAGCCGGGCGCGTCGGGCAGCAGCGGGAGCACCTGCGCGGTGTCGTGGGCGTCGTCGAGGACGACGAGCACGCGCCGGTCGGCGAGCAGGGAGCGGTAGAGCGCGGCCCGGCGCTCCATGCCGTCCGGCAGGGCGGCGTCGGTGACGCCGAGGGCGTACAGCAGGTCCGCGAGGGCCGTGCCCGTGTCGACGGGTTCGGGGTCGGTGCCGCGCAGGTCGAGGTGGAACAGGCCGTCGGGGTAGGAGGCGCGGACGGTACGGGCGGTGCGGACGGCGAGCGCGGTCTTGCCGGCGCCGCCGGGGCCGGTGAGGACGACGACGCCCCCTGCGACGGCACCCCCTGCGACGGCACCCCCCGCGGCGAGGGCCTCGCGCACCTCGGCGGTGAGGGTCTCGCGGCCGGTGAAGCCGGCGGGTCCCGGCGGCAGGAAGTCGGGTGCGGCGTGTTCGGGCACGGGGGCGCTCTGTGCCTCCGCGGCCGGGGGTGCCGCGCCGGAGGCGGACGGGGCCGTGAGGGCGGGGTCGCCCGCGAGGATCCGTTCGCGCAGCCGGACGAGTTCGGGGCCGGGCCCCTCGGGGAGCAGGCGGGCGCTCTCGCTGAACACAGCGAGGGCCTCGGACTGCCGCCCGGCGCGGTGGAGGGCCAGCATCAGCAGGGCGCGCGGCCTCTCGCGCAGGGGCTGTTCGGCGGTCAGGGCGCGCAGCCCGGCGACCGATTCGGAGTGCCGGCCCAGCGCGAGGGCGCAGTCGAAGTGGTCCTCGCGGGCGGTGGCGCGCAGTTCGGTGAGCCGCTCGCGCTCGCGCTCGGCGTACGGGCCGGTCAGCCCGGCCAGCGCGGTGCCCTCCCACAGGGCCAGGGCGGTGGTCAGCCGCGCGTACGCCCCGGCGGGGTCGCCGCCGGCGCGGGCGGTGGCGGCGGCCGCGAGGTGGTCCTCGAACACGGTCGCGTCCAGGCTTCCGGGCGGCACCCGCACGGCGTAGCCGCCGCCGGTGGAGACGAGCACCTTCGCGCGGCCCCGGAAGGGCCGGCCGGGCTCCAGGACGGCGCGCAGCCGGGTGACGTAGGCGCGCAGGGTGTCCATGGCGCGGTGGGGCGGGTCGTCGCCCCAGAGGGCGTCGACGAGTTCGGGGGCGGTGAGGGAGCGGCCGTCGCGCAGCAGCAGGATCGCGAGGGCGGCGCGCTCCTGCGGGGAGCCGAGCGGCAGCGGCTGGCCGTCACGGTCGGCCCGTACCGGGCCGAGCACATGGAACCGGAGGCGGTGCTGGGGCTCGTCCTGGTCGTCCACGCGGCACCGCTCCCTGACGTCATTAGTTCCGTTATATGCGAAATAACAGTACTCGGCGCCCGGGACGGCGCACGGCAATGCAAGGCCGAGAGGCGTGCCGTTTGAACTCGGGAAAGGCTCGGTTATAGGTCACCCAAGTGATGGCCAGTTCTGCGCCCGGCGGCAAGGTGCGTATGTGCGTGTTCTGTGACAGATAGTCGGCGAAGCGTGGCGGTTTTACGGAAGTAGGCCTATCCATAACCCTTGTGGATGGCTGTCCCCATCCTTACCGCGGCTAACTCCGGCCTATTTCAGCGGGTTCACCGCAGGTAAGCCTGGCTTGTACTCGCCGTTTGGGGGCGCCTAAAATGCCCCCTGGTCAGTCCGGTGGGTGATACAGGGGGAATGGATCTACCTGGGAGAGGCCGGCAGGCGTGAACCTGTCCGCGAACGCGCGTGCGGCGCGGAGTCGGCGCGCGGGCGGTCCGGTGTCGCGCTCGGTGAGCCTTGAGCGCGGCCGCACAGCCAGTACGGAGGCGCCATGCGCGGGAGCGACGCATCCCTGCGCCGGATGGACCTCTGCAGCAGTACAACTAGGGGGAAAATATGTCCATTCAGATGAATCTGTGCTCGGATGTACAGATCATCCGGCATGCGCTGGACGACAATCCGTCCGACGGGGTGGCGGGCCTGTCGGAACGGCTGAGATGGGCGCCGCGCCGGGTCACGGCCGCGCTCGACGAGCTGGCGCGGCACATGCTCGTCGGTCCTTCCCCGGAGGGCGGGGCGGGTGCCGTCGTCCCCGAGCCCCGCACCCCGGTACTGGCCTGCGGGGTCCAGACCCCGGGCGTCGTGAGCCTCCGCCGCCGGACCGGTCTGCGCGAACAGGTCGGGCAGACCGGGTAGGGCGGGACGCCTCGGCCGACCGGGACGCCCGTCCCTCGACCGACCGGGACGCCCGTCCGTTCACTGGGGCGGGACGACCTTCAACTGCCCGGACACCGCCTCGGCTTCGATGACGCGGTCGGCCGTTCCGGACTGCGGGACGGTGATGCGGGCCGAGGACGGCACCGAGCCGCCGTTCCGCACCCGGTAGGGGCCGCCCGGCAGTTCGAGGGTCAGGTCGGCGCCCGTGGTCCGCGCCTTGACGGAGTTGGGCGCCGACGCGAAGACGAGCCGGGTCTCACCCGAGGTGGACCGGGAGACGACGTCGGCCGACCGCAGGGCGGTGCCGTTGATGCTTCCGCTCGCGGTCTTCACGTCCACGGGGCCGCGCAGGGCGTCCAGCCGCACGGCACCCGAGGAGCCGCGCACCTTGACCGGGCCCGGGACGTCGGAGACGGAGACCGACGCGGCGGAGGCCTGGACGTCCACCTTGTTCACGCCCTGGACCTTGACCGTGCCGCCACTGGTGTCGATCTTGACGTGCACCGCCGCGGGCACGGTGAGCGTGTAGTCGACGAAGCAGTCGCTGCAGCCCTGGTCGAAGCTGAGCACGCCGGCGTCGACGCCCTGGTCCGGCTTGGGGCGGTCCCCGGAGTAGTGGACGGTCCGCTCGATCTTCACGCCCTTTTCCCGCCCCGGCCGCACGGTGATCACGCCGCCGCTGTCCTTGAGGTCGATCGCGGAGACGTCCTGGTTCACCTCGGCGGTGTCGGAGACGGTGCGGCTGATGCCGCTGTCCAGCGAACAACCGCAGAGCAGGAGACCGGCGATCGCGGCGAGCGCGGATCCCATCACCGTACGGGAGGTATTCACCAAAACTCCTTGCTGAGTAAAGCTGCCGGGCGGGGCGGCGAAGGGGCCGCCCCGTTCCCGGGGGCCGGGTCGGTCAGTCCGACATGGCGACGAGCACACGCCGGGGTCCGGTGAAGGACTGCCGGCCGTGGGCCACCGCCACGTTGTCGATCACCATGAGGTCGCCCGTACGCCAGGGCACGTCGACGGCGAGCCGCCATGCCGTGTCCCTGACGTGGGTGATGTATTCGGCGGGGATCGGGGTGCCGTCCGCGAAGCTCACGGACTGCGGGAGGTCGTCCTCCGGGAGGATCTGGGCCAGCGTCCGGGCGGTCTCGCCGTCCAGGCCTGCGACGTGCCACTGGTCGGACTGGTTGAACCAGACCTCGGCCCCGGTGACCGGGTGCCGGGTGGTGGACGGCCGGACCTGTCGCAGTTTCAGGTCGCCCGAGCCGTTCCACTCCCAGGTGGCGCCGGTCGAGGCCAGGTACGCCTCGGCCTCGTCCCGGGAGTCCGTCTCGAAGGTCTCCTGCCAGCTCTTGCCGAACCCGTGGCCGCCGTGGAGGTTCTGCGTGTAGCGCACGCCACCGGCGTAGGCCGCCCGGACCTCCGGGTCCAGCGCCTCGAGCAGGGCCGCGCTGTCGACGATCGGGGTGCCGCCGCCGGTGGCCGCGGCCTGCTCGCAGAAGAAGGCGAGCCGGGCCGGCCACTGGTGGGCGTAGGACAGCTCGTTGTGCATCGAGATCGCGTACTCGGCCGGGTACTCGGTCGAGGTGTACACGTTCTCGCCGACCTTGGTGCGGGGGGAGTTGCCCTGCACATAGGCGAGCCGGTTCGGCAGCAGCAGGTCCAGGACCGGGTCGAGCGTTCCCGGTGCCACTCCGAAGCCCCGGAAGACGAGCGCCTTCTCGCGCAGGAGCTGGTCCGCGACGTCGAACCGGCCGCCGAGGAGGTCCCGCAGTCCGTCCGCGGTCGGCTCGGCGCCGACCGATTCCGGAGTGATTTCCTTCGGTGTCCAGCTCTGCTGCATGTCCTGTCCGTTCTCTTTCGCTGTGCGCACGGCCTTTTGGCGTAATCCCGCACATCATCGAACCGAACTCCATATTTCTTCCATGGATGTTCGGACCGGGCCGTGACGGGCGCGCTCCCTGCCGCTCGGGCGCGTTCCCTACCGCTGTTCCCTACCGCTCGGCCGGCCGGACGACGTCCCGCAGTTCGCCGGACGACACCGAGACCCGGTGGAACCTGCCGGGTGCCTCGGCGAACCAGAAGGCCTCGGCCAGCACGGACGGCTCGGTCCGGTGGAGCGTGCGGCCGCGGCCGGTGAACTCGACGTCCACGGTGGTGGCGCCGGCGGGCAGCCGCCCCCACGCCATCGTCCAGGCCTCGCCGTCCGCGCCCTTCCCGTACCAGGCGTCCCGGATCAGCCCTTGGTAGATCGGTGTCTGCACGAGCACGTCGACGAAGGTGTCGTCGTGGTAGAGCGCGATCGCGTGGCGTCCGGGAGCGGCCTTCGCGGCCCGTATGGACCAGTGCGGGGAGGACAGTGTGATCCGCTGGTCATCGGCGAGTTCGGGATAGCGGGTCTGCATGGCGACTCACTCTGCTCAAGGAGGCGAAGACTGCCGGGGAGGACTGCCGGGGGATGGCGGTGCCGGGGCGGGATCCGTCCCGGCACCGCCAGGGGGAGGCGGCGCCGGGACGGCGGGGGTGACCGCCCCGGCACGCGCCGGTCAGCGGCGGCCGGAGCCCACGAGGGTGTCCGTGGGACGGGAGGCCGTCGGGGTGGAGCGGCGGGCGGAGAGCCTGCTGGGCGCCCAGAACTTCCGGCCGGTGTCCAGGGCCAGCGCCGGGACCAGGATCGAGCGGACCAGGAAGGTGTCCAGCAGGACACCGAGGGCCACCATGATGCCCAGCTCGGTCATGGAGACCAGCGGCAGCACCGCGAGCGCGGCGAAGGTGGCGGCCAGCACCGCGCCGGCGCTGGTGATCACACCGCCGGTGACGGAGACGGAGCGCAGGACGCCGTCCCGGTGGCCGCGGTCCGTCGGGTTCCCGGCGACCTCTTCCCGCATGCGGTGCACGAGGAAGATGTTGTAGTCGACGCCCAGCGTCACCAGGAAGATGAAGCCGTAGATGATCAGGGTGTCGTCCACCGCCGGGAAGCCCAGCACGTGCTTGAACAGCAGCCAGCTGGCGCCCAGGGAGGAGAAGTAGGAGACGACGACGGTGGCGATCAGCAGCAGCGGGGCGACCAGCGCCCGCAGCAGCAGACCGAGCAGGACGAAGACCACGGCCAGCGCGAGCGGGATGACGACCTTGCGGTCGTGGGCCTGCGCCCGGGCGATGTCGAGCGTGGCGGCGGCGCTGTTGCCCACCTTGGCGTCGGCGCCCGGCACCTCACGGATGGCGTCCCGGACCCGGTCCACCGTGTCCTCGGCGGCCTTGCTGGTGGGGGCGTCGGTGAGGACCGTGGGGATGGCGGCCAGCTTGCCGTCCTTGGACAGCTGGGCCGGCCTGACCTCGGCGACGCCCTTGACGCCGCGCAGCGCCTTGGCGACCTCGTCCGCGGCACCGGCCTCGGAGACGACCCGTACGGGGTTGCCGCCGCCGCCGGAGAAGTGCTCGGAGAGGACCTTCTGGCCGGTGACGGAGTCGGGCGTGGTGCGGTAGGTGTGCTCGAAGTCGAGCCCGGACTTCACGCCGAAGGCACCGGTGGCCAGGGCGGCGAGGAGCAGGGTGGAGGCGATCCAGACGGTACGGGGGCGGCGGGAGACGCCGCTGCCGATCCGGTCCCAGACGGTGCGACGGGTCCGTGCCGCGGTGCCGGGCTTCGGGACCAGCGGCCAGAAGACCCAGCGGCCCAGGATGGTGAGCAGCGCCGGCAGCAGGGTGAGCATGGCGAGCAGGACGCAGACGATGCCGGCCGCCGCGACCGGGCCCAGGGACTGGTTGAGCTTGAGCTGGGCGGCCATCAGGCACAGCAGGCCGAAGCAGACGGTGCCGGCGGAGGCGATGATGGCGGGGCCGCCGCGGGCCACGGCCACGGCCATGGCCTCGTGCCGGTCGGCGTAGTTCCTGAGCTCCTCGCGGTAGCGGGCGATGAGCAGCAGGGCGTAGTCGGTGCCCGCGCCGAAGACGAGGACGACGAGGATCGAGTCGATCTTGCCGTTGACGACCAGGCCGGCGTGCTTGGCCAGGAGGTAGACGACGGAGTTGGCGAGCTCGCTGCCCACCACCGCGCCGATGAGGGGGAGCATCCACAGCACGGGGCTGCGGTAGGTGAGGAGCAGGAGCAGCGCCACGACGCCGGCGGCGACGAGCATCAGGGTGCCGTCGAGGCCCTTGAAGGAGTCGAGCGAGTCGAGGCGGTCACCGGCGGAGCCGGTCAGGTGGGCTTCGAGGCCCTGCGGCAGGCCGTCCTTGGCCTGGTCCTGGAGCTTCTGCAGGGGCTCCATCTCGACGTCGCCGGGGAGGGAGACGCCGAGGGCGAGGGCCTTGCCGTCCTGGGAGGTCCTGGCCGGCGCCACCTCGGTGGAGGTCATACGGGCGAAGGCCTGGCGGTCGCGGTCGGCCTTGGCGCGGTCGTCGGCGGTGATGCCGCCGTCCCGGCTGTAGACGATGATGCCGCTGATCCGGTCACCGCCGGGGAAGCGGTCGGCGACCTCGGCGACCAGGGTGGACTGCGCCCCGGACGGGAGGGAGGAGGTCGAATCGGTGGATTCGGCGCTCTTGAGCTTGCCGGCCATCGGGACGGCGACGGCGAGGATGGCGGCCCAGGCCAGGACCACCAGCCATTTTGTGACGCGTCCGCAGGTGAGACCCGCTATGCGGGTCCCGAACTTGCTTGAGGGGAGCACGAGGTGCTCTCCTTTCTAGAGGAAGTGTGTGCTGTCGAAAGCGCGCCCATGGGCGCGATGCCACGGCTTCCACCGCCCGGGCCGTCGAGTTGCCGCTCGATGGCCCGGGGTTTTTCGTGGGTGCCGACTTCGCTACTCGACTTCGCGAATGATCTTTTCGATCGTGGCCATGCGTGCCTTGATCTCACTGAGTTCGTCGGCAGTGCGGTTCTGTACGTCGAGTGCCTCTTCGAGGAGAGTGCGGTACTCGTCGGAAGTGGGCTGCTTGGTGCGATGGGCCAGGATGACCTTGGTGATGCCGATGATCACCGCTATGCACACGACGGCTATCGCGGTCAGGAGCCCCTTGCTCCAGCCCGGCCCGTCGACACCCCCGGCGAGGAGGACGGTGGGGGTCAGGTTCATCGCTGAGATCCCTTCTCGTCTCCGGTGAGCGTCGGCGCGGCCGCCGCGATCGCCTTGGGTGTCAGGTGCACGTCGAACGACGCCACCTCGTAGTACTTCATCGCCTTACCGTCCTCAGAGAGCTCTAGGGAGCCGATCACCAGACCGACCGCTTCGAGTCGCTGGAGATGCAGATGCAGGAGTGGCCTACTCATGCCGAGCTCGCGAGCGAGCTGGCTTACGTAGTTTCGCTGTTCTGCCAACGCAGCCACGATCCGCAGCCGGTGCGGGTTGGCGAGTGCCGCGAGGGTCCGCAGCAGTTCATCCCCCGTCAAGACCGCATGACTCATAGCCACTTCCTCTTACGTATGTAAGAAGAACCTTACAGGTGTCACTATGAGCAGGCAAGCGTTGGCGTGAGTGCCGGGTCCTGCCCGGCCGGGAGGTCGGTTCAGGCGACCGCCCCCGTTCCGTCCTGCCCGTCCTGCCAGGCCCGCAGGACCCGCTCCAGGGCGGCGCCGCGCTCCCCGGCGTCGGCTTCCGCCGCGTGTTCCCGGGCGAACGCCCGCACCACACGGTGGAAGGAGAACCGGTCCTGCCCGGCGGAGGGACCGGTGGTCACCTGCAGCAGCCGGGCGTCCAGAAGACGCTCGACGATCTCGCGGGCGATGGTCAGGGGGAGGTCGAGCAGCACCGCCACGGTCCAGAGCGAGAAGCTGGGCTCCTCGGGGAGCGACAGCAGGCGCAGGGCCCGTCGGGCGTCCGGATCGAGCGCCCGGTAGCTGTCCTCCAGCCGCGGCCGCACCTGCAGACCGGGCAGCCGGAGGGCGTCGAGGAGCCGGTGGTCGTCCGCGAGCCGGTCCGCGAGCCGGGCCAGGGGCCGCTCGGGCCGGCTGGCCAGCAGGCCGCCCGCGATGCGCAGGGCCAGCGGGAGCCCCGCGCACAGCTCGACGATGCGCCGGGCCGCCTCTTCCTCGGCGGCCGTGCGGTGATGGCCGATGATCCGGCCGAGGAGCTCGGCCGACCGGTCGGGGGCGAGGCCCCCCAGGTGGACGGAGCGGGCTCCCGCCAGGGCGGCGAGCGGGCCCCGGCTCGTGACCAGCACGGCGCAGCCGGGCGTGCCCGGCAGCAGCGGCCGCACCTGGTGGGCGTCGGCGGCGTCGTCGAGCAGCAGGAGCATCCGGCGTCCGGTGAGCCTGCTGCGGTACTGGGCGGAGAGCCGGTCGAGGCCGTCGGAGGCCCGGGCGGTGGGCACGCCCAGGCACTCCAGCAGGCGTACGAGCACGTCCACGGGGCGGGTGGGGTGCTCGCCGGTGCCGCGGAGGTCCGCGTACAGCTGGCCGTCGGGGTACTGCGGGGCGAGCCCGTGGGCGGCGTGGACGGCGAGCGCGGTCTTGCCGATCCCGGCCATCCCCGTGATCACGCAGACCGGCCGGGGGCCGTCGCCGGGGCGCAGCACCTCCGTGATCCGGGCCGTCTCCGGCTCGCGCCCGGCGAAGTCGGCCAGGGCGGGCGGGAGCTGGGCCGGCGGCGCGGGGTCGCGGCGGGCGGGCTGCCGGGTGTCGAGGAGGATCCGCTGGTGGAGGGCGCGCAGCTCGTCGCCGGGGTCGACGCCCAGCTCGGCCACGAGGGTGCGTCTGCAGCGGTGGTAGAGCCGCAGCGCCTCGGCCTGCCGGCCGCAGAGCCGCAGGGCGGTCATCAGCCGCGCGTAGAGCTGTTCCCGCAGCGGGTACTGGGCCACGAGGCCGGTCAGCTCGGAGATGATCTCGGCGTGTCTGCCGAGGGCCAGATCGGCGTCGACGCGGTCCAGCGTCACGGCGAGCCGGAGCTCCTCCAGCCGGGGCCCCTCCAGGTGGATCAGGTGCTCCGTGACCCCGGACATCGCGGGGCCGCGCCAGAGGGCGAGGGCCGCGGTGAGCGTCTCACGGGCCTCGTGGAAGCGTTCGGCGGCCAGCTGGCCCCGTCCCTCCGCGGCCAGCCGCTCGAACTCCGTCAGGTCGAGCAGACCGGGCGGGACGCGCATCAGATAGCCGGGGCGGCGGCGGACGATCGGGGTCTCCTCGCCCAGCAGCCGGCGCAGCCGGGACACATAGGTCTGGATCTGCGTCGGGCTGGTGGCGGGCGGATTGCCGCCCCAGAGCATCTCGGACAGCGTCGTGTCGGAGACGACGTGGCCTCCGGCGAGCAGCAGGGCGGCGAGGACGGTCCTGGGTTTGGGCCCGCCGGCGTCGAGGGTGGTCCCACCCTCACGGACCTCGACGGGGCCGAGGAGATGGAATGTCATGTTGCCCCCAACGAGCAGGGTGCCTCGTGCCGAGTGCCCCTTGCCGACGCCTTGTGGCCGTCCCCCCGGAACGGCTCGCCCTGGACGATTCTGCTGTCCGCGAGGGGGTGATGCGGCCCGTTGGGGTGTCAGGGTCCTGCGAGTGACCGATACCTGTCAGCGTCCGTGCGCGCTCTTCGGTCGTTCCCGGTCTCCGCCGTCGTACGGTGCGGCCCTCTTCGTACGGTGCGGCCCGCTTCCGTGCGGCCCGCCTCCGTCAGTGCTCGTCGTCCGTCCGCCGGGGCAGCAGGCCGGTGTGGTGCACGAGCCGCCAGTCGTGGAGGGCCTCGGAGCCCAGCATGCGGCGCAGCAGCCGGTCCGCCGCCGCGGTCGCCGCGGCGGCGTCGGGCTGGAGCAGGAACAGCACGATGTCGGCGCCACGGGGGTCGACCTGGGTGTAGACGTGCTCAAGACCGTCCTCCTCGTCGGCGCAGTCGGCCGCTAGCCGATTGAGGAAGGCGGCGCTGACCCGGCACTGTGGGGTGTCGAGACGACCATTGATCAAGTGCATGTCTGGACCATCCGGATATGTCTGACGGCGGCGTGAGTTGGAGGGGCGGCGTAGGAGCGCTGCTGCGGCTCCTGACCTTAGTTGAATGGGTGTGGAGGCAGAGGTGCGTCGGGTAGCTTCTGCGGTCAATGTCAAGCATCGGGGGTTCTGGGTATTTCGCCCGGGAGTAGCGGGACAGGGTGATGGAAGGGTGATTTGTCTTCGTTTCCGAAGAAGTGCCCTTACTTGCCAACCATGTACACGTGACGCAGAATGCGCCGAAGTCGATCTAGGTGCCTGTCGAGCGCATCCGCGAGGAGGAGCCCCATTGGAACCGCTCGGGCTGAGTGCCGTGGCGCAGTCCGTCTACCGGACCATGCTCCAGGAGCCCGATGCCGGCCTGGGGGAACTCGCCGAGAGGGTCGGCCTCGACGTACCGTCGGTAGCGGCCGCCCTCGACGAGCTGGCCAGGCTGGCGCTGGTGCGCCCGTCCTCCGAGGAATTGGGGGAACTGCGGCCGATCAGCCCCGAGGTGGGGCTCTCGTCACTGCTGGCCCGCCAGGAGGCGGAACTCCAAGAATACCAGCAACAGGTGGCGTCCAACCGCCTGATGATGGCTCAGATAATCGCCGAATACCGTGAGACCCAGGAGACGCGGGGCGCCCCGGAGGCCGAATTCCTGGAGGGCGCCGACGCGATTCGCAACAGGGTGCTGGAGCTGTCGCACAACTGCCGTTCGGAGGTCCTCGTATTCGCCGCCGGCGGTGCGCTGACGAGCACCCCGGCCTGGGTGCCCGAGGGGATGGACCGCGAACTCCTGGAACGTGGCGTGGACATCCGGTGCCTGTGCATGGCCAGCCTGCTCGGCAATCCGGCCGTCGCCCACCTCGCCCGGGCCCTGGTGGACGCGGGAGGCCGGGTCGGGTCCGTCGCCGTGCTCCCGCTCAGCATGGTCGTCTACGACGGCCAGGTCGCCGTCCTCCCCGCCGACGTCGACGGGGAGCTCAACCGTGCCCAGGTCCTGCGCGGCCGGGGCCTGGTGGCGGTGCTGTGCGCGTTCTTCGAACGGCTCTGGGAGGAGGCGGCCCCGCTGGGCGACCACCGGGGCCGGGACGGATCGGGGCTGACGGGGCAGGAACGGGCCGTGCTCACCCTGCTCCTCAAGGGGCACACGGACGAGGTGGTCGCGCGCAACCTCGGGGTGTCCGTCCGTACCGGCCGGCGGATCACCGCCAATCTGATGAGCCGGCTCGGTGCCCGCAGCCGTTTCCAGGCCGGCGCGCTGGCCGTCGAGTCGGGCTGGATCACCGCCGGGTCCTGACCCCATATATTTTCCATACATTTTCCATCGCCCGCCGTCCGCCATGTCAGCGTCCGGCCGTTGCAAGATGCTGCCATCTCCCGAGGCGGACATCCGCAAGTCGTGCGGATCAGAATGGGCAGTGCCGGAGACGGCCGACTGCGGGGGGCGGAAGAAGGCGAACCCGTATTTCGTGTCATTCGAATTAACGGGTGGGGAATGTCTGGGTCGGAGTTCTTTCCTGATTTCATCGCGCGGCACGCCGAGGAATTTCCTGACCGGGTGGCGGTCGTGCTGGCGAAGGCGAACGGCGGGGAGACGGTGGAGGAGCCCCTCACCTTCGCCGAGCTCGATCGTGCCGCCCGGGCCGTGGCGGTCTGGCTGGGCGAACAGGGCATCGAGGCCGGCCGGCGGGCGCTGCTGCTGCACCCCACGGGCCTCGACTTCGTCAAGGCGTTCTTCGGGTGCATGTACGCCGGTGTCACCCCGGTCCCCGCACCGCTCCCCGGCGGGCACCGCCACCACCTGACGCGGGCGACCGGCATCGCGCTCGACGCGGACGTGTCGGTGGTCTTCACCGACAGCGCCAATCTGCCGGCGATCGCCGACTGGCTCAGCCAGGACGGCCTCGACCGGATCGTGTGCACCGCCACCTCGGTGGCGGAACAGGCCGACCCCGCGGGCTGGACCCGGCCCGAGGGCGTGGGTTCCGAGACGCTGGCCTTCCTGCAGTACACCTCGGGCTCGACCAGTGACCCGAAGGGCGTCATGGTCACCCAGGCCAACCTCTTCCACAACCTCCGGCTCATCGAGTCCAGCCTCGGCATACGCGGGTACAACACCTTCTGCAGCTGGCTGCCCCTGTACCACGACATGGGTCTCATCGGGCTGTTCCTGCTGCCGCTCTTCCTCGGGTCCACGGCGATCCTGATGAGCCCGGTCGACTTCCTCAAGCGGCCCCACCTGTGGCTGCGGCTGATCGACCGGCACAACGTCCTCGTGACCTCGGCCCCGAACTTCGCCTACGACCTGTGCGCCCGGAAGGTCACCGACGAGCAGCTGGCCGGCCTCGACCTCTCGCGGTGGGAGATCGCCTGCAACGGCGCCGAGCCCATCGACGCCACCGCGCTGGACCGCTTCGCCGAGCGCTTCGCCGCGGCGGGCTTCCGCCGTGAGGCGTTCCTGCCCTGCTACGGCATGGCCGAGACGACGCTCTACATCTCCGGGACGCGCCGGGAGGCCCCCCCGCTGGTGACCCGGATGGAGGCGCGGGCGCTGGAGAAGAACGTCCTGCGGCCCGTCGGCGAGGACGAGGACGGCCCCCTGGTCGTCAGCTGCGGCATCGTGAACGAGCTGGACGTCAGGATCGTCGACCCGGAGAGCCGCGCCGAGCTCCCCGAGGGCGAGGTCGGCGAGATCTGGGTGCGCGGCGGAAGCGTGGCCGTCGGCTACTGGGGCAAGGAGCGCGAGACGCGCGAGACCTTCCAGGCCGAGACCACCGGCGGTGAGCGGGGCTTCCTGCGCACGGGAGACCTCGGCGCGTTCCTCGGCGACCAGCTGTACGTCACCGGCCGCATCAAGGAAATGGTCATCACCCACGGCCGCAACCTCTACCCGCAGGACATCGAGCGCGAGGTGCGGGCCGTCCACCCGGCCGCCGCGGCCGGCACCACCAGTGTCTTCTCCGTCGTCGCGGCGCAGGAGGAGATCGTCGTGGTCCAGGAGATCCGGCCGCGCGACCTCGGCGAGATGCCCGTCGAGGAGCTGGTGCGGAAGATCAGGTCCGAGGCCGGCAACCGCCTCGGCGTCCACATCGGCAATGTGGTGCTCGTCCGCCCGGGCAAGGTGCGCAAGACCACCAGCGGCAAGATCCAGCGCCGGCTGATGCGCGAGCTCTTCCAGGCGAACGCCCTCGAGGTCCTCCACGAGGAGCTCGCCCCCGGCACCCGGCAGCGCTTCCGTCCCGCGCCCGCGCAGGACGGCGGCTCCGACGGGACGGCGGCATGACCCATCCTCCCTACGCCCTCGCCGCCGGCTTCGACCGGCGGCTGGGGGACCCCGACGACCCCGGGGCTACCTTCTCGTACGCCCGGTGCGCCGGGCTCGACGAGCACGAGGAGTTCCCGGCGGAGATCTGCCGGGAGCTCGACGCCCTCGGCCTGCCCGGCTACTACGTGCCGGAGGAGCACGGCGGCTCGCTGCGCAGCTACGAGGACGTCCTCCAGCTGATGCGCGCCGTCGCGCGCCGCGACCTGACGGTCGCCATCGGGCACGGCAAGACCTACCTGGGCGCCGTCTGCGTCTGGGTGGCCGGCACGCAGGAGCAGGCCGCCCGGCTGGGCCGTGACATCGTCTCCGGGGCCGTGGTCTCCTGGGGCCTGACCGAGCGCGAGCACGGCAGCGACCTGCTGGCGAGCGGCGTCACCGCCACGCGCGAAGCCGACGGCTACCGCGTCGACGGCGAGAAGTGGCTGATCAACAACGCGACGCGGGGCCGGATCATCTCCCTCCTCGCCAATACCGACCCGGACGGGGGCCCGCGCGCCCTCAGCGTGCTGCTGGTCGACAAGGAGGAGGTCGGCGAGGGCGCGTACACCTGCCTGCCCGCGGCCCGTACGCACGGCATCCGCGGCGCGGACATCAGCGGCATCGCCTTCACCGGGGCGAAGGTGGCCGCCTCGGCCCTCGTCGGAGCCGAGGGCACGGGCCTGGAGACCGTGCTCAAGAGCCTGCAGATCACCCGGACCCTGTGCTCGGCGCTCTCCCTCGGCGCCGCCGACCACGCCCTGCGCCTGGGCGTGGACTTCGCCCTCGAACACCGGCTCTACGACCGGCGGCTGGCCGAACTCCCCGAGGCCCGGCGGACGCTGGGCGAGAGCTGCGCCGACCTCTTCGTCGCCGAGGCCGTGGCCCTGGTGGCGAGCCGGTCCCTCCACCACCTCACCGGCGAGCTGAGCGTCGTCTCCGCGGCGGCCAAGTACCTGGTGCCGTCCGGCGTGGAGACGATGATCGACCGCCTGGGGCAACTGCTGGGCGCCCGCGCCTTCCTGGCGGGCACCTTCCGCGACGGCCGCTTCCAGAAGCTCGAGCGGGACCACCGCATCGTCGGCATCTTCGACGGCAACTCGCTGGTCAACCTGAACATGCTGATCAACCAGTTCGGCACGCTGGCCCGGGCGTACCGGGCCGGACGGGCGGACCTCGACGGGCTCTCGGCCGCGCTGCGGCTGACCGAGGAGACTCCCGCCCTCGACCACGGCGGGCTCGCCCTGCTCTCCCGCAACGGCTGCAGCGTGGTGCAGAACCTGCCCGCGGCCGTCGAGGAGCTCCGCGAACTGGCCGCCGCCGGCGAGGTGCCGGCCGCGCTCGGGGAGCGCGCCGCGCTGCTGCGGGAGGCCGCCGACGAGCTGCACGAGCGGATGGCCGCCCACCGCCCGTCCTCCCGGGACGTACCCGCGCACGCCTTCGAACTGGCTCAGCGCTACACCCTGGTGTTCGCCGCGGCGTGCTGCCTCCAGCTCTGGCTGCGCAACCGTGCCGACGGCACGGTCCGCGAGGAGACCGACTGGCTGGACGCCTGCCTGAGCAGGCTCCTGCGCCAGCTCCGGCCGGGGGACCGGGAGGACCACGAGGTCTACGACCGCCTCGTCCCCGCGCTCCTGGAGCGGCACCGCGACGGTGTCCTCCACTCTCTGCTGACCGACCGAACCACGGGGGCCGGGACATGAACGACCGGATGACGGGCCTCGACCGGGCCGGCGCGCTCGAGGCGCTGCTCGGCGACCCCCATGACGACGCCAACCCCTTCGGCCACCGCGCCGTCCTGGAGGCGGACGAACAGGGCGAGATCCTCGCCGCGGGCGAGCGGATGCTCGACGCGTTCGTCCTCAACGCGGAGTTCGTCCCGCGCTCGCTGGGCGGCAGGCTGACCCAGGCCGACGACATGGTGCGGGTCCTGCGCACGCTCTTCCGCCGGGACGTCACCCTCGGACTGGGCTACGGCGTCACCAACTTCATCGCCTCGGCGGGCGTCTGGGCCGCCGGCAGCGAGGAACAGCGCCGCTGGACCGCCGATCTGCTGCTCTCGGGCGGCAAGATCGCCGCCGGGTACAACGAACTGGCGCACGGCAACGACTTCACCCGCGTGGAGCTCCGCGCGGTGCCGGGCGACGGAACGGTGCTGCTCAACGGCGGGAAGCAGGTGGTGAACAACCTCGCGCGGGCCGACGCGGCGATCTTCCTGGCGCGCACCGCCGACGAGGCGGGCGCCCGCAGCCACTCCCACGTCCTGGTGGACATGCGGGGCCTTACCGATGAGCAGCGGCGCTACCTGCCGAGGTTCCGGACGGCCGGGGTGCGCGGCTGCCGGATCGGCGGTGTCGAGTTCACCGACTGCACCGTGCCCGACGGCGGCGGCGTCGGCGTCGTGGGCGGCGAGGGCCGGGCCATGGAGACCGTGCTCAAGGCGTTCCAGGTCACCCGGGGCGTCCTGCCGGGCATGGCCGTGGGCGGCGGCGACACCCAGCTGCGCACCGTCCTGCGCTTCGCGCTGGAACGCCGGCTCTACGGCCGGACCGTCGCGGACCTCCCGCACGCCCGGTCGGTGCTCACCGCCGCGTACGCCGATCTGCTGACCGCCGACTGCCTCGCCATGACGGCCGCCCGGGCCCTGCACGTCCTGCCGGCCCAGACCAGCGTCTACACCGCGGCGGCCAAGTACCTGGTGCCGAAGCTGCTCCAGGAGTCGAGCCGGCGGCTGGCCACGGTGCTGGGCGCGCGGTCGTACCTCCGGGACGGCCCGCACGCGATCTTCCAGAAGGTCTTCCGGGACCTTCCGGCGGCGACCTTCGGGCACGCCAACAGCACGGTCTGCCTGGCCACGATCATCCCCCAGCTGCCCCAGCTGGCGAGGAAGAGCTGGGGCGGCGGTGCCGAGGAGGCCCCGGCGGAGCTGTTCCGCTTCGAGTCGGAGCTGCCCGAACTGGACTTCGGGGCGCTGGAGATGAACGCCAGGGGCGCCGACGGCCTGAGCGCCGTGCTCCGTTCGGCCGCCCGCGCCGCCGACGGCGGGCCCCTCGCGGCCCTGTGCGCGGCGTTCACGGAGGAGCTGGCGGAGCTCACGGTCCGGTGCGCGGAGCTGCGGCCCAAGGACCGTACGGTCACCGCCGGGCCGGAGGCGTTCACCCTCGCCGACCGCTACACCGTCGTACTCGCCGCGGCGTCCTGCCTCGGCCACTGGCTGCACGATCCGGAGGGCGCCGGCCGGCCCCCGGCCTGGCTGGTCGTCGGCCTGAGCCGGCTGGCCGCACGCCTGGGCCGCCGGCCCGCCGCCGGCACCGGGGACGCCGAGGAGCGGGCCTGGGCCGAGCTGCTGGCCCGCCACGAGGACCGCCGGGCCTTCGACCTGTCCGCCCTCCGGCTCGCCGGCTGAGCCCCGCCGGCCCGCCGCCGTGCCCCGCGTCGCCGCGGGGCGATCCGCCCTCCCACTGACAACGGAGACCTTCGTCATGCCCGAAAACACCGAATCCCTCACCGTCGAGCAGATCCGCGACTGGTTCACCGAGCGCGTCGCCTTCTACCTGGAGCGTCCGCAGGACGAGGTCGACCCCGACGCCAAGCTCGTGGAGCTCGGCCTGGACTCGGTCTACGCGCTGACCATCTGCGGCGACATCGAGGACCACTTCGGCTTCGACGTCGAGCCGACGGTGACCTGGGACCACCCCACCGTGAACGCGATGGCGGGGTACCTCCACACCCAGGTCACGGCGAGCCGATGACCGAGACCCTTCCCTTGTCGGCCGGCCAGGAGGCCATGTGGTTCCTCAACCGGCTGGCTCCCGACAGCGCGGCGTACAACGTGGTCATGGCGTTGCGCGCCCGGGGACCGCTCGATCTCGCCGTGCTGGGCCGGGCGCTGGACGCCGTCGTGGACCGGCACCCGATCCTGCGCTCCCGCTTCGCCGACGTCGCCGGAGCGCCCCGGATGTTCCCGGGCGCGGCTCCCGCGGTGCGGCTGGAGGTGCGTGAGGCCGCCGGGAGCGGCGAGGCGCGGCTCCGCGAGCTCGTCGCCGAGGCCGGCTCCGCCCCGTTCGACATGGCGGGGGAAGGTGTCTTCCGGTTCGTGGTCCTGCGTACCGGTCCCGAGGACGCGGTGCTGGTGTGCGCGGCGCACCACCTGGTGACCGACGCCGTCGCCCAGGGGGTCGTGCTGCGCGAACTGCTGGAGGCCTACCGCGCGTTCGGGTGCGGGGAGTCGCCGCAGTGGCCGCAGGAGCCCGTTCCCTTCGCCGAGTTCGTCGCGGAGGAACGGGAGCTGCTCGCGTCGGACAGGGCCGCCGAGTTCGAGGAGTACTGGCGGGGCGTGTGCGCGGGGGCGCCGTACGTCCTGGAGCTCCCGGCGGACCGGCCCCGGCCCGCGCGCGCGGACTACACGGGCGCCAGCTACGAGGTGACCGTTCCGGAGCGGGTCCGGGAGAAGGTGCGCGCCGGCGCGGCCGAGGCGGGTACGACCCCCTTCAGCCTGCTGCTGGCCGGTTTCCAGGCGCTGCTCCACCGGTACACCGGCGAGGGCGACTTCCTGATCGGCATGCCGACCACGACCAGGCTGTCCAGGCGATCGCGTGCCGTGGTGGGGTGCTTCGTCAACACCGTCGTCGTGCGGGCCGGTGTGGGCGGCTCGTCCACGCTGCCGGAGCTGGCGGGCAAGGCGCAGCGCCAGGTGAGGGAGGGCATGGGCCGGGCGGCCTACCCCTTCTCCCATCTGACGAGGGCCCTGGGGGTGCCGCGGGAGACCGGCAGGTCGCCGCTGGTGCAGGTCACGTTCACCATGGTCGCGGCCGGCCGGTCCGAACCGCTGATGGAGGTGCTCGCCGAGGGCGAGGAGTCCGGCCGGGAGCTGGAGCTGGCGGGGCTGCGGCTGTCCGCGTTCGACGTGCCCCAGCAGGAGGGCCAGTTCGACCTCGCCGTCGAGCTCCTGCAGACCTCCCACTCCCTGAAGGCGGTCTTCCGCTATCGCGCCGACCTCTACGACGCGGCGACGATCGAGCGCCTGGCCGAGCACTATCTGCGGCTCGTCGAGGCCGGTGTGGACGAGCCCGGGACCCCGGTGCGCCGGCTGTCCCTCGTGGACCGTTCGGAACGCGACCGGATTCTGGCGCTCGGACTCGGGGCGATGCCCTGAAAAGACCCTGCCGAATATCTGTCTCATAGCGAACTTATAGGGCTCGCGCGGACCATTGAATTTGCGCGTGACTGAAAGAGAAGGCATGACTGAGCAGGCTTTTCCGGGAATTCTGGCGACGATCGGTGACACTCCCCTCGTCCACTTGAAGAGATATCTTCCGGATTCTCGTTTCCGGGTGTTCGCGAAGATGGAACGCTTCAACCCGGGTGGCAGTATCAAGGACCGTTCGGCGCTGAGCATGATCCTGGGGAAGCTCCGGACCGGCACGCTGGTGCCCGGCCGCTCGACTGTCGTCGAGTCCAGCTCCGGGAATCTCGCCATCGGCATCGCCCAGATCTGCCGGTACTTCGGGCTGCGCTTCATCTGCGTGGTGGACGCCAGGACGACCAGCCAGAACCTGGCGATGCTGCGGGCCCTGCGGGCCGAGGTCGAGGTCGTCACCGACGCGGACGCCCCCGACGGCAACTTCCTGCCCGTGCGCAAGCGCCGGGTCAAGGAGCTCGTCGAGCGGATACCGGACGCGTACTCGCCCGACCAGTACTCGAACCCGCTGAACCCGAGTGCCCACGTGGAGACCATGCGGGAGATCACCGAGGCCCTGGACGGCCGGGTGGACTACCTCTTCTGCGCGGCGAGCACCTGCGGGACGCTGCGCGGATGCGCCGAGTACGTCCGGCGGACCGGCATGTCCACGGCCGTCGTCGCGGTGGACGCCGTCGGCAGCGCCATCTTCGGCGACACCCCGCGGCGCAGGCTGCTGCCCGGGCACGGGGCCTCCGTCCGGCCCGCCCTGTGGACGCCGGACGCCGCGGACGAGGTCGTCCATGTGACCGACATGGACTGTGTCGTCGCCTGCCGGAAGCTGGCCGACCGGGAGGCGATCCTGGCCGGCGGTTCCTCGGGGGCGGTGCTCGCCGCCCTGGAGACGATGACCGACCGCATTCCCGACGGCGCCAATGTCGCGGTCGTTCTCGCGGACGGCGGCGACCGTTATCTGGACACGATCTATTCCGATGACTGGGTCGCCCAGAACTTCGGTGAAATATCCCATCTCTGGAAGGAGCATCCGGTCATGTCCGACGCCTGGCTGGAATCCGCAGAGGCCACGGTTGGAGCGGGCCTGTGCTGATCATTCGCAATGGTGACGTCCGGCAGGTGCTGAACGGCAGCGAGGCCGAGACGATCGACGTCGTCCGGGACTCCTACCGGCTGCACGACGAGATGCGCACCGCCGTGCCCCACTCCATCTTCCTGCGGTTCCCCGACAGCCCGCGGGACCGGATCATCGGCCTCCCGGCCTACCGGGGCGGTGACGAGCCGGTGGCGGGTATGAAGTGGATCGCCTCCTTCCCGAAGAACATCGAATCCGGCATCGAGCGCGCCAGCGCGACGGTCCTGCTCAACTCCATGGAGACGGGACGCCCCGTGGCCATGGTGGAGGGCTCCGTCATTTCCGCCCGGCGCACCGCCGCCAGCGCGGCCCTCGCCGCCACCCTGATGGCCGGGGAGACGGCCCCGACGGGCGTCACCCTCGTCGGCTGCGGCGTCATCAACTTCGAGGTGCTGCGCTTCCTGACGGTCGCCTTCCCCGGCCTGTCCCGCGTGACGGTGTTCGACATGGACCCGGCGCGCGCCGAGGGCTTCACGGCGCGGTGCGCCGAACTGCTCCCGGACGGCGCCTTCGAGGTCGCCGGAACCCTCGAACAGGCCATGGGGGCCCACGACCTGGTCTCGCTGGCCACGACGGCGGCCGAGCCGTACACGGACCTGAGCCACTGCCGGCCCGGGAGCGTCGTCCTCAACGTCTCCCTGCGCGACCTGACCCCCGAGTCGGTCCTCGCCGCGCAGAACGTGGTGGACGACCCGGATCACGTCTGCCGTGAGAAGACCTCCCTCCACCTGGCCCAGGAACTCGCCGGTGACCGCGGCTTCATCGACGCCACCATCGGTCAGCTCATCCGCGGCACCGTGACGCTGGAGCGGGACCCGGACAAGGTGCGGGTCTTCTCCCCGTTCGGCCTGGGCGTCCTGGACATCGCCCTGGCCGAGTTCGTCCGTACCCGCGCCGAGAGCGCCGGCCTGGGCCTGAAGGTCGAGGACTTCCTGCCCGGCCCGTCGGCCCCGGCCGACCGCTGACCCGTACATCCACGCGGCACCGACCGCTGAGAAGGAGCACACATGTCCGACGAGCAGCAGGACCTCCGGTACCAGGTGGTCCTCAACGACGAAGAGCAGTACTCGATCTGGGCGGCCGACCGCGAGCTGCCCGCCGGCTGGCGTGCCGAGGGCACCACGGGCACCCGTGAGGAGTGCCTCACCCGGATCAACGAGGTCTGGGTCGACATGCGCCCGCTGAGCCTGCGCTCGCGCACGCAGGACCGTTCCGCCGCCTGACCCCCCGGTCGTGCCCGCTCCCCGCCGGGCCGTGTCCTCGCGGACACGGCCCGGCGGAGTCGGCACGGCCCCCTCGCGTCCCCCAGTCGCACACCCCGCGCGCCCCACGCGCCACCCACACCCCCGGCAGCGGTGCCGTGGGTCCGCTGACACAAGGAGTAGTCGTGAACGCCCAGCCGCGGTCGGATGCCTCGCCCGATGCCCGCGCCGGTGGCCCGGCCGCGGCCGGTCGTCTTCTGCCCGAGCTCATCTCGCTCCAGGCCGCCGAGACCCCCGAGGCCACGGCCCTGATCGCGGGGGAGCGCCGGATCTCCTACCGCGAGCTCGACGAGCGGGCCAACCGGGTCGCCCACTTCCTCGCCGGACGGGGCGCGGGCCCCGAGGCGCTCGTCGGCGTCTGCCTGAACCGTGGCGTCGACCTGGTGGCCGCCCTGCTGGGCGTGTGGAAGTCGGGCGCCGCCTATGTGCCGCTGGACCCCGCCCACCCCGCGGACCGGCTCGCCTGGGTGCTCGGGGACACCGCCGGCCGCCTGGTGCTGACCGAGTCGTCGCTGACCGGCCTCTTCACCGGGACGGACGCCGAGGTCGTGGCCCTCGACACCGCGGACGACCTCCTCGCCTCGCTGCCCGGCACGGCTCCCGAGGTGACGCTCAGCCCGGACGGCGCCGCCTACGCGATCTACACCTCCGGTTCCACCGGGCGCCCCAAGGGCGTCGTCATCGGCCACGGCGGCATCGCCAACCGGGTGCTGTGGACCGTGGGGGAGCACCGCCTGTCCGCCGCGGACCGGGTGCTGCAGAAGACCTCGCTGAGCTTCGACGCCGCCGGCTGGGAGATCTTCGCCCCGCTGGTGAGCGGCGGCACCGTCGTCCTCGCGCCGGTGGGCGCCGAGCGCGACCCCGCGGCCCTGGTGCGGGCGGTGGCCGACCACGACGTCACCGTGCTGCAGGTGGTGCCCTCGGTGCTGCGGCTCCTGGTGGAGGCGCCCGGCTGGGACCGCTGCTCGGCCCTGCGCCTGGTGTTCTCGGCGGGCGAGCCGCTGCACGCCGAGCTCTGCCACCGTCTGCTGGCCCTGGCCGACGTGGAGGTGTGGAACACCTACGGGCCCACCGAATGCTCCATCGACGTCACGGCACTGCGCTTCGACCCGGCACAGCAGGCGGGCCCCGTCTCCATCGGCCGGCCGCTGGACAACATGCGCGTGCTGATCCTCGACGAGGAGGGCGAGCCCGCTCCCTTCGGCGTCCCCGGCGAACTGCACGTCGGCGGCGTGGGCGTGGCCCGCGGCTACCTGGGGCGCCCCGGCCTGACCGCCGAGACCTTCGTCCCCGACCCCTACGGTCCCGCCGGCTCGCGGCTGTACCGCACGGGCGACCGCGCCCGCTGGCGGCCGGACGGCACCCTCGAGTACCTGGGCCGGCTCGACCACCAGGTGAAGGTCAACGGCGTGCGCATCGAGCCCGGCGAGGTGGAGGCCGCGCTGGCGGCCCACCCGCGCGTGCGCGGCGCGGTGGCGGCGGCCTTCACGGACCGGGACGGCGCCGCCCGCCTCGCCGCGTACGTCCTCGGCCGCGACGGCGCGATCGACGCCGGGGAACTGCGCGGCTTCCTCCGCGACCGGCTGCCCGACCACCTGGTCCCGTCGGTCTTCGTCGAGGTCGACGCCTTCCCGCTGACCACCAGCGGCAAGGTGGACCGCAAGGCGCTGCCCGCCCCCGACCCGGCCGCGCACGCCGGGCGCCCGGCGCACGTGGCACCGCGCGACGAGGCCGAACGGACCGTCGCCCGCGTCTGGCGCGAGCTGCTGGGCACGGAGACCGTGGGCGCGCACGACGATTTCTTCCAGCTGGGCGGCCACTCCCTGCTGCTCGCCAGGCTGGCCGCCGAACTGGGCGCGGTGGCCGGTGCGGTGATCCCGCTGGCGGAGCTCTTCGCCGCGTCGACCGTCGAGGCCCAGGCCCGGCTGCTGACGGCCGAGCGCGACGAGGTGCCGCCGGTGGTGCCGGTCGAGAGGACCGGCCGGATGCCGCTGTCGCACGGGCAGCACCGGCTGTGGTTCGTCGACCGGATGAACCCCGGCAGCCCCGAGTACGTGGTCCCCCTGCTGCTGCGGGTGGCCCCCGGCACCGAGGCCGACGACGTACGCCGGGCTCTGGAGACCCTCGCCGCCCGGCATGAGGTCCTGCGCACCCGCTATGTGACCGAGGACGGAGAGCCGTACCAGGTCGTCGACGCCCCCGGCCCCGTGGAACTGGCCTCGCTCGACGCCCCGTCGGAGGAGCTGTCCGGCCTGGTCGGCACGGAGATCGCCCGCGGCTTCGACCTGGAGCGCGGACCGGTCTGGCGCGCCGCCCTCGTCAGCACCCCCTCCGGCGGCCGCGCGGTCATCCTCACCATGCACCACATCGCCTGTGACGGCTGGTCGTCCGTCGTCCTGGAGCGCGAGTTCCGCGAGCTGCTGGCCGCACACGCCGCCGGCCGTCCCGCCGAGCTGCCCGAACCGGCCGTCCAGTACGCCGACTTCGCCGCGTGGCAGCGCGCACTGCTGACCGACGAGAAGGCCGAACGACACCTGGCCCACTGGCGCACCGCCCTCGACGGGCTCGCCCCCCAGGAGTTCCCGACCGACCGGCCGCGCGCCGCCGTCCGGGACCCGCAGGGCGCCGCGGTCACCTTCACCGTGGCTCCCGAGGTGGCGCGCACGGTACTGGAGCTGGGCCGCCGCCACCGCGCCACCCCGTTCGTGACCGTGCTGACCGCCCTCAGCACCCTGGCCGCCCGCCACAGCGGCCAGTGGGACGTCGCCATCGGCACCCCCGTGGCCGGACGCGACCGGCCCGAGGTCGCCGGTACCGTCGGCTTCTTCCTCAACTCCCTGGTGCTGCGCCCCCGGCTGACCGGCGACCTCTCCTTCGAGGACGCCCTCGACCGGGTCCGGGAGACCTGCGTGTCCGCGTTCGCGCACCAGGACCTGCCCTTCCAGCGCGTCGTCGACGAGACGCAGCCCGAACGGGACCTCTCGCGCACCCCGCTCTACCAGATCGCCCTCGACCTCCACGACGAGGGCCTGACCGGAGTCGCGGCCGACACCGACGAGCTCGGCACCTTCCTCGACGCCTGGTGGACCGCCCACACCGACCTGACGCTCTACATCCGCCAGGGCGCCGACGGCTCCCTGACCGGCGTCCTGGAGTACGCCACGGCGCTGTTCGACGCGACGACCGCGGAGCGGCTCACCCGGCACCTGGTCCGGCTCCTGGAGTCCGCGGCCGCCGACCCGGCGGCCCGGCTGGACTCGCTCGACATCCTGACCGCCGCCGAGCGGACGCAGCTGCTGACCGAGTGGAACGACACGGCCTCGGCGGAGCCCGCCGCCTGCGTCCACGAGCTCTTCGAGGCCCAGGCGCGCACGACCCCCGACGCGGTGGCCGTCCGGCACGCCGACGGCCGGCAGACCTACGCCGAGCTGGACGAGCGCGCCAACCGGTTCGCCCACCACCTGCGCGAGCTGGGCGTCGGACCGGAGTCCGTCGTCGGCGTCCTCCTGGACCGCGGCCCGGACCTGCTGGCCTGCCTCCTGGGCGTGTGGAAGGCCGGCGGCGCCTATGTGCCGCTGGACCCGGCCCACCCCGCCGACCGGCTCGGCTACATGCTCGAGAACGCCGGAGCCCGCCTGGTGGTCACCGAGCGACGCCACACCGCGCTGCTCGCCGACGCCGGCCGGGACACGAGCCCGCTCGTCCTGGAGGACGAGGCCGAGGCCCTGGCGGCCCGGCCGCACACCGCTCCCGGCGTGGCCGCCGACCCGGACCGGATCGCCTACGTCATCTACACCTCCGGCTCCACCGGCCGCCCCAAGGGCGTCGCGGTGCCGCACCGGGGCCTCGCCAACCACCTGGTCTGGGCCGCCGGCGAGTGCGCCCGGGGAGGCACCGGCGGCGCGCCCGTCTTCTCGTCCATCGCCTTCGACCTGCCCGTGCCCAACCTCTACGCGCCCCTGCTCATCGGGCAGCCGGTCCACCTGCTGCCGCGGGACTTCGCACCCGAGGAGCTCGGCCGGCTGCTCGTCGAGTCCGGCCCCTACGGCCTGATCAAGATGACGCCGGGCCACCTCGAGATGCTCCACCACCAGCTCGGCCACGAGCGCGTGCCCGGCCTCGCCGGGACCGTCATCGTGGCGGGCGAGGCGCTCACCGGCCGTACGGCCAACCACGGCCTGGAGCTGTTCGGGGACGTCCGCCTGATCAACGAGTACGGGCCGACGGAAGGCTCCGTCGGCAGCTCCGTCCACGTGATCGACGGCCCCCAGCACCGGGAGATCGTGCCCATCGGCACCCCGCTGCCCGGCGTCACCCTCTACGTGCTCGACGAGTGGATGAGGCCGCTTCCGGTCGGCGTCGCCGGAGAGCTCTACGTCGGCGGGACCGGCGTGGCACGCGGCTACGTCAACGCGCCCGACCGCACCGCCGAGAGTTTCCTCCCCGACCCCTTCGGCCCGCCCGGCTCCCGGCTGTACCGCACGGGAGACCTGGTGCGGCTGCTGCCCACCGGCGACATCGACTTCCTCGGCCGGATCGACACCCAGATCAAGGTGCGCGGCTACCGGATCGAGCCCGGGGAGATCCAGGCCGTGCTCACCGAGCACCCCGGCGTCCGGGAAGCGGTCGTGGTGGCCCACGAATCGCAGCCGGGCGAGAAGGAGCTCGTCGCCTACTGCGTGCCGGCCGGCGCGACCCTGCCGGGCACGGAGGAACTGGCGGACCACGGCAGGCTCCGGCTGCCCGAGTACATGGTCCCCGGCGTCTACATCGAGCTGGAGACCATCCCGCTCAACCGCAACGGAAAGGTCGACCGGGCGGCGCTACCGGCCCCCGACCGCTCCGAGCTCGTCGCGGCGCGGGGCTTCGTCGCCCCGCGCACCACGGCCGAGGAGATGGTCGCCGAGATCTGGACCGAACTGCTGGGCGTCGAGGCCGGAGTGCACAACGACTTCTTCCAGCTGGGCGGCCACTCGATCCTCGCCATCAAGCTGATCGCCCGCATCCAGCAGGAATTCGACGTCACCCTGCCCGCCAGGACCGTCTTCGAAGGACCCACGATCGCCCAGCTGGCGGCGGCCGTGGAAGCACAGATCCGGGCGGAACTCGCCCGACTCTCCGACTCCGCCCCCGAGGCGGACTCCACGGCGCAGAAGGGGCACGGGGCCTGACCATGGGACAGCACGACAACGAACGACCGGTCGCCGACGACCTCCGGGCCGAACTCCTGCGGCGCCGCGCCGCGGCCCGCAAGGCGCGCGGCGGCGACGGCATCCCCAAGGCCGACCGCGAGGGCCCGCTGCCCCTGTCCTCCGGACAGCAGCAGATGTGGTTCCTCAGCCAGCTGGAGCCGGACAGCCCCGAATACCTCGTACCGCTGATCCTGCGGATGCGGGGGACGCTCGACGCCGACGCGCTCGGCCTGGCCTGGCAGCACCTCGCCGACCGGCACGAGATCCTGCGGACCCGCTACGAGCTGCGGGACAACGAGCCCGTCCAGCTCGTCGGCACCGGCCCCCGGGCCGATCTCGCCCGCACGGACCTCACCGGACTGCCGGCGGACGAACGCGAGCGCGAGGCGTTCGAGCTGGCGGAGCGGGACGCGGTCACGCCCTTCGACCTGCTGCGCGAGAACCCGGTGCGGGCCCGGCTGCTGCGCCTCGCCGACGACGACCACCTGCTGGTCGTGGTCCTGCACCACATCGCCTGCGACGCCTGGTCCCAGGACGTCATCGCCCGTGACCTGGGCGCCCTGTACCGCCGGGCGCTCGACCCCGCGGCGCCCGCGCCGGAGCCGCTGCCGCTGCAGTACGCCGACTACGCGGCCTGGGAGCGCGGCCGGCTCGCCGGTCCCGCCACGGACGCCCACATCGCCCACTGGCGCGACCGGCTCGACGGCATCGCCCCCCTCGACCTGCCCACCGACCGGCCCCGGCCGGCCGTGCGCACCGGCGAGGGCGCGGCCGTCGGCTTCGCCCTGCCCGCCGAGGTGGCGGAGCGGCTGCGTGCCATCGGGCGTGCGCAGGGCGCGACGCCGTTCATGGTGCTGCTGGCGGGCTACCAGGCCCTGCTGTCGCGCTACACCGGGAAGAACGACATCGCCGTGGGCACGGTGGTCTCCGGACGCAACCGCCCCGAGCTCCAGCAGCTCGTCGGCCATGCGATCAACAGCCTCGTCATGCGGGCCCGATGGAGCGGCGACCCCGCCTTCACCGAGCTGCTGACGGGGGTGCGCGACACGGTCCTGGAGTCCTTCGACCACCAGGAGCTGCCCTTCGCCCGTCTGGTGGACGAGCTCCAGCCCGAGCGCGACCTGTCGAGCACCCCGCTCTTCCAGGCCGCGTTCACCATGCACGACACCACGTCCACGACCTACGAGCTGCCGGGCGTGACCGTCGAGCGGGTCCAACTGGCGTGGCGGGTAGCGAAGTTCGACATCACGCTGCAGGCCTCCGAGCTCGCGGACGGCTCGCTGGGCTGCCAGCTGGAGTACGCCACTGCGCTCTTCGACCGTTCGACCGTGGAGCGGTTCGCCGAGCAGTACGTCCGGTTCCTGACCGCCGTGGCCGACGCGCCCGGCACCCCCGTCTCCCGTGTGGAGATCCTCTCGCCGGCCGAGCGGGAGCTGCTGATCAGCGGCCGCCCGGCCGGCGCGGCCGACGGCGAGCCCCCTGTCGTGCCCACCCGGTGTGTGCATGAGGTGTTCGAGGAGCGTGCCGCTGCTGATCCGGATGCGGTGGCGGTTGTTTTCGAGGGTGTTGAGCTTTCTTATGGTGAGCTGAACGCCCGGGCGAACCGTATCGCGCACCGTCTGCGGGGTATGGGGGTTGGTCCTGAGGATCTGGTGGGTGTGTGCCTGGAGCGTGGTATCGAGTTGATGCCGGCGTTGCTGGGTGTGCTGAAGGCGGGTGCGGGATATCTGCCTTTGGATCCGTCGAATCCTGCTGATCGTCTTGGTTTTATGCTGGCGGACGCGGGTGCGGGTGTTGTCCTGACGGAGTCGGGTCAGGTGGAGATGCTGGGGGGCATCTTCGATGGCGCGGTGGTGGTTCTGGATCGTGACCGGGACGTGCTGGCGGGTGAGTCGGCTGAGAATCCTGGGGTGTTGGCGGGTCCGGAGTCGCTGATCTATGTGATTTACACGTCGGGTTCGACGGGCCGGCCTAAGGGTGTGTGTCTGTCGCACGCGAATGTGCTGCGGCTTTTGACGTCGGCTGAGCGGCATTACGCGTTCGGTGCGTCGGATGTGTGGCCGTTGTTCCACTCGTACGCGTTCGATGTGTCGGTGTGGGAGATGTGGGGTGCTCTTCTTTACGGCGGGCGCCTTGTGGTGGTGCCTTTCGGGGTGTCGCGTTCTCCTGAGGAGTTCCTCGATCTGCTGGTCGAGCATCGGGTGACGGTGCTGAATCAGACGCCGACGGCGTTCCGTCAGCTGGTCGCGGCCGCCGCCGACGGCGACTCCCGCGTCGACCAACTCGACCTTCGGGCTGTGGTGTTCGCTGGTGAGCGGCTGGACGTTCCGGAGCTTGCTCCTTGGGTGGAGCGTCTGGGGCTGGACCGGCCGGTGCTGGTGAACATGTACGGCATCACCGAGACCACCGTCCACACCACCTACTACCGGGTCACGGACTCCGACCTCCTCCCCGGGGCGGGCAACCCGGTCGGTTACCCCTTGGCCGACCTGCGGGTCTACCTGATCGACAAGAACGGCAACCTCGCGCCTGTCGGTGTGCCCGGTGAGATCCACGTCGGTGGCCCGGGTGTCGCCCGTGGGTATCTCAACCGTCCCGATCTCACCGCCGAGCGGTTCGTGCCCGATCCCTTCGGCCCCGCCGGCTCGCGGATGTACCGCAGTGGTGACCTCGCTCGTCGTCTGGCGGACGGCAGCCTGGAGTTCCTGGGCCGTATCGACCACCAGGTCAAGATCCGTGGATTCCGTGTCGAGCTGGGCGAGATCGAGGCCGCGCTGGCCGGGCATGCGCTGGTGCGGGACGCCGTGGTGATCGTCCGCGAGGACACCCCCGGTGACAAGCAGCTCGTCGCCTATGTGGTGCCTGTCGAGGGCGAGGGTCCCGAGCCGGGTGAGCTGCGGACGCTGCTGTCCGCGTCGCTTCCGGCGTACATGGTCCCGTCGGCGTTCGTGACGCTGGAGCGGCTGCCGCTGACGACCAACGGCAAGCTCGACCGGCGCGCCCTGCCGGCTCCCGACCGGGCCGCCCTCGGCTCCCAGGCGGCCTTCGTCGCCCCCCGCACCGAGGCCGAGGAACACGTCGCCGCCGTATGGCGCGACGTGCTCGGGCTGGACGAGGTCGGCGTCGAGGAAGGCTTCTTCACCGTCGGCGGCGACTCCATCCGCGCCGTCGCCGTGGTGGGCGCCCTGCGCGAAGCCGGCTACGACGTCGCCGTCCGCGACGTCTTCGAGCACCAGACGATCGCCCGCCTCTGCGAGGTGCTCACCGGCAAGCCCGCCCCGGCCGTCGCCACCACCACGGTGGAGCCGTTCTCGATGCTCGCGTCCGAGGACGCGGGCCGTCTGCCCGAGGGCCTCGTCGACGCCTACCCGCTGTCGCAGATCCAGCTCGGCATGGTCGTCGAGATGCTCGCCGGAACGGGCGAGAACATCTACCACAACGTGACGTCCTTCAGCGTCCGCGACGACAAGCCCTTCGACGCGGCGGCCCTGGAGGCCGCGACGCGCGTCATCGTGGAGCGCCACGACGTCCTGCGCACCTCCATCCACCTGACCTCGTACTCGCGGCCCCTCCAGTTGGTCCACGCCACCGCCGCCATGCCGGTCGGCGTCCGCGACCTCCGTCACCTGGACACGGAGGAGCAGCAGGAGGCCATGCACGCGTTCACGGCGCGGGAGCGCTCCGAGCTCTTCGACCTCGAACGCGCGCCGCTGCTCCGTGCCTTCGCGCACGTCACCGGCGAGACCACGTGGTGGCTGTCGCTCACCGAGTGCCACGCGATCCTCGAGGGCTGGAGCTACCACTCCCTGCTGATGGAGCTGCTCGCCGTCTACCGCAGGCTGCGCGACGGCGACGCCCCCGAGCCGGTGGAGCCCGCCGCCGTGCGCTACGCGGACTTCATCGCCGCCGAGCAGGCGTCGCTGGCGTCGGAGGAGGACCCCGCCTACTGGGCCGGCATCGTGGCCGGGCACGCCCGGTTCGAACTGCCGGCGGGCTGGGGCGACAAGCGCTCGGAGCGCGAGAACTTCCGGAGCCGGGTGCCGTTCCTGGACCTCGAGGAGCCGCTGCGCGCGCTGGCGCTCCGGGCGAACGCGTCGCTGAAGAGCGTGCTGCACGCCGCGCACCTGAAGGTGATGAGCATGCTGACCGGTGAGGAGGCGTTCTTCACCGGCCTGGTCTGCGACGCGCGACCGGAGGCGCTGGGCGCGGACCGGGTGTACGGCATGTTCCTGAACACCGTGCCGTTCGCGATCGACCGGGATGCCCGCACCTGGCGTGAGCTGGTCGAGAAGGTCTTCGCACGCGAGGTCGAGCTGTGGCCGCACCGGAGCCACCCGCTCCCGGCCATCCAGCGCGCCGCCGGTGGCGAGCGCCTGATCGACGTGTTCTTCAACTACCAGGACTTCCACGTCGTCGACACCGACCTCATCGACTTCCACGCGAGCATCGACGACAGTCCCAACGAGTTCGGCCTGCACATCGCCACGCTCGGCGGGCACATCACGCTCATCACCAACACCCATGTCCTGAGCCGCGAGAACGCCGATCGCATGGCGAACCTCTACCGCTCCGTCCTGGAGGCGATGGCTGCCGACCCCGAAGGCGACGCCACCGCCCACCCCCTGCCGGAGGCGGAGCTCCGCGTCCTGCTGGCCGATGTGGACAACGCCGCCGGTGACCCGGTCACCCGGTGTGTGCATGAGGTGTTCGAGGAGCGTGCCGCTGCTGATCCGGATGCGGTGGCGGTTGTTTTCGAGGGTGTTGAGCTTTCGTATGGTGAGCTGAACGCTCGGGCGAACCGTATCGCGCATCATCTGCGGGGTATGGGGGTTGGTCCTGAGGATCTGGTGGGTGTGTGCCTGGAGCGTGGCATCGAGTTGATGCCGGCGCTGCTGGGTGTTTTGAAGGCGGGTGCTGGGTATCTGCCGTTGGATCCGTCGAATCCTGCTGATCGTCTTGGTTTTATGCTGGCGGACGCGGGTGCGGGTGTTGTTCTGACGGAGTCGGGTCAGGTGGAGATGCTGGGGGGCATCTTCGATGGCGCGGTGGTGGTTCTGGATCGTGACCGGGATGTGCTGGCGGGTGAGTCGGCTGAGAATCCTGGGGTGTTGGCGGGTCCGGAGTCGCTGATCTATGTGATTTACACGTCGGGTTCGACGGGCCGGCCTAAGGGTGTGTGTCTGTCGCACGCGAATGTGCTGCGGCTTTTGACGTCGGCTGAGCGGCATTACGCGTTCGGTGCGTCGGATGTGTGGCCGTTGTTCCACTCGTACGCGTTCGATGTGTCGGTGTGGGAGATGTGGGGTGCTCTTCTTTACGGCGGGCGCCTTGTGGTGGTGCCTTTCGGGGTGTCGCGTTCTCCTGAGGAGTTCCTCGATCTGCTGGTCGAGCATCGGGTGACGGTGCTGAATCAGACGCCGACGGCGTTCCGTCAGCTGGTCGCGGCCGCTGCCGACGGCGACTCCCGAGTCGACCAACTCGAGCTTCGGGCTGTGGTGTTCGCTGGTGAGCGGCTGGACGTTCCGGAGCTTGCTCCTTGGGTGGAGCGTCTGGGGCTGGACCGGCCGGTGCTGGTGAACATGTACGGCATCACCGAGACCACCGTCCACACCACCTACTACCGGGTGACCGAGGCGGACCTCGAGGTCGGCGCCGGCAACCCCGTCGGCCATCCCCTGGCCGACCTGCGGGTCTACCTCCTGGACCGGCGCGGCAACCTCGCCCCCGTCGGCGTGCCCGGCGAGATCCACGTTGGCGGCCCGGGCGTGGCCCGTGGTTACCTCAACCGTCCCGATCTCACCGCCGAGCGGTTCGTGCCCGATCCCTTCGGCCCCGCCGGCTCGCGGATGTACCGCAGTGGCGACCTCGCGCGTCGGCTCCCCGACGGCAGCCTGGAGTTCCTGGGCCGTATCGACCACCAGGTCAAGATCCGTGGATTCCGTGTCGAGCTCGGTGAGATCGAGGCCGCGCTGGCCGCTCACGCGCTGGTGCGCGACGCCGTGGTGATCGTCCGCGAGGACACCCCCGGTGACAAGCAGCTCGTCGCCTATCTCGTCCCGTTCGAGGGCCAGGCCCCCGAACCCGCCGAGCTGCGGACGCTGCTGTCCGCGTCCCTGCCCGCCTACATGGTCCCGTCTGCCTTCGTGACGCTGGAGCGGCTGCCCCTGACGACCAACGGCAAGCTCGACCGGCGCGCCCTCCCCGCACCCGACCAGAGCGCCCTCGGCTCCCAGGCGACCTACGTCGCCCCCCGCACCGAGGCCGAGGAGCGCATCGCCGCCGTGTGGTGCGACATCCTCGGGCTGGAGCAGGTCGGCGTCGAGGAGCCGTTCTTCACCGTCGGCGGCGACTCCATCCGTGCCGTCGCCCTCGTCGGCGCCCTGCGCGACGCCGGCTACGACGTCACGGTCCGCGACGTCTTCGAGCGGCACACCGTGGCCGGACTCGCGGCCGTCGCCGAGGTGTCCGCCGCACCGGCCGCCCCCGTCCGGTCCGTGGCCCCGTTCGAGCTGCTCGACGCGGAGACCCGGGCGGCCCTGCCCGAGGGCCTGGCGGACGCCTATCCGCTGTCGCAGATCCAGCTCGGCATGCTGCTGGAGATGTTCGCGGACACCGAGGAGAACCGCTACCACAACGTCTCGCTCTTCCGGGTGCGTGACGACAGGCCCTTCGCGCCCCGCGCGCTGCAGGAGGCCGTCCGTACCGTGGTCGAGCGGCACGAGGTGCTGCGCACCTCCATCGACCTGGAGAGCTTCGCCGTCCCGGTCCAGCTCGTCCACGGTGCGGCCAGGCTGCCCGTCCAGGTGCGCGACCTGCGCCACCTGGAGCCGGAGGAGCAGGACGAGGACCTGCGCGACTTCCTGCGCCGGGAGCGCGGCTCGCTGCTCGACCTGCGCAAGGCCCCGCTGCTGCGGGTCGGCGCGCAGATCCTGGGCGACGAGGACTGGGCCCTGTCCTTCACCGTCTGCCACGCGATCGTCGAGGGCTGGAGCTACCACTCCCTGCTCATGGAGCTGCTCGACTGCTACCGGGCCCTGCGTGACGGTGCCGGGCCGGAGGCGGTGGAGCCGCCGGCCGTGCGGTACGCGGACTTCGTCGCCGCCGAGCGGGCCTCGCTGGAGTCGGAGGAGGACCGCGCCTACTGGCAGGACGTCGTCGACCGGCACGCCCGGTTCGAGCTGCCCGCCGGCTGGGGCGACCCGGCGGCGCGCAACGAGAACTTCCGCCTCCAGGTGGCGTACCCCGACCTGGAGGAGCCGCTGCGCGACCTGGCGGCCCGCTCCCGGGCGTCCGTCAAGAGCGTGCTGCACGCCGCGCACCTGAAGGTGATGAGCATGCTGACCCGCGAAGAGGCGTTCTTCACGGGCCTGGTGTGCGACGCGCGCCCCGAGGCGCTCGGCGCCGACCGGGTGTACGGCATGTTCCTGAACACGGTCCCCTTCGGCTACGACCGCAGTGCGCGCACCTGGGGCGAGCTCGTCCAGCAGGTCTTCGCCCAGGAGACCCGGCTGTGGTCGCACCGGCGCCACCCGCTGCCGGCCATCCAGCGCCTCGCCGCCTCCCAGGACCGGCTGATCGACGTCTACTTCAACTACCAGGACTTCCACGTCGTCGACACCGACCTCATCGACGTCGACGCGAGCATGGGAGAGGGCACCAACGAGTTCGGCCTGACGGTGGCGGCCTCGCCCTCGGGGCTCACGCTGAACACCGGCACCCGCTCGCTGGGCCGGGCCGCCGCCGAACACCTCGGGCAGTTGTACCGCGCGGTCCTGGAGGCCATGGCCGCCGACGCGGACGGCGACGCCACCGGCAACCCGCTGCCCGCGGCCGACCGTGAGCTGCTGCTGACCGGGTGGAACGACACCGAGGTCGCCTGGCCGACGGCGGCGACGGCGCTGGAGGCCTTCGAGGAGCTGGCGCGCACCGCGCCGGACGCCCCGGCGGTCCTCGGATCCACCGGCGTCGACGTGGGGACGTGGCTGAGCTACGCCGAGCTGGACGCCCGGGCCGAACGCCTGGCCCGCCGCGTCCGCGCCCTGGGAGCCGGCCCCGAGTCGGTGGTGGGCGTCCTGCTGGAGCGGGGTCCGGACGCCCTCGCCACCCTGCTGGGCGTGTGGAAGGCCGGCGCGGCCTACCTCCCGCTCGACCCGGCGCTGCCGGACGAGCGCATCGGATTCATGCTCGCCGACGCCGGTGTGGCCGCCGTGGTCAGCCAGCGGGTCTTCGAGGCCCGGCTGAAGGCGCTGTACGGACGGGCCGTCGTCCTGCTGGACGGCGACGCCGACGCCCAGGAGACCCTGGACCCGGCGGCGCCGTGCGGGACCCACCCCGGCGGCCTGGCCTACGTGATCTACACCTCGGGCTCCACCGGGCGCCCCAAGGGCGTGGAGATCCCGCACGACAGGCTCGCCAACCTGCTGCACGCGATGCGCACGGAGCTGGACAGCGGCCCGGACCACGTCTGGCTGGCCCTGACCGCGCTCAGCTTCGACATCTCCGGCCTGGAGCTTTTCCTCCCGCTCACCACGGGCGGCCGGGTCGTCGTCGCGGCGGACGAGGAGGCCCGCGACGGACGGGCGCTGTCGCGCCTGATCGACGGCCACGGGGTCACCCATGTGCAGGCGACGCCCTCGGGCTGGCGCCTGATGCTCGAGTCGGGGTTCACGGACCGTCCCGTCACCGCCCTGGTGGGCGGCGAGGCGCTGCCGGTGCCGCTGGCCCGCGAGCTGCGCGGGCGGGTGCGCAGGCTGGTGAACGTCTACGGCCCGACGGAGACGACCATCTGGTCGTTGAGCTGGGACGTGCCGGAGAACACCGGTTCGGTGTCCATCGGCCGGCCGCTGGCCAACACCCGGCTGTACGTGCTGGACGCGGCGCTCCAGCCCGTTCCGGTGGGCGCGGTCGGCGAGCTGTGCGTCGGCGGCGACGGTGTGGCCCGCGGCTACCTCGGGCGGCCCGGCCTGACCGCGGAGCGGTTCGTCCCGGACGGCTTCGGCGGCCGGCCCGGGGGCCGGCTGTACCGCACCGGTGACCTGGTGCGCTACCGGCCCGACGGCCTGCTGGAGTTCCTGGGCCGGACCGACCACCAGGTGAAGGTCCGGGGCTACCGGATCGAGCTCGGCGAGGTCGAGTCGGCGCTGCTGCGCCACCCGGACGTCTCGGCCGCCGTGGTGACCGTCCGCGAGGACGGCCCGTCGGGCGCCTGGCTGGCCGGCTATCTGGTGCCCTCCGAAGGCCGCCACCCCCAGCCCGCCGACGTGCGGACCTTCCTGGCGGGGCAGCTTCCCCCGTACATGGTGCCGTCCGTGTTCGTCGTCCTGGACGAACTGCCGCTGTCCACCGCCGGCAAGGTCGACCGCCGCGCGCTGCCCGAGCCGCCGCACGCCGAGCTGCGGCTGGACACGGGATACACCGAGCCCGTCAGCCCGGCGGAGCGCGTGCTGGCCGGCATCTGGTGCCGGGTGCTGAAGGTGGAGAAGGTCGGCGGCGACGACAACTTCTTCGACCTCGGCGGGAATTCGCTGCTGATCACCGAGGTGATCTCGGGCGCCCGGGAGGCGGGCCTGCCGCTCACGCTGTGGATGCTCTACCAGCACCACACGCTCTCCGCGCTGGCAGCGGCGGCGGCCGAGGGGCTGGACGAGGCCGCGCTGCGGCGGCTGGCCGACGGGAGCCCGGCGGGCGCCCGGACCGCCTCCGGCACCCGGCCGGCCGTCCTTCCCTCGCCGCTGGCCACGATGGCCGGGCACCACGTGCCCGGTGCCGCCGTCGCCCTCGTCGCGGACGGGCAGGTGCGGGCCGTGGAGACCTACGGTGTGCTGGAGGCCGGCTCCGACGAGCCCGTCACGCCGGACACGCTGTTCCAGGTCGCCTCGATCAGCAAGCACGTGACCGCGCTGGGCGTCCTGGCCCTCGTCGGCCAGGGCCGCCTGGACCTGGACGAGGACATCCGCCACTACCTCACCGGCTGGCGGATGCCGGACACGGCCCCCGCCCCCCGGCGCACCGTGCGCCAGCTGCTCGGACACCTGGCGGGCCTCTCCGAGGGCCGGTACGAGGGCTACGAGCGCGGCGGCCCGGTGCCCACGCTCCAGGAGATCCTGGACGGCGCGGCCCCGGCGGTCACGGCACCGGTCCGCGGCGAACTGCCGCCGGGGACCGTCTTCCGCAAGTCGGGCAGCCACTACGCGGTCCTGGAACGGATCCTCACCGACGTCACCGGCGCGCCGCTGCCGGAGCTGATGAGGGACCTGGTGCTGGAGCCGCTGGGCATGACCGGCAGCAGCTTCGACCAGGCGTTCCCGGAGCGCTCGGGACGGCCCGTGGCGCGGGGCCACGACGAGAAGGGCGTGCGGGTCCCCGGCGGCTGGCGGGTCCACCCGGCGGCGGCCGCGACGGGCCTGTGGACGACCGCGGCCGACCTGGCCAAGGTGCTCCTGGAGGTCCAGCGCGCCCACCGCGGCGAGCCCACCGCGCTGCTGGACCGGGCGCTGACCGCCGAGCTGCTGGCGGCCCACCCCGGCAGCTTCTACGGGCTGGGCACCGTGGTCGACGACAGCACCCCCGACGTCATGGTGGGGCACGGCGGCGAGACCGTCGGCTACCGGGCCATGGCCTTCAGCCGCCTGCGGTCGGGTTCCGGGCTGGTCGTCCTCACCAACGGCGAGCAGGGCAAGGAGGTCGTGAAGTTCCTCGGCCGCGCCCTGGTCCACGACGACGAAGCGCCCGAGGGCGGAACGCTGGCCGACGACTGGATGCGCGGCGAGCTCCCGGCCCACCTCGGTCTGCACCACGGCTGACCGCCGCCCCTCGCCCTCCCGACCCCTCACGTACCGAAGAAGGAAGAACGGGCCATGCCCACCCGACACCTCATCACCCTCAACGACCTCACCGACGACGACCTGCGGCACCTCGTGAACCGCGGCGTCCACTTCGCCTCCGGCGCCGGGCGCGCCGAGCGCCCGCTGGCCGGCCAGGTCGTGGGGATCTACTTCAAGAAGACCTCGACCCGTACCCGCACCGCCTTCTCCAGCGGTGCGCTGCGGCTGGGCGCGCAGATCGTCAGCTACGGCCCGGACGATCTGCAGACCAACACCGGCGAGACCGTCGAGGACACGGGCCGGGTGATGTCCCGGATGCTCGACCTGCTCGTCGCCCGTACGGCGGGGGACCCCGTCGAGATGCGCGCGCTCGCCGGTGACGGCGGGATGTCCGTGGTCAACGCGATGAGCGCCGACGAGCACCCCACGCAGGCGCTGACGGACCTGACGACCCTGCAGCGGCACTTCGGCCGGATCGACGGCCTGCGCCTGCTGTACATAGGCGAGGGCAACAACACGGCGGTCGCGCTGGCGCTCGCCCTCAGCCGGTTCGCCGGGGTGGAGCTGGAACTGCGCACGCCGCCGGGCTACGGACTGGCCCCGGAGGTGCTCGAGCGCGCCAGGGACCAGGCCGCGCGCACGGGTTCGTCCGTCGTCGAGCACCACCACATGGACGGGCTGCCGCAGGGCGTGGACGTCGTCTACACCACGCGCTGGCAGACCACCGGCACGTCCAAGCCCGATGCGAACTGGCGGGAGATCTTCGCTCCCTTCCAGGTCACCGAGGCACTGTGGGAGGACAGCCCGCAGGCCGTGTTCCTGCACGACCTGCCCGCGCACCGCGGTGAGGAGGTCGTCGCCGAGGTGCTCGACGGCCCCCGGAGCATCGCCTTCGACCAGGCCGAGAACAAGATGCACAGCGCCATGGCCGTCCTGGAGTGGTGCCGCGCCGCCGGCACGGAAGAAGCCGCCGGGAACGGCTCCGGCCCGCGATGACGGACGTCGCAGCGGCACCCGTGGACGAGCGGGTGCCGCCCCTGCGGGGCAATCGTGACTTCCGGCTGCTCTGGGTGGGTGCCGGGCTCGCCTTCCTCGGCTCCCGGGTCGGCACCCTGGCCTACCCCCTGCTGGTGCTCTGGTACACGGGCTCGGCGCGGGACGCCGGACTGGTCGGCTTCGCCGCCACCCTTCCGTTCACCCTGGTGCAGTTGCCGGCCGGTGTGCTCGTCGACCGCTGGGACCGCCGGCGGCTGATGATCGCCTGCGACGCGGGCCGTTTCCTCGCCGTGGGCAGCGTGGCGCTGGCGCTGGCGCTGGGCAAGGTGTGGCTGCCGCACCTGGCGGCCGTCGCCTTCGTGGAGACCAGCCTGACGATCCTGTACCGGCTGGCGGAACGGGCCGCGGTCCCCAACCTCGTACGGTCCGGGGAACTGGCCAAGGCGCTGTCCCGCAACGAGGCCCGCGAGCAGGCGGCGGGCCTGCTCGGAAGACCGGCCGGCACCCTGCTGTTCGCGATCGGCCGCAGCGCGCCCTTCGTCTTCACCGCGTTGGCGCACCTGCTGGCGCTCGTCACCCTGCTGTTCATCAGGACCCCGTTCCAGAGCGCCGCCCAGGAGGACCGGGCGGCCCGGGCACGGGAGCCGCGGCAGCTGAGGCGGCTGTGGACGGAACTGGTCGAGGGCGTCGTCTGGGTCTGGCGCAACCGGTTCATCAGAGTGGCGGCGTGCCTGATCGCCGTCAGCAACATGCTGTTCCAGGCGCTGAACCTCGCCCTCATCGAGATCGTGCGCCAGGGCGGCGGGTCCGCGACCCGGCTGGGGCTGGTCGTGGGCGTCACCGGGGTGGGCGGTGCCATCGGCGCGCTGACCGCGAACCGCTGGATGTCGTGGTTCCGGCTGCCCCACCTGGTCATCGGGGCCAATGTGCTGTGGGCCCTGCTGATGCCCCTCGCCGCCTTCACCGCCAACCCCTTCGCGCTCGGCGCGCTCTTCGCGTGCATGGCGCTGGCCGGGGCGGTGTGGAACGTGGCCGCCGGGGTCTACCAGCTCCGGGTGACCCCGGACGCCCTCCTGGGCAGGGTCGCCGCCGTGGTGTCCCTCGCCGCCTTTGGAACCTTGTCGCTGGGCAACCTGGCCGGCGGGTTCCTTCTGGAGGCGCTGGGCACCCGCGACTGCGTCCTGGTGATCAGCGCGGTGATGGCCGTGCTGGCGCTCGCCGCCTGGGCCAGCCCAGCGGTGCGAGGCTGCGCCTATCCCGACGACGGGACGTCAGGCGGCGACGGGACGTCATGAGACCGGACGGCGGCGGAGGAGGCCCAGCACCTCCGCCTGCCGTTCCACGAGGTAGAAGTGGTCGCCCGGCAGTTCGTGGGCCCGGAACCCGCCCGAGGTGTACCGGCCCCAGCGCCGGGCGGTCCCGGGCGACACCAGCGGGTCCTCGGTGCCGACGAGGGAGACGATGTCGCAGGTCAACGGCGGACCCGGCACGTACGTGTAGGACCGCAGCAGCGCGAAGTCGCCGCGGAGCGGCGGAAGCAGCATCTCCATGAGCGCGGGGTCGTCCAGCAGCCGGGGGTCCATGCCGCCCAGGCGCCGGACCTCGGTACGGATGCTCTCGTCGTCCTCGCCGATCTGCGCCGGATCCCGGTCGCCGGGCGCGCGGCTGCAGGAGACGAAGAGCGCCTCCGGCTGCCGGCCCGCGGCCGCGAGCCGGCGGGCCACCTCGAAGGCGACCAGGCCCCCCATGCTGTGCCCGAAGAACACGGTGGGCCGGTCGAGTTCCGGCAGCAGGGCGGCGGTGGCCCGCCGCACCATCTCGTCCATGGTGGCGGCGCACGGCTCGCCGATGCGGTCCTGCCGCCCCGGGTACTGCACGGCGAGGAGGTCGTACTCGTCCTTGAGCGCCATGGCCCACGGCCGGTAGAAGCCCGCCGCGCCCCCGGCGTGCGGGAAGCACACCACCTGCTTGGCGCCGGAAGACGCGGCGTACCTCCTGACCCAGTTCCCGTCCTCCGCCGTGAGCCGCGCCATGCCGTCCGTCCTCTCCACAGGGCCGTCGCCCCATGCGCCCGGCCGTCATCGGGACATCGTGGACGGCCGGGCCATGAAAACGCATGAATCGGGTCCCGGCGGCCCCCACCTCAGCGGCTCAGGGTGGTCTCCTGCCCCATGTGCGACAGCTTCTCGGGGTTGCGCACGGCGTAGAGCCCGGTGATCAGGCCGTCGTCGACGCGCACCGTCAGGACGCTGTCGAGCTCGCCGTCGAGCCGTACGACGAGCGCCGGGTGGCCGTTGACCCGCGCCGGCCGCAGCGACATCACGGCGGTGATCTTCGCCAGTCCGCCGATCATCAGGCGGGCCACCTTGTCGGCCCCCACGATCGGCCGCAGGACGGCCTGCTTGACGCCGCCGCCGTCGCCCAGGAGGACGACGTCCGGCGCGAGGACGTCGAGCAGGCCCTGGATGTCGCCCGTCTCGGCCGCCCGCCGGAACGCGTCGAGCGCGTCCCGGGTCTCGGCCGGGGAGACGGCCCCGCGCGGGCGGCGCGCCGCGACGTGCGCCCGTGCCCGGTGGGCGATCTGGCGGACCGCGGCCGGGCTCTTGCCGACGGCCTCGGCGATCTCGTCGTACCCGAGGTCGAACACCTCGCGCAGCACGAACACCGCCCGCTCGGTGGGTGCGAGCGTCTCCAGGACCAGCAGCATCGCCGTCGAGACGCTGTCGGCCAGCTCGACGTCCTCGGCCACGTCCGGGGCGGTGAGCAGCGGCTCGGGCAGCCAGGTGCCGACGTAGGACTCCTTGCGGCGGCCGAGCGTCCGCAGCCGGCCCAGCGCCTGGCGGGTGGTGATGCGGACGAGATAGGCGCGTTGGTCCCGCACCACGCCGAGGTCGACGCCGGACCAGCGCAGCCAGGTCTCCTGGAGGACGTCCTCCGCGTCGGCGGCCGAGCCGAGCATCTCGTAGGCGACGGTGAACAGCAGGTTGCGGTGGGCGACGAACGCCTCGGTGGCGGGGTTCTCAATGTTCACGCGCACAAGACGCCGCTTCCCGCTGCTTTGTGACACCCGTGGGCGGTGGCGCTCGTCACGTCCCTTCGTCTGTCACAGGGAGCGGGGCGCCGGCGTCTCGTGTTCGTCAAAGCCGCACCACGAACGAGCACGAGTGAGGACGAAGCCATGGACACCCGGTTCGACATTTTCGAGAACGAGCTCGGTATGAAGTTCGCCAAGCGGTTCGCCAACGCCGGCATGGTGCTCCACCAGTCGTCGCTGTCGCGGACCGTCCAGGAGCTGGTGGCGCTGCGCGTCAGCCAGATCAACGGCTGCGGCTGGTGCGTCGACATGCACGTCAAGGAGGCGGCGGCCGCCGGTGAGACCGCGGTGCGGCTCGCCCTGGTCGCCGTCTGGCGCGAGAGCACCGTGTTCACCGAGGCCGAGCGGGCGGCGCTGGCGCTCGCCGAGGAGGCCACCCGGCTCGCCGACGCGCACGAGGGCGTGTCCGACGGGACCTGGGAGCGGGTGCGAAAGCATTTCGACGACGACCAGACGGCCGCCCTGGTCTGCATGGTCGCCCTGGTCAACGCGGCCAACCGGCTCGCCGTGACCCTCCACCAGCGGGGCGGCTCCTACGAGCCCGGCATGTTCGCCGCCGCGTTCGACTGAACCCCTGAGAAAACCCGGGCCCGTACCCCCTGTTCGCATCGGGGTACGGGCCCGGGGCCGTCAGCCTCCGGACGTCAGCCGCAGCAGGGACGCGACCAGCCGGTCGACGTCCTCCCGCGTGTTGTAGAGCGCCAGCGAGGCCCGCGCCGCGCTCTCCACGCCGTAGTGGCGCAGCGAGGGCTGGGCGCAGTGGTGCCCCGCGCGGACGGCGATGCCGTCGGCGTCGAGCGAGCGGGCGATGTCGACCGGGTTGTGCCCGGCCAGGGTGAACGTCAGCGTCGCGATCTTCTCGGGCGCCGAGCCCAGGACGGCGATCCCCGGCACCTGGGACATGGCCTGCTCGGCGTAGCCCAGCAGCCCGTGCTCGTAGGCGGCGACGGCCTCACGGTCGAAGCCGGTCAGCCAGTTGATCGCCGCCAGCAGCCCGGCGACCCCGGAGATGTGCCCGGTGCCGGCCTCGAAGCGGTGCGGCACCGGCGCGTAGGTGCTGGCCGGGAAGTCGACCTGGTCGATCATGTTGCCGCCGCCCTGCCAGGGCGGCATGGCGGCGAGCAGCTCCGGCTTGCCGTAGAGCGCGCCGATGCCCGTCGGGGCGAACAGCTTGTGCCCGGAGAAGACGTAGAAGTCCGCGTCCAGGTCCTGGACGTCGACGGGGAAGTGCGCTACCGCCTGGGCCCCGTCGACCAGCACCTTCGCCTGGTAGCGGTGCGCCAGCGCGGTCATCTCCTTCACCGGCGGCACGGTGCCCAGCACGTTCGACGCCTGGCTGACGGCGACGAGCTGGGTGCGGAAGGAGAGCAGGTCCGCGAAGGCGGCCTGGTCGATGCTGCCGTCGGGCAGGAGCGGGATGGGCACGAGCCGGGCCCGCTTCTCCTTGGCGAGCATCTGCCAGGGCACGATGTTGGAGTGGTGCTCCAGCGTGGCGACGAGGATCTCGTCGCCGGGGCCGATGTTCGCGCGTCCCCAGGTCTGGGCCACGAGGTTGATGGCCTCGGTGGTGCCCCGGGTGAAGACGATGTCGTCCGGGGAGGCCGCGCCCAGCAGGTCCGCGACGGCCTGCCGGCCCGCCTCGTAGGTCTCCGTGGCCTCGCGGGCCATGGTGTGGGCGCCGCGGTGGATGTTGGAGTTGGCGGCGCTGTAGTAGGCGGTGAGCGCCTCGATGACCTGACGCGGCTTCTGGGTGGTCGCGCCGTTGTCCAGCCAGACGAGCGGATGGCCGTTGACGGTGCGGTGGAGGACGGGGACGTCCGCCCGGGCCGCCATGGGGTCGAAGCCGCGCCCGGCGCGCGGCGGGGTGGACTGCGGGGCCGTCGAGGGCACCGCCGGAGCGGCGTCCGCAGCCGGCTGCTCGTACGTCGGCTGCTCGTACCTCGGCTGCTCGTACGGGCGCGGGCCCGTGCCGGCGGAACGCGCGTCGGCCGGGAACGGCTGCCCGTACGTCCGAACGTCAGGAATAGTCATGGTACTTGGACACCTCGACGTTCTGGAGGACGGCGAGGGCGTCCTCCACGAGCACCGCGGCGTTGAAGTACGCCGTCAGCAGGTACGAGGTGATGGCCTTCTGGTCCGTGCCCATGTTCCGCATCGACAGGCCCGGCTCGACCTCGTCCGGCACCCCGGCCGGGCGCAGCCCGATGACGCCCTGCTCGGCCTCGCCCACCCGCATCAGCAGGATCTCGGTGGTCGCGGCGCCGCCGTTGCCCTTGAAGCGCACCTTGTCGGAGGGGAGCAGCGGCACCCCGCGCCAGGTGATCAGCGGGCTGCCGAAGCGGGTGTCGATGACCGGCGGGACGCCCCGGCGGGTGCACTCGCGGCCGAAGGCGGCGATGGCCTTGGGGTGGGCGAGGAAGAAGCTGGGCTGCTTCCAGACCTTCGAGAGCAGCTCGTCGAGGTCGTCGGGGGTCGGCGCGCCGGTGCGCGGCTGGACGCGCTGGCCCGGGGCGACATTGTTGAACAGGCCGAACTCGGGGTGGTTGAGGATCATCGCCTCCTGGCGTTCGCGCAGCGCCTGGACGGTGAGGTCGGCCTGGACCCGGGTCTGGTCCATGGGCGCGTTGTAGAGGTCGGAGACGCGGGTGTGGACGCGCAGCACCGTCTGGGCGAGGGTCATGTGGTACTCGCGGGGCGTGTCCTCGTACTCCACGTACGTGCCCGGCAGTTCGGGCTCGCCGGTGTGCCCGGAGGCGAGGTCGACGGGCACCTCGGAGCCGGGCATGGGGGCCTCGCCCGATATGTGGGCGTCCAGGGCGGCCCGCAGGCCCGCGTCGCGGTCGGCCAGCGCGTTGAGCGTGTCGAGCCCGACGGTCAGGGCGACACCGGAGGTGACCGCCTTGACCCGGAACGGCAAGGGCTGACATCGGGTCCAGGAGTCCAGACAGAAGAACTGGCCGTCGCCGATGACCTCCAGCAGCGCGTCCTCGCCGTACCGGCCGGTGACCCGCTTCTCGGCGCGACCGCTGACGATCACGGTCAGCTTGTCGCAGGTCTCGCCCTCGGCGCCGATGATCTGACCGGGCTCGAAGGCCACCTGTTCGAAGGCGCCCGCGAGTTCCGCCAGCAGCGCCTCGTCCGCCTCACGGAGGAAGGGCAGTTCGCGCAGGTCCTCGGGGACGACGCGGTGCGCGCCGCCCTCGGAGTAGCAGCTGATGCGGTCGTCGCCGAGGATGAACGTCCGGCGGCGGTTGACCCGGTAGACGCCGGACTCGACGTCGACCCAGGGCAGCGCGCGCAGCAGGTAGCGCGGCGTGATCCCGCGCATCTGCGGGGTGGTCTTGGTGGTCGTGGCCAACTGCCGTGCGGCATCGGGCGCGAGACTGAGTCGATCGTTCATGCGGTCCTCCTCGAAGAGCCCGCGCGGTGCCCGCGCGGGAGCGCAGACCGATCGTCCGGTCGGTGGGTTCGTGTCACAAGGAGGGGGATTGGGACACGGTCCGGAATCGTGCGCCCGACGGAGCGTGAAGCCACGGCCATTGGCCCGGGGCAAGGCGTCCACCGCCGGGCGTCGGCTTGGTCCGTACCGCGAGATGACCGGATTCCATCCACTGAGACCGCCCGCCCGGGCGCGTCGCGTCGGCGGGGCAGCGCAAAACCGTCGTAGGGGCGGCGGAAACGTCGGGCGGGCGGAAAACAGAACCGCCCCCGATCCGGTGATCCGGATCGGGGGCGGTTCCCAAGAGCGGTAGCGGTGGGATTTGAACCCACGGTGGAGTTGCCCCCACACACGCTTTCGAGGCGTGCTCCTTAGGCCGCTCGGACACGCTACCGAGAGAGAGCTTAGCGGACGGTGGGCCGTGGTCCGAAATCCGTTCCGGGTTCCGGGGGTGTGGTCCTGGTCACCGGACGGTCGGCGGTCGTCCCACCCGCCGTGTCACCGGTCGCGGAAGAAGCGGGTGAGCAGCTCGGCGCACTCGTCGGCGAGGACCCCGGAGATCACCTCGGGGCGGTGGTTGAGGCGGCGGTCGCGGACGACGTCCCAGAGGGAGCCGGCCGCACCGGCCTTCTCGTCGACGGCGCCGTAGACGACGCGGTCCACCCGCGAGAGGACGATCGCTCCCGCGCACATCGTGCAGGGCTCCAGGGTGACGACGAGCGTGCAGCCCGACAGCCGCCACTCGCCGACCGCCCGCGCGGCCTCGCGGATCGCCAGGACCTCCGCGTGGCCGGTGGGGTCGCCGGTGGCCTCGCGCTCGTTGCGGCCGCGGCCGATGACGGAGCCGTCCCGGTCCAGCACGACGGCGCCCACCGGCACGTCGCCCGTGGCGGGGGCCGCCGCGGCCTCCGCCAGGGCGGCCCGCATGGGGGCGAGCCAGGGGTCGCGCACCGGGTCGTGGGCCGGGGCGGCTGGGTCGTGGACGGCTTCGTTCATGGCACCAGTGTGAGCGCACCCGTCCGGGCGGACGTCAGCGGACGGCCTCCAGGACGTCGGTGCAGCCGAGGGCCTCGGCGATCGTGCCGAGGGCGTCCCCGTCCAGGGCCAGGAGCTCCTTCTCGCTCACCCCCAGGTCCTCCAGCAGCCTGCCGTCGCCCAGCGGGCCGCTGGGGGCGACGGAGGCGGCCGCCCCGTCGTCGCCCTCGTCGTCCTCCCCGGTCTCGGGTTCGCCGTCCTCGGTGCCGTCGAGGTCGAGGGTGTCCAGATCGTCGCCCTCGTCGTCCTCGTGCCCCAGGAGCTCGTCGACGAGCATCGCCCCGTAGGAGCTGCGGTTGGCGACGGCGGCGTTCGAGAGGAAGACCCGGGGGTCGTCCTCGCCGTCCACCCGGACGACGCCGAACCAGGCGTCCTCCTGCTCGATGAGCACCAGGACCGTGTCGTCGTCCTCCGATGCCTCGCGGGCGATGTCGGCGATGTCGGACAGGGTCTCCACGTTGTCGAGTTCTGTGTCGCTCGCTACCCACCCGTCTTCGGTGCGCGCGAGCATTGCGGCGAAGTACACCGTGACTCTCCCACTGGTCATAGGCGGTGCCGGGTCGGACGGGGACCACCCCGCCCACTCGGAATCGTGGCAGAAACCTGGGCGTTGCGAGAGGTCTTCCGCGCTGCGTCGTGCAGCAGTCCGAGAGATGTCGCTCACGTGGGGCCCGTGAGGGCGCCGTACGGACGTGGCGGGGGCGGGCGCGCCGGTCCACCGGGCGTCACCAGCGGAAGGTGCGCATCCGCATCTGCTGGCGCATCCGGGCCGCCCGGGCCCGGCGCGGCTGTACGCGGTCGCGCAGCTCCTTGGCCTCGTTCAGCTCACGGAGGAACTGGGCCCGTCGTCGTCTGCGGTCCTCGGCGCTCTCCGTCCCGCCGTCCGGGGCGGCGCCGGCGGCCTCCCGGGACTTCCGGGGGTCCGTCCGCTCGCCGGGCGCCCGGCCCGCCGGGTCTATGGAGCCCGGTTTCCGGGGGTCCGCTTCCGTTGCCTCCTGGGGCGTCCGGGCAGCCGACCCGGATCCCCGCCTGTCACGGCCAGCCATGGGCAGCACCACCTCGTGCCGAGGTCCTCGCCCGGCGACAGGCCGGGCGTACGTGCCCACTTTCCCCCTAAGTGGTGGTTTGATGCCAGGGCTGCGACAGACCGTGGAAGTCCCCTGGTGACCCCGCTGTGGCGGCCGGGCGGGCGCTCGGGCGTTAAAGCTCGGTTAATGTCGATGTCATGCGGATCCACGTCGTCGACCACCCCCTGGTGGCTCACAAGCTCACCACCCTGCGCGACAAGCGCACCGATTCCCCCACCTTCCGGCGCCTCTGCGACGAGCTGGTCACCCTGCTCGCGTACGAGGCCACGCGCGACGTGCGCACCGAGCAGGTCAGCATCGAGTCCCCCGTGACGGCCACCACCGGCGTCCGGCTCTCCCACCCGCGCCCGCTGGTGGTGCCGATCCTCCGGGCCGGCCTGGGCATGCTCGACGGCATGGTCCGGCTGCTGCCGACGGCCGAGGTCGGCTTCCTCGGCATGATCCGCAATGAGGAGACCCTCAAGGCGGAGACGTACGCGACGCGTATGCCCGACGACCTCTCCGGCCGCCAGGTCTACGTCCTGGACCCGATGCTCGCCACCGGCGGCACGCTGGTCGCCGCGATCAACGAGCTGATCGCCCGTGGCGCGGACGACGTCACCGCGATCTGCCTGCTGGCCGCGCCGGAGGGCGTCGAGGTCATGGAGCGCGAGCTCGAGGGCGCCCCGGTGACCGTCGTCACCGCCTCCGTGGACGAGCGCCTCAACGAGCACGGCTACATCGTCCCGGGCCTCGGCGACGCGGGCGACCGCATGTACGGCACGGCAGGCTAAGCAGGTTTGTGGGCAGTCGTTCCGCATGGGCGGAACGGGTGGGCACAAACCGACCACCGGCCTGCACAGGCCGTACCTGCCTCGGGCGCCGCCCGCCGACGTGCGTCAGCACTTGGCGGGCGGGCTGCCCTTCGGGGCCGCCGCCGAGGCCGGCGCTGAGGCCGGCGCCGAAGACGGCGCCTGCGAAGGCGCCGAAGGCGAAGGCGGCACCTCCCCCCGCTCCAGCGCCGCCAGCCCCTTCTCCGAATCCTCCTGCGACGTCAGCCCCTGATAGGCCGCCCCCAGCACGAGGTCCACGTCCTGCCCCTCGCGCTGGTCGGCCTTGGCCTCCGCCCCGGCGAGCTGGGTGCCCAGCACCCGGAGCGCGCCCTCCAGGGATTCCTTGGACCCCAGCAGCACTCCGGTGCCGTTCACCTTTTTGTCGTAGTCCTCCTGGGCGTTGCCCACCTTGCCGATCCTGAAGCCGCGCCGTTCCAGCTCATCCGCCGTGATCTTGGCGAGCCCGCCGCGCGGCGTGGCGTTGTAGACGTTGACGGTGATGTCACCGGGCCGGGGCAGGTCCCGGGGCAGCTTCCGGCCGGCCGCCTCGGCCGCTTCGGAGCCGCTCTTGCAGTCGCCGTTGCGTTTCGCCGGGGACGCCGCCCGCGCCGTGGCCGGCCCGCCCGAGAAGACGTCCACGAGCTGGACCGTCCCCCACCCGGCCAGCCCCATGACGACGGCCGTGGCGGTGCCGACGAGCACGATCCTTCGGCGGTTGCGGGCGCGGCGCATGTGCGGGAACCGATGGCCCGTGATGCGGTACTTACCACCCATGCCAGGAGGGGTGAGCATGCTCATGAGCGCAGCGTAGTGCCGGGCGGAGCCGCTGCCTACTAGATGATCAATGGGTTGCCCGGACCCCTACCCAAAAGGGCCAATAGGCGTCCATGCGACCGTTTTCGAAACCCGCCCGACTCGAATGCGGGTGCGGAAATCGATACGGCTGTCGACAGTGGATCGACGGCGGTCGGTCGAGGTCGACAGCGGTCAGTCGAGCTCGAGCACGCGCGCGTGCAGCACCTGGCGCTGCTGAAGGGCGGCCCGTACCGCCCGGTGCAGCCCGTCCTCCAGGTAGAGGTCGCCACGCCACTTCACGACGTGCGCGAAGAGGTCGCCGTAGAACGTCGAGTCCTCGGCGAGCAGCGTCTCGAGGTCGAGCTGCTGCTTGGTGGTCACCAACTGGTCCAGGCGTACCGGGCGAGGGGCGACGTCCGCCCACTGGCGGGTGCTTTCCCTGCCGTGGTCGGGGTACGGCCGCCCGTTGCCGATGCGCTTGAAGATCACACGGAAAGCCTACCGGGCGAGCGGCTCCCGGCGCAGCCATGGCGCGGGAGTGCGATGACGACAATCAGCCGCATACCGGGAGTGATGCATGGAACTCCTGAGCGAGAATTCTTTCCCCGGGAGTCCGCCGGGAGTCCGCATTCCGGACTTCCGCCCCCGGAATCCGTACTCCCGGCCGTTCCGGACCAACGTGATCGCCGTGATCAGCGGCTCACTCGGCGATCTCGGTCCGCTCCCACCACTCGTAGACGGGCAGCCGGCCCTCGGCGGTGTCCTGATGCCGCGAGGTGGCCTTGAAGTGCTCGTAACCACCCTTGAACTGGACCTTCAGCTCGACCCCGGGAGGGACGATCGGCACGACCCGCTCCGGCAGATCGTCCGGGCCGCCTTCGAGGAATGCTTTGGCGCTGCTCATGGGGACAGTCTTCCGGCGCTCCCCGCCCGACGCGCGGCGCGACGCGCCGCAGCCCCGAGGGGGCGGTCTCACGCCTTCTTGACCGCTGCCTTCTTGGCGGCTCGTTTCATTTCCTGCTTGTAGGCCCGGACCTTCTCCAGGGACTCCGGCCCGGTGATGTCGGCCACCGAGCGGTACGACCCCGCCTCCCCGTAGCTCCCGGCCGCCTCCCGCCAGCCCTCCGGCGTCACCCCCAGCCGCTTGCCCAGCAGCGCCAGGAAGATCTGTGCCTTCTGCCGGCCGAACCCCGGCAGCGCCTGGAGCCGCTCCAGCAGCTCGCGCCCCGATCCCGCCCCGGTCCACACCACGCTCGCGTCCCCGTCGTAGTGCTCGACCAGGTACCGGCACAGCTGCTGCACCCGTCCCGCCATTGACCCCGGATACCGGTGCACGGCCGGTTTCCCGGCGCACAGCGCCGCGAACGCCTCGGGGTCGTACGCCGCGATCTCGTGCGCGTCCAGATCGTCGCGCCCGAGCCGCCGGGCGATGGTGTACGGGCCGGTGAAGGCCCACTCCATGGGGATCTGCTGGTCCAGCAGCATGCCGACGAGGGCGGCGAGCGGGCTGCGCGAGAGCAGCGCGTCGGCGTCCTCCTGCTGCGCCAGCCGGAGGGGACGGCCGGGGCCTGGGCCCCCAGGGTCACGGTCCATGGGGCGATGGTCCCTCCGCGGGGCGTGCGGCGCACGCCGTACGAGGTCGTGGCCGTCAGCCGACCCGTACCGCGACGACGGCGATGTCGTCGTTGAGGCCTCCGTCGCTGTAGCTGAGGAGATCGCGGTGGAGGTTGTCGAGGAGTTCGCGGGGCTGGGCGGTGTTCTGCCGCCGCATCCAGTCCGCCAGGGGGAAGAACGCGCCGTCGTGGCCGCGGGCCTCGGTGACGCCGTCCGTGTAGAGGAGCAGTTCGTCGCCGGGGGCGAGGTCGAAGGTGTCGACGGTGTACCGGCCGCCGATGAGCTCCGCGAGGTTGAGCAGCGGCGAGGGGTCGCTGGGCTGGAGGGTGCGCAGTTCCCCGCGGCCCCGGAGGAGCGGCGGGGGGTGGCCGCAATTGAGCACTCTGAGGCTGTCCATCTCGTGCGGGATCTCGACGAGCAGGGCGGTGGTGAAGCGTTCCACCAGGTCTTCCGGTGGGAACGCGGCGCTGTAGCGGTTGCTGCTGGCCTCCAGGCGGCGCGCGACGCCGCTCAGGTCCGGCTCGTCGTGGGCGGCCTCGCGGAAGGAGTTGACCACCGCCGCGGCCGCCCCCACCGCCGGCAGGCCCTTGCCCCGTACGTCCCCGATGAGCAGCCGGACCCCGTACGGGGTGTCGGCCGCCTCGTAGAAGTCGCCGCCGATGCGGGCCTCCGCCGCGGCCGCGAGATACAGCGAGTCGATCCGGATGCCCCCGAAGCAGCGTGGCATGGCCCCCAGGACCACGGTCTGGGCCGCGTCGGCGACGAGTCGCACTTGGAAGAGGGTCCGTTCCCGCTGGAGCCGGACATGGCTGCCGTACGCGGCCGCCACGGTGACCGCGACGATCCCGCCCGCCGTCCACCACGTCCCCAGCCCGGGGAACACGATGCTCAGGCCGATCATGAGAAACAGGCAGACCGTGCCCAGCAGGACGGTGGGGAGCACGGGCCACATGGCGGCGGCGAGGGCGGGCGCGGCGGGCAGGAGGCGGCTGAAGGCCATGCGCCTGGGCGTGTTGTACGCCAGGGCGGCGATGACCACGGTGAGGATCACCGGGGAGAGCTGGACAGGGGACCATCCGCCCTGGGGGGAGCGACGGAACAGCGGCCGACCTGGCTGGGTCATAGTCCATAGAATATCCGCACAATACGGACATAGGGCTAAGTCGGGACGGGCCTCGCCTCGGTCGGAATTCGACCGTCAGTTCGATGACGGGGGTCGGCGGGGCTGGAGGGATGTCGGCCCAGTGCCCGTCATCGGCGGTCACCGCGGCCGTCTCCACGCGAAGAGCCGGGCGCTCCCGTGTGCACGGGAGCGCCGGACTGGTCTCGCCCGAAGCGGACTTGCAGGCGCGTCGGTGGTCAACCGCGGTGATGCTCAGTCGAACATCCGTGCCTATGTGCTTACTTGCTGATGTGGCAGCCCTGGGTGCAGGCGCTCGTGGACGGCCGGCCGGTCACCAGCAGTGCTGCTGCCTATCGGGCTGGTCGCCTTCTCGGTGGGCATGTCCCGTGCCAGGAAGGCGGGTTCGGCCGGCGAATACTGATCACCTGCGCATGCCATGAACTGCTATGGTGCGTAGCATGTCAGCGTGGAGAGGTTCTCGGGGCCAGGGCTTGGCAGGGCACTTCGGGCCGCTTGAGCTGGCGATCCTGGATGTCATGTGGTCGTCGGGCTCGCTGGACTCCTCGTCGGGCGGGATGGACGTGAGCACCTGCGCCCGGCGGCTCGACGGCGGCCAGGCGTACACCACCGTCAAGACGGTGATGGAGCGCCTGGTGGTCAAGGAGCTGCTGGCCCGCCGCAAGGAGGGCCGCCAGTACGTGTACTGGCCGCGCTCCTCCCGGCGCGAGGTCGAGCAGCGCGTGGCGGCCGAGCAGGTGCGGCAGGTGGTCGACGGCTTCGGGGACCTCGCCGTGGCGAACTTCGTCCGGACGGTGAGCGGCGATGCCGACCAGCTCGCGCAGGTACGCGCGCTGCTGGCCGGCATCGCCGATCCGTCCGGCACCGGTACCGGCGACGGCACCGGCGACGGCGAATCCGAGGGCACGGCGGGGGTATCCGCGTGAACATGAGCTGGCTGGGCTATCCACAGGTGCTGCTCGCCTGGTGGTGCCCCCTGGTCGCCGTCGGCCTGTGGCACGCGCTGCGGCGGCTGTCGGCGCGGTTACCGGCCCGTGAGCGTTTCGTCCTCGCGGTGGGGCTCGCCGTGACGCCCCTGCTGGCGACGGCCGTTCCCTATATGCCGCACAGCCCGCTGCGCGACGCGCTGCCGTGGCGGGCGCCGATGGCCTGGGGCATCAGCAACGGCATCACGGACATCGACGGACAGCATGTGCTGCAGGCCCTGGGGGTGCAGCTGATGCTCGCCGCGTCGGTCGTGCCGCTGGCCTCGATCGCCGTGTCGTTCGTCGCCGGGGCGATCCAGGTGGCGCGCACGGGGCGCATGGTCGCGCTGCTCGCGCCGCAGCAGTGCGGCGACGTGTGGATCGTGCACGGTGAGGGCCAGGCCGAACAGGGTCTGGCGAGCACGGTCGGCCTGGTCCGGCCCCGGATCATCCTCGGCTCCGCGGTGGCGGACTCCTCGGACGCCTCCGCGGTCATCGAGCACGAGCGCGCCCACGCACGGGCGTACCACCCCTTGTGGATCTTTCTGGCCACCTGCGCCCTGCGGTCGTGGTGGTGGATACCCGGCCGGAAGACCGTCCTCGCCGAGGTGCGGCTCACCGCCGAGCTCTGGGCGGATCAGAACGCCCGTGAGGCCGACGGCGCGGCGGCCGTGGCGAAGGCGCTGTGCGCGCAGATAGAGGCCAAGGCGCGGCCGGCCAGGCCGGACCTCTCGCCGACGGGGATCGGCACGCTCGGCACGGGGTTCCTCGACCCCAGGATCGAACTCGCCCACCGCGCGCGGGCGCTGGCGGCGCCGCCGAGAGTGATGCCGGCGTGGCAGGCGTGGCCGGTGCGGATCGCGACGGCGGCGCTGGTGAGCACGGTCAGCATCCTGCTGTGACGGCTGCGGTGGCCGTGATGGCGTTTTCCTCAACAGACTTGAGCCTGTCGTAAAGAAATCCACGTGTGTGGCGGGGCATCCCCACACCCACAAGTGCTACGCCATGTAGCAGAAGGAGGGAGAGACCATGTACACGGCGGCGATTCCGGTGATCGAGACCCGCGGCCTGTCCAAGGCGTTCCGGCGCTCGACAGCGGTCGACTCCGGTCACCGTCCCCGTCGGCGTCGCGGCCATCGCCCTCCTCACCTTCGGCATCACTCACGCGGCACGAAAGGCGGCGGGAAACTCATGATCACTCGTAAACTCATGATCACTCGTACTCGCGGGACGAGGGTCCGTGCGCTGGCCCTGGCGGCCGGGGTGCTGGCCGGCGCCGTACTCGTCACGGGCTGCTCCGAGGAGCGCGACGCCGTCCTGAAGTGGCCGGGCGCCGAGAGCAACCCGCAGGCGGTCACCTCCGACCAGTTCGGCGCCGCGTGGCCCCTCAAGCCCGACAAGGGGAAGGTGGCCTGCAACACGACGCCGTACAGCGGCTTCGCCATCACCTTCACGGCGCCCGACGGCAAGATCTACGCCCTCAACAACGTCGCCCACGACGAGAAGGGCTATCCGAGCGTCGACGAGATCAAGGGCACGTCGGGAAAGATGTGGCGGCTCCGTTCGTTCGGCATGCAGATCTGTTCCCTGGAACGCGCCCGCGACATGCGCTCGACACCGCCGGCGACCCACCCTCCGACCCCACCGGCCAACACAAACCCCACGACGAACCCCTGAGCCACCACCTCGGGCGGCGCCCGGAGAGAGCCCACTGATGACCGGGCACCCCCGTCTCTCCGGCCTCCGCCCGTAGAAGCCCCTCGTCCTGCCCGTGCGGCTCGCGCGGCCCGGGCCGGTCAGTAGTCCAGCCCGGGATACCAGTCGTCACGGCCGCCCGGCGTCAGGTCCAGGAGGTGCCAGACGGGGCTGAGGAGGTCGATGCCGCGCTCCTGGATGTCCTCCGCCAGGCGCGGGTGGGCGGAGTAGACGTGGCGGACGGTGCCGTCGGCGTCCCGGGTGAAGACGGAGACGGTCGAGTCCTGCTCGCCTTCCGCGTCCTCGCTGCCGAGGGCGTACTTGAAGCCGCTGTCCCCGCAGCTCAGCAGCCGCAGCCGGGACCAGCCGCGCCGACGGGCGTGCTGCCGCAGCGTGGGCGGGTCGGCGGCCGCCGCGATGACGAAGTCGGCGTTGCGCGCGATGTGGTGGGCGACGCCGTTGTAGCCGTCGATCCACATGGTGCACATGGGGCACGGCTCGGTCTGCCGCTTGCCGTACATGAAGTGGTAGACGATCAACGGCCGGTCCGGTGCGGTGAACAGCCCGCTCAGCGTGACCTCCCGGACGGGCGCGTCACCCGCGTCCAGGTCGGCGGGGCCCTCGACGAAGACGTAGTCGTCGACCGGCGCCCCCTGGGGGAGCGCCCGACGCTGGGCCGCGACCCTCTCGCGGTGACGCATGAGCTCGATCTCGGCGAGACGGAGCTCCTCCCGGGCGGCGAGGTACTCCGCGGACTCGCCGGGCAAGCGGGTGTGCCGCGACATCGCGTCCTCCTGGGTGGAAGCGGTGGATGCCCCGAGGCCCAAAATTACCGGTATGTGCCGCCCGCCACACCTCGGCCGGTACGACGAAGGCCCCGACCGGTTCACCGGTCGGGGCCTTCGTCGTACCGGCCCTGGTCGGGCGGGTCCGTCAGGTGAAGCGGCGGAGCCGGAGGCTGTTGGTGACGACGAAGACCGAGGAGAACGCCATCGCGGCGCCGGCGATCATCGGGTTGAGCATGCCGGCCGCGGCCAGCGGCAGGGCGGCGATGTTGTAGCCGAAGGCCCAGAAGAGGTTGCCCTTGATGGTGCCGAGGGTGCGGCGGGAGAGGCGGATGGCGTCGGTGGCCACGAGGAGGTCGCCGCGGACGAGGGTGAGGTCGCCGGCCTCGATGGCGGCGTCGGTGCCGGTGCCCATGGCCAGGCCGAGGTCGGCGGTGGCCAGGGCGGCCGCGTCGTTGACGCCGTCGCCGACCATGGCGACCGAACGGCCGTCGGCCTGGAGGCGCTTGACGACGTCGACCTTGTCCTGCGGCAGGACCTCGGCGAACACCTCGTCGATGCCCACCTCGCGGGCGACGGACTCGGCGACGGCCTTGTTGTCGCCGGTCAGCAGGACGGGGGCGAGGCCGAGGCGGCGCAGTTCGGCGACCGCCCGGGCGCTGGTGTCCTTGACGGCGTCGGCGACGGTCAGGACGCCACGGGCCTCGCCGTCCCAGGCGACGGCCACGGCGGTGCGGCCCTCGGCCTCGGCGGCCGCCTTGGCGGCGGCGAGCTCGGCGGGCAGCTCGATCACCCACTCGGCGAGGAGCGTCTCGCGCCCCACCAGAACCGCGTGGCCCTCCACGACGCCCTGCACGCCCAGCCCGGCGACGTTCTCGAAGCTCTCGGGGGCGGGCAGCGTGCCGGTGCGCTCGGCGGCGCCGTCGGCTATGGCGCGGGCGATGGGGTGCTCGGAGGCGTGCTCCAGGGCCCCGGCCAGCCGCAGGAGGTCGTGCTCGGTGACGCCGGGGGCCGTGATGACCTCGTGGAGGGTCATGCGGCCGGTGGTGACGGTGCCGGTCTTGTCGAGGACGACGGTGTCGACGCGGCGGGTGGACTCCAGGACCTCGGGGCCCTTGATGAGGATGCCGAGCTGGGCGCCGCGGCCGGTGCCGACCATGAGGGCGGTGGGCGTGGCCAGGCCCAGGGCGCACGGGCAGGCGATGATCAGGACGGCGACGGCGGCGGTGAAGGCGGCGGTGGCGTCGCCGGTGGTGAACAGCCAGGTCAGCAGCGTGCCCAGGGCGATGAGCAGGACGACGGGGACGAAGACGCCGGAGATGCGGTCGGCCAGGCGCTGGACGGCGGCCTTGCCGTTCTGCGCGTCCTCCACCAGCTTGGCCATGCGGGCGAGTTGGGTGTCGGAGCCGATGCGGGTGGCCTGGACGACGAGGCGGCCGGAGGCGTTGACGGTCGCGCCGGTGACGGTGTCGCCGACGGTCACGTCCACGGGCACGGACTCGCCGGTCAGCATGGAGGCGTCGACGGCGGAGCTGCCCTCGACGACGGTGCCGTCGGTGGCGATCTTCTCGCCGGGGCGGACGACGAAGCGGTCGCCGACGGCCAGCTCGGCTGTGGGGACGCGCACTTCACGCCCGTCGCGCAGGACGGCCACGTCCTTGGCACCCAGCTCCAGCAGGGCGCGCAGCGCGGCGCCGGCCTTGCGCTTGGACTTCGCCTCCAGGTAGCGGCCGGCCAGGATGAAGGCGGTCACTCCGGCGGCGGCTTCCAGGTAGATGGAGGAGGAGCCGTCCGCCCGGGAGATCGAGAAGTCGAAGCCGTGCCGCATGCCCGGCATCCCCGCATGACCGAAGAACAGCGCCCACAACGACCAGCCGAGCGCGGCGAGCGTACCGATCGACACCAGCGTGTCCATCGTCGCCGCGCCGTGGCGGGCGTTGGTCCACGCTGCCTTGTGGAAGGGAAGCGCACCCCACACGACGACCGGCGCGGCCAGCGTCAGGGACAGCCACTGCCAGTTGTCGAACTGCGCCGCCGGCACCATCGCCATTAGCACCACCGGCACCGACAACACCAGCGACACCAGCAACCGCTGCCGCAGCGCGCCCACTTCGCCGTCGGCCTCCTGGGCATCGGCCGGAGCCGCTTCCGCGCGGGCGGCCGGCTGGGGCGGCTCCTGGGCGGTGTAGCCGGTCTTCTCGACGGTCGCGATGAGGTCGGCGACCGCCACTCCCGCACCGTAGGAGACCTTGGCCTTCTCGGTGGCGAAGTTGACCGTCGCGGTGACGCCGTCCATGCGGTTGAGCTTCTTCTCGATGCGCGCGGCGCACGAGGCGCAGGTCATGCCGCCGATGGAGAGCTCGACCGCGGCGGTGGCCGTCGCGGTGGCCGTCGTGGCGGGCGCGGGGGCCTTCTCGGGAGCGGTGCTGGTCATGGCTGTGGGTCTCCTGGAGGAGGGCCGGGCCGTGCGGCTGCCATATCAGTGGGGCGGCACGACCCGGCGGGGAAATACCGGGGAGGGGTATCGGGTGGCGGGTACCTGGTGGCTCAGGCGCGGCCGGCGAGCTCGTAGCCCGCCTCGTCCACGGCGGCGCGCACGGCCTCGTCGTCCAGCGGGCCGGCGGAGACCACGGTGACCAGGCCGGTTGCGGCCACGGCCTTGACGGAGGCCACGCCGGCCAGGGCGGAGACCTCCTGCGAGATCGCGCCCTCGCAGTGGCCGCAGGTCATGCCGGTCACCTTGTAGACGGTGGTGACGCCGCCCTGGACCTCGGCCGCGGCGGCGGTGCCGCAGGTGCCGGCCGAGGTGCAGCAGGAGCCGGAGTTCGTCCGGGGCTGGGAGGTCATGGCCACTTCCTTCGGGATGCGGGATGCGGTGCCTTGCTTCCGACGAGAAGAACGATATACCCCCTGGGGGTATTCCGGAAGGGCGGGTGTGCGATGCGTCGGCGCGCTGATGGCGCGGCGGGAAGAGAGGAGATGTGAACGGCGTCACACGAAACTTTCGGGGCGCGCGCCATACGAAAACGCCGAAGGCCCCGGCCGGTTTCCCGGTCGGGGCCTTCGGTAGTGCCCGGTGAGGCACTGGCGGAGGATACGAGATTCGAACTCGTGAGGGGTTGCCCCAAACGCACTTTCGTCCGGCCGTCCGTCTGGGGTCGTGTGTGACCCGACCTGCGGCGGAGCGTTTTGATCGCCTTCGTTCGAACTGTCCTGTACGGAGCCGAATGCAACCAGACTGGTTTCCGGCCTCTGCCAGCCTCCGGAACCGAGCAACGTGGTCCTGGGCTGCTCGGTTCCACTCCTTCGGGGCCGTCTGGGACGACGCTTAGGCGCAATTGCGTTGTGCCCGAGGCGCCGACTTCGGCCGCGTTTAGGAGCGCGTGCGGGTTACCAGCTGGCCGACCAGCGGGAGTGGTCCGCTAGGCGGCGCAGGGTGTCGAAGGACAGCACCCCATGCATCTCCAAATCGACCTTGGTCTCGCGGATAGCCTGCGCAGCGGCCTTGTCGAATGTTGTAGCGAGCCGGCCGCACAGCTTGCCCGTCGACAGCTGCCGCAGCTCGTGGTGTGCTGGGGGGCGGTGCCGGCTGAGGTACTTAGTAGCGTTCTCCTTGCCGCGAACACGTTCCAACAGGATGGCGCAGAGGGCGGGGGCCTCCTTGGTGGCTACGTCGCCAGTCTGGGCGTACAGGGCCGCAGCCGACTTGGCGAGGCTCACCAGCGCGTAGCCCGCCCGGTCCTCGACGAGCGAGTAGCCGACCCGGTCGTCCAGCGCGAGCGCCGCCAGACCGGCCGACGTCTGGGGCTCCCCTTCGTCTCGGAGCGAGATCGAGAACTCCACCAGGAACGCCCTGACGGCCCCGTGGTAGTCGTCGTAGGTCTTCAGCCGAGGCGCGAGTCCCCTGGCGAAGGCACCAGTTCGCTGCTCCCCCTCCAGGCGGAGCGCCCGCAGTAGAGACACCCGTGACTCCAGGACCTGCTGGCCGGTGCCCTTCACCGCCCCTCTGGCCGCCCACACCGACTCAGGCGCTGACAGGGAGCGAGACAGCAAGTAGGCGTCGCGATAGCCCTCGAGCGTCGCAGCCTTCCTTACCAAGCGCATCCCGCCGGCCTGGCCCACAAGTTCGTAGACCTTCTCGGCGCTTCCCTCCTGGTGCAGGTAGTCGACCACCGTCGCGGCAATCGACGGGTGCCGGCAGTAGACGCGGTTGCCGGCAAAAGTCACTGCAGCCTCCCGGCCGAGCGTCTGAAGGATCTTTCCGTCGGCGAAGGCGGGGTCGAGCCCCGCCATGGCCGCGATCACCGACCTGCTGGCCCCCTTACCGCGGTTGCCGTCCTTGTCCAGCGCGTGCTGCATCACGCAGATGCCCCCGAAGATGTCGCCGAGGTCGACGGAGTCGGTCAGTTTGATCTCGTGCAGCTTGCGCACCAGATCCTCCACACGGGCGCCCAGATCCGCCCCGTACCGGACGTCGAGAACCGCCCCGAAGAGCGTGTTGCTCTCGGCGGCCATGACGCCGGCCGACGTCGTGAGGCGCTCCGCGACGGTCTCGACCTCTGGGCTCCTGCCTGGCAGCAGCCCAAGTCCCTGCCAGGTCAGGGCGATATTCCTGGCGTCGCCGTCGGTGATGCCGTGGAACAGAACGTCGTCGATCCACGGTCGCAGTGTCGAACCGGCGCCCTGCCACCACAGCCGGTCGTGACTGGCAAGCAGAAAAGCGATGCCCGACCCCTCGGCCGCCCAGACGTCCTTCGTGGACACCATGTCGTCCATGATCAGGTCGGCCTCGTCGACACAGATCAGGGTCTTCCCGGCCGCACGAACGTCGTTCAGCCACGCCTTGGTCAACACCGGCGCGCCTGGTTCCCGCCACAGCACGTTCCACTCCGGTCGTGAGCCCGCCAACGCGTGCGCCACTTGACGCAGGGCCAGGGACTTGCCCTCGCCGAGCGGGCCGATGGCCACCGCGCCGCCGCCACCGCCGACCCGCAGGCACTCGACCACCTTCTGCTCCAGGGAGACCGTTGAGCTGAGGACAGGCCAGCAGCCAGGCGCGGCGTCCGCCCACACCGGCTGGCTGCCCTCTGCGAAGGCCCCTGGCTGGTACGAGGCCGAGTCAACCAAAATGCGCGGAACTCGTGAGTAACCGAAGGGAGAAGAGGTCTTGTCGGTTTCCGCCTCGTGCCGCTCCGGCTTGTCGGTGAACAGCTCGTGTCCATCGACGCCGAGGTAGAGGGTGAAGCCGGGCGCCTCCACGAAGTCACCGATAACGCCGCTTGTCACAGCGGCGGCATCCGTCTCATATGCGGCCCAGAGAACCTCGGCCTCCAGCAGATCAGCCTTGTTGTTGAGGACCTGGCTGCGCAGGCTCCTCATGAAGCCGTCGAGCCACCCGCTGTAGCCCACGACGAGTACGACCGAGTTAGTGAGTAGCCTCCTCAGCAGGTCGTCCAGTCCGGGGCGGTCGGAGGTGATCCTCGTCGGGGCGTTGCTCGTCGCCGAGCCAGTCCAGTAGCCGTGGATGTGCAGCACGGGCTGGGCGATGGCTTCCTGCAGCTGCTGCATTGTGGGGGTGGTGTCGGTTGGGATGGGGATGGGGACCGCGGGAACACCGGCCTGGCCGAGGGCGATCTCGATCAGCGGGTCGAAGTTCGTGGTGATGATCGGGCCCCGTACCCGCCCGCTCAGCGATGCGAAGAACTGAGCGAACCGCTGGTACCCGCGAGGAATGAGCCAGTTCCCCGTCCTTGCGTGCTCCCGGCAGCGCTCCTCGTCCCTGGCAACCTCCGCCACGTCCTTCTCGGGCACGTCGGGGCATGCCTGGAGCACAGCCGTCCGGATCGCCCGCATGACTGTGTGCTCACCTGCTTGCCTGGTCAAAACTGCTGCCGCGCTCTGGTACCTGACGCCGGGGTCCGGGGCGTCTGCGACGGTCGCGTCGAACCTGGCCAGGCCTGCCTTCGGCACGTGGTCCCGGAAGATGTCCGTGAGCTGGGGGACGCCGGGGAGGACCTCGCTGCTGATCCCCGAACCGAACACGGTGACAAGGCGACGATCGGCCTCCTCGGCCAAGAGCTGAAGGCGGATCTTGAGGTCGGTGATATCACCGAAGTCGATAGGACCCATGAACCGATCCAACCACTGCGACTGGGGAGGTGCACCTCTCGTAGCGCCCTCCGCCACACGAATGGTTCCAAGCCACCTCTGAACGGCTTGAGTGCGCCGAACGCCCAGAGGGCGGCGGGACTTATGATTGGCTCGTGTCGGTCCGAGGCGGAAGGGACGCCACCATTGACTTCGTTGCAGCTCGCCATCACGGCGATCCTCACCGTCACCGGCATCGCACTGCAGATCTGGTCGTCCGCGCCGAACCGAGCCGAACGGCAGTACGCCCTTCAACTCCCTTCCGTCCTGCTGTACTCGCTCGCTGCGGCGCTCTTCCTGTTCTCGATCTTCCCGGCTTCGCTGACGGAGGGCAGGGCGTTGGGGTTCGGCCTCAGCGGTGCGGCGGGTTTCGCCGCCTTCTTCATGTTGATCTCCTTCACTTGGCTCGCGAAGACCCGCCGACGGGATGAACTGACTGCCCAGTTGAAGAAAGCCCAGCGCGAGAACACGGCTCTGCAGCGGCAGTTGGCAGCCGAACGTCCTACGGGGGAAGGCCAGCGCCCGCTCGCGCAGTCCACCCGGTACGAGATCCCCCTGCGCGGCAGTAGGCGGCACCGTATCGGCGTGGTTACCGGAAATCTTGCGAATGTGCTCGGCGTCGACGTGTGGGTCAATCCAGAGAACACCCGCATGGAGATGTCCCGCGTCGACGAGCCGACCGTCTCCGCTGTGATCCGCTACCACGGGGGCCGCCGGGACGACGCCGGGCATATGGTCGACGACGTCATCGCCAAGGAACTCGCCGAGCGGATGGACGGGCGGCAGTACGTGTCGGCTGGCCAGGTGCTGGTCACCGGGCCGGGCGAGCTGCTGGAGAGCCATCAGGTCCGGAAGATCGTGCATGTTGCCGCGGTCGAGGGGGAACCCGGCTCGGGCTACCGCCAGGTGATGGACCTGGCGCGGTGCGCCCGCAACATCCTGGCTGAGGTTGACCGGCTCGCCGAGGCTGGGGAGCCATTGCGCTCGGTCGTCCTGCCGCTGCTGGGAACCGGCGGAGGCAACAGCGATCTGCACGGCACCGTGGACACCCTGCTGGCAGCCACCATGAGCTACTTCGAAGCCCATCCGGCGTCGCGCATCCGGGTTGTCTATCTGCTGGCCTACACGGACGTGCAGGAGGCCGTCTGTCGGACCGCCCTCGACGTGTGTCCCGAGCTCTCGACGGAGGCCTGAGCCGCGTATCGTCGTGAGGCTTGGCAGCCCGAGCGATGCCCGTTTGGGCGGTGGAGGGCTACGTCTTCACCTCGCCCACAGGCGAGCCGCTCAACCCGAACACTGACTACCACAAGTAGAAGGACCTGCTGAAGGCCGCCAAGGTCCGCGACGGCCGCCTCCACGACGCCCGGCACACCGCCGTCACGGTCCTGCTCAACCTCGGCGTCCCCTACGCGATCGTCGACGCCGTCATGGGCTGGGAGCCGGGCAAGTCGGCGCGGATGCGGCGCCGCCGCTACCAGCACCTGACGGGACGGGCCCTTCAGGACGCCACCCACAAGGTGGGCGGGCTGTGGTGGGGCACGCCGGTCCCCGCGGCCTGATGTGTGTTCGCCCGGTGTGGTGGGGCCCCGCGCCTGTGGCGGTGGGGCCTCGTCGCGCCGCATGTGATCACAGCTGCGCATGGTCTAGCCCGGATGGTTGTACTCCAGCCAAAAAATGGCAATGGTTTTCGGCTACCGTTGATATGAAAATCATTTTCACTTACGTTGAATGGGTCCCGCACGCCGAAGTGGCCCACAGCGCCACCGGCACCGCACGAAGGAGCCCCCCATGCTCACCGCCGCCATCTCCCGATTTCCGCGACCATCCGCACGGACCGCCCTCGTCACCGCCGTGGCAGCCCTGACGGCCGCGACCGCCACCGCCTGTTCGACTTCGTCCTCCTCCGATGCGAAGACGAGCGGCAGCACGTCGGCCGCGAGCGGATCCGGTGCGGGCGGGAAGATCGAGGTGGTGGCGGCGGAGAACTTCTGGGGCAGCATCGCCGCTCAGCTCGGCGGCGACCGCGTCCACGTCGCCAGCATCATCAGCAACCCGGACACCGACCCGCACGACTACGAGCCCAAGGCCGCCGACGCCCGTGCCGTCGCCGGGGCCCGGTACGCGATCGTCAACGGCATCGGCTACGACGCCTGGGCCGACAAGCTCCTCGCCGCGAACCCCGCGAGCGGGCGCACCGAGCTCAAGGTCGGCGACCTCGTCGGCGTCAAGGAGGGCGGCAACCCGCACCGCTGGTACTCGCCGGACGACGTCCACAAGGTCATCGAGAAGATCACCGACGACTACAAGAAGGCCGACCCGGCCCACGCCGCCTACTTCGACCAGCGCCGGACCGCCTACGAGAGCAAGGACCTCGCCCCGTACACCAAGCTCATATCGGAGATAAAGAGCAAGTACACGGGCACTCCGATCGGTGCCTCGGAGTCCATCGTCACCCCGCTCTCCGAGGGACTCGGGCTGAAGATGCTCACACCCGAGACGTTCCTCGACGCCATGAGCGAGGGCACCGACCCCACGGCCAAGGACAAGGCCACCATCGACGACCAGATCAAGAACAAGCAGATCAAGATCTACGTCTACAACAGCCAGAACTCCACGCCGGACGTGCAGGCGCAGGTCAAGGAAGCCAAGGAGGCTGGCATTCCGGTGGCCACGGTGACGGAGACGCCGACCCCGGGCAACGCCACCTTCCAGCAGTGGCAGACCGCCCAGCTCCAGGGCATCGCAGAGGCCCTGGCCAAGGTCGCCGGGCGATGATCGAGGCCATGGAGCCGGCAGCGCGGGCCGACGAGGCCCGGATCCCCGCCCCTCGGCAGGCGGCCGCACCCGTGCTCGAGCTGCGCGACACCGCCGTGCGGGTGGGTGGTCGCACCCTGTGGGCAGGGGTGAATCTCACGGTCGGGGCAGGGGAGTTCGTCGCCGTCCTCGGCCCGAACGGCGTCGGCAAGTCCACCCTGGTCAGGGCGGTGCTCGGGGCGATGCCGGTCGCGGCGGGCGAGGTGCGCGTCCTGGGGGCCCGGCCCGGCGCGGCCGGCCGTCGCCTCGGCTATCTGCCGCAGCGCCGCAGCTTCGACGCTTCGATGCGGATCCGTGGCATCGACGTGGTCCGCCTGGGCCTGGACGGCGACCGCTGGGGCGTGCCGCTGCCCCTTCCCGGCCCGCGTCGCCGCGCCGCCCGCGAACGCGTCGCCGAGGTCATCGAGTTGGTGGGGGCGACCGCCTACGCCCACCGGCCCGTCGGAGAGTGCTCCGGCGGTGAACAGCAGCGGCTCCTCATCGCGCAGGCGCTCGTCCGGCGACCGCAACTCCTTCTGCTGGACGAGCCGCTGGACAGCCTCGACCTCACTCACCAAGGCAGCATCGCCGCGTTGATCGGACGCATCTGTCACCAGGAGGGCGTAGCGGTGGTGATGGTGGCGCACGACGTGAACCCGATACTGCACCACCTCGACCGGGTCGTGTACCTCGCCGAGGGCGGCTCGGCCACCGGTGCTCCACAGGACGTGATCAATTCCGAGACCCTGACGGGACTGTACGACACGCCGGTCGAGGTGCTGCGGGCATCGGACGGGCGGCTCGTCGTGGTCGGCCGGCCCGATTCCCCGGGAGGCGGTTGTGGTGCCCGCTGACCCGCTCTGGTCGTGGAACGTCGTGGCCGACGTCCAGCAGATGTGGTCGTACCCGTTTATGGTCAACGCTTTCCGCGTGGGCGCGATCGTGGCCGTGGTCTCCGCCGTCGTCGGGTGGTTCGTGGTGCTGCGGCGGCAGACGTTCGCCGCGCACACCGTCTCCGCCGTCGCCTTCCCCGGTGCCGCGGGGGCCGTGCTCCTCGGCGTCGGCGCGGTCTTCGGCTACTTCGCGGTCTGTCTCGCCGCGGCCCTGGTCCTCGCGGCTCTGCGCGATACCGGCGACCGTGCGGAATCCGCACTGACCGGAACCGTCCAAGCCTTCCTCCTCGCCTGCGGGTACCTCTTCACCGTCCTCTACAGGGGACTGCTGGAAGGGCCGCAGACGATCCTCTTCGGCACCTTCCTCGGCATCACCGCCGACCAGGTCACCGTCCTGCTCTGCGTGGGCGTCGCCGTCCTCGCGGTGCTGGCGCTCATCGGCCGGCCGCTGCTCTTCGCCTCCGTCGACCCACGGGTCGCCGCCGGACGAGGAGTTCCGGTGCGGGCGCTGTCCATCGCGTTCCTCGTGCTGGTCGGGGCGGCGACCGCCGAGGCGAGCCAGATCACGGGCACGCTGCTGGTCTTCGCCTTGCTGGTGATCCCCGCCGCCACCGCGCAGACCCTCACCGCCCGTCCGGCGGTGAGCCTGCTGCTGGCCGTGGCGCTGGCCCTCGCGGCCACCTGGGCCGGGCTCATCGCCGCCTACTACTCGCCCTATCCGCTGGGGTTCTTCGTGACCTCCTTCGCCTTCGCCGGATACGTCCTCGCCCGGGGAGCCACCCTGGGAGCCGCCCTGGGAACGCGTGCGCTGCGCGCGGCCTCGCCGGGCCGGCCGGTCAGGGAGGTCGCCTCATGACCGCGCTGTCCCAGCCGTTCTTCCAGCACGCCCTCCTCGCCGGGACGCTGGTCGCGGCCGCCTGCGGCATGGTCGGCTACTTCCTCGTGCTGCGCGCCCAGGTCTTCACCGCCGACGCGCTGAGCCACGTCGCGTTCACCGGCGCCATGGCCGCCCTCGCGTTCGGCGTCGACCTGCGTCTGGGACTGTTCGTCGCGACGATCGTCATCGCGCTGCTCTTCGGCGTGCTCGGCCGGCGAGCCCGTCCGGACGACGTCGTCATAGGGAGCGTCTTCTCCTGGGTCCTCGGCCTGGGCGCGTTCTTCGTCACCCTCTACACCACCTCCCGCAGCACAGCCGACGGCCCTGCCGGCGTCAGCGTCCTGTTCGGCTCGATCTTCGGTATGTCCGCGGCCCATGCCACCACTGCCGCCCTGCTCGCGGCGGGTGTCTGCCTGGTGACGCTGATCGCCGCCCGCCCGCTGCTGTTCGCCACGGTGGACGAAGCCGTGGCCGCGGCGCGTGGCGTTCCGGTCCGGCTGCTCGGTTACGGCTTCCTCGCCGTGGCCGGGGCCAGCGCCGCCGAGGCCACGCAAGCGGTCGGCTCCCTGCTGCTGCTCGGCCTGCTCGCCGCCCCTGCCGGAGCCGCGATCCGGCTGACCGCCCGCCCGTATCGTGCCCTTGCCCTCTCCGTGGGTCTTGCGGTGACGGAGATGTGGGCGGGATTGTTCGCCTCGTACGCGGTACCGCGGATGCCGCCGAGCTTCGCCATCATGGCCACGGCCACCGCCGTTTACGCCGCCACCTTCCTCATACGGCGCCCCGCCCCGCGTACTGGCTGAAGGCTGAGCGGAGGAGCGCCGCGATGGCAGACGACCGGCAGCAGGCAATGACGACGACGCACGACACCGTGCACGACATGGCGCTGATCGGCCGCGCCACACAGCAGCGTGCGGTGGTTCTGGGGGCCCTTGTCGTGGCGGAAGGTTTCATCAGCGCCCAGGCCCTGCACAAGCGGCTCGTGGCCGACGGCTCGTCCGTCGGCCTCTCCACCGTCTATCGCACCCTGACCGCGCTGGCCGAGGCCGGGCGTGCGGACATCTTCCGCGACACCAACGGCGAGCGGCTCTTCCGCCACCGCCCCGGCCCCGACCACCGCCACTACCTGATCTGCACCGAGTGCGGCCTCAGCCTGCCCGTCGAATCCGGCCCTGTGGAGAAATGGGCGGACCGGATCGCCCGGACCTCCGGGTTCGCCGACGTCCGGCACGCCGTCGAACTCTCCGGCCGCTGTCCTGACTGCCTCCGGGAGGAGGAGCGGGCACAGACGCCCTGAAGATCAGTGGTCGTCCCAGTGCCCCTCGTGCCGGGCGTGACGGTGCCCGTCGTGGACGTAGTCCACGTGGTCGCCGTGGGGCACGGCGACGTGCCCGCATTCCGCACCGTGCTGGTGCGCGTGCTCCTGGTGAACGGTGTGGCCGGTGGGCTCGCACTCGTCGGTGTGGTTCTCGTGTACGCGGTGCAGGTGCCCGTCGTGCACGTAGTCGACGTGGCCCTCGTGCGGCACGGCGACGTGCCCGCACTCCACACCGTGCTGGTGAGTGTGGTTCGCGTGAGAAGTGTGCGCGCTGGTCAGCATGGCGAAGCCTTCCTTCTCCCCCGCGTGATCGGATCTGTCCGACGGGAGAGCCTGCCCTTCCAGTGTCAGCCGCGCCGGGGATTCACGAAAGTCGCCGGAAGTCGGCTGGAAACACGCCGTGCGACAGAAGGTGACCCGGACATCGAGCGGCCACCGCCACCCCGCGGCCGCCCGACGTGCGGCTCCGGCTGCACCTGCGGTCCGGGCTGCAGCTGCGGATGCCAGTCCGGCGGCTCGTGCCAGTGCGGCGGTTAGCCGACCACCGCCCCAGTGTGCCGAGGGAGCACAACGAGACGGACATCGGTGTCGTTTCGCTGAGTGCCGTCCCGCCGGGGCGACCCTGACGGGACAGCTGACAGCTGACAGCCGGGCCCGGGGCCCTGGCCTCATGCGCGGGCTGTCTCCAGCCCGTGGTCGTGCTCGCAGGTGTCCTCATCCAGGCCGTGGGCGTCCCAGGCGGGGAAGGGGTCGGGCCATGACGTCTGCGACTCGTCCGGCCGTACGAGGCAGGCGGACAGCGCCTGCCGCAGTGCCTCGGGACGCAACTCCGTACCGATGAAGACGATTTCCTGCCCCTGCCCCTGCCCCTGCCCCTGCCCGTCCTGCCCGTCCCGCTCGCGGGCGCCGGCGGGCTCGAACCGGGCCACGGCCCCGGCCTGCGACCACAGCCCGGTCACCCGGTCGCGCCCGGCCAGCCAGAAGAACCCCTTGGAACGCAGCACTCGGCCGTAGGCCCCGGAGTCGAGCTCCTCGGTGACGAACGTCCACAGCCGTTCGGGATGAAAGGCCCTCCCGGCGCGGAAGACCGTCGAGGAGATGCCGTACTCCTCGGTCTCGGGGGTGTGGTCGCCGTTGAGCTCCCTGACCCACCCGGGCGCCTGCTGGGCGCGCTCCAGGTCGAAGAGACCGGTGCCGAGGATCGCTGACGGGTCCACCCGGCCGTGCTCGGTCGGCACGACGCGGGCGGCCGGGTTGAGGCGGGCGAGCGCCGCCCGGAGCCGGGCGGCGTCCGCCGTGTCCACCAGGTCGAGCTTGTTGACCACGATGACGTCGGCGAACTCGATCTGGTCCATGAGGAGATCGCTCACCGTCCGCTCGTCGTCCTCGTACTGGTCGAGGCCGCGTTCCGCCAGGCCGTCGCCGCTCTCGAGCTCGGGGAGGAAGTTCGCGGCGTCCACGACGGTGACCATGGTGTCGAGCCGGGCGAGGTCGCCGAGGGTCGCGCCGTCGTCCCGGGGGAAGGCGAAGGTGGCGGCGACGGGCATCGGTTCGGAGATCCCGCTCGACTCGATCAGCAGGTAGTCGAAGCGTCCTTCGCGGGCCAGCCGGTCCACTTCCTCGAGGAGATCGTCCCGCAGGGTGCAGCAGATGCAGCCGTTGGTCATCTCGACCAGGCGTTCCTCGGTCCGCGACAGCGCGCCTTCTCCGCCCCGCACCAGCGCGGCATCGATGTTGATCTCGCTCATGTCGTTGACGATCACGGCGACGCGCAGCCCGTCGCGGTTGGCGAGGACGTGGTTGAGGAGGGTCGTCTTGCCCGCGCCGAGGAAGCCGGAGAGGACAGTCACCGGCAGCCGGTGATCGGTCATGGACCTCAGCCCTCCGGGCGCAGCAGCCCGCGCTCGTACGCCTTCACCAGGCGCTGCGGAACCAGATGCACGGCGCCCTCGACGGTGACCGGCACCAGGTGGGGCGTGCTCGCCTTCCACTGGGCGCGGCGGTGGCGGGTATTGGAGCGGGACATCTTCCGCTTGGGCACGGCCATGGGAACGGGACCTCCGTCGTCGGGTGCGTGCCGCCACGCTATATGAAAACGGAAACCATTACCAACGGTGGGGGCCGGCCGGGGGTGCTGCCGACCCCAGGGGTCGGCGCGCGGTGGGGCTGCGGCGTTCGATGGGGATGGCGTGGCGCCACGGCTGACGTCGTCTGTGATCGACGCCACGTCTTCGGAGTGAGCGGCGAGCGGCGAGCGGCGTGTGGCGCTGGTTGATCGCTCCCGCGCCCGGAACGGCGGGGGCTCGGCGCGACCGCAACCAGAACTGCGGCCAGGGAACGCCGAAGGCCCCGGCCGGTTTCCCGGTCGGGGCCTTCGGTAGTGCCCGGTGAGGCACTGGCGGAGGATACGAGATTCGAACTCGTGAGGGGTTGCCCCCAACACGCTTTCCAAGCGTGCGCCCTAGGCCTCTAGGCGAATCCTCCGCCGCAAACAATACAAGACTCCGAGGGGTGCTCGCGAACACGTGCTCTCGGGAGGGGGTGGGAGGGAGTGGGGAGGGGCGAGGGGTGGCCGAGCACCCCCGGCGATCCGCTACGCTGGGGGCAAGCCCCTCACGTGGCGCTATCTCACCCAACTCCCCCAGGGCCGGAAGGCAGCAAGGGTAAGTGGGCTCTGGCGGGTGCGTGAGGGGCCCTTGTGTTTTCCGGGGTCCCGGCGGGCCGGTGTGAGGCCGGGTGCGGGCCGGGAATCTGTGACGGAGGCCACTTGTCAGTGGGGCCCGATATCGTCGTAGGTGTGTCGTCCCTCGCGCTCTACCGCCGCTACCGTCCCGAGTCCTTCGCCGAGGTCATCGGGCAGGAGCATGTCACCGCCCCGTTGCAGCAGGCCCTGCGGAACAACAGGGTCAACCACGCGTACCTGTTCAGCGGCCCGCGCGGCTGCGGCAAGACGACCAGCGCGCGCATCCTCGCCCGCTGCCTGAACTGCGAGAAGGGCCCGACGCCCACGCCCTGCGGGGAGTGCCAGTCCTGCCTCGACCTCGCGCGCAACGGGCGCGGGTCGATCGACGTCATCGAGATCGACGCCGCCTCGCACGGTGGTGTGGACGACGCCCGTGAGCTGCGCGAAAAGGCCTTCTTCGGCCCCGCCGCCAGCCGCTACAAGATCTACATCATCGACGAGGCCCACATGGTCACCTCGGCGGGCTTCAACGCCCTGCTGAAGGTCGTCGAGGAGCCCCCGGAGCATCTGAAGTTCATCTTCGCGACGACCGAGCCCGAGAAGGTCATCGGCACGATCCGTTCGCGTACCCACCACTACCCGTTCCGGCTCGTCCCGCCCGGCACCCTCCGTGAGTACCTGGGCGAGGTCTGCGGTCAGGAGAAGATCCCCGTCGAGGACGGCGTCCTGCCGCTGGTCGTCCGCGCCGGCGCCGGCTCCGTGCGTGACTCGATGTCCGTCATGGACCAGCTCCTCGCCGGCGCCGCCGAGGACGGTGTGACGTATGCCATGGCCACGTCCCTCCTCGGCTACACCGACGGCTCCCTGCTCGACGCCGTCGTGGACGCCTTCGCGGCCGGCGACGGCGCCGCGGCCTTCGAGGTCGTCGACCGCGTCATCGAGGGCGGCAACGACCCCCGCCGCTTCGTCGCCGACCTGCTGGAGCGGCTGCGCGACCTGGTGATCCTCGCCGCCGTCCCGGACGCGGCCGAGAAGGGCCTCATCGACGCCCCGGTCGATGTCATCGAACGCATGCAGGCCCAGGCCTCCGTCTTCGGCGCCGGCGAGCTCAGCCGCGCCGCCGACCTGGTCAACGAGGGCCTGACCGAGATGCGCGGCGCCACCTCCCCGCGCCTCCAGCTCGAGCTCATCTGCGCGCGCGTGCTGCTGCCCGCCGCCTTCGACGACGAACGGTCCGTACGGGCCCGTCTCGACCGCCTGGAGCGCGGCGCCGCGACCGCGGCGGCGGCCTTCACCCCCGCGCCGCCCGGTACCGCTGTGGGCTACGTCCCGGGTCCGGACGCCCACGCTCACGCCCATGCCCATGCCCCTGCTCCCGCTGCGGCTGCCCCCGCTGCCGCTGCCGCCGCCGGGCTGTCCGGCCCGGCGGCGGCACGCGCGGCGGTGGCCGGGGGCGGCGCCGCCGCCCCGGCCCAGGGCGGGCCGGGTGCCCCTGCGGGCGGCTCCGGCGGCCAGGCCGGTGCGTGGCCCACAGGTGCCGCCCCGGCGGCTCAGGGCCCGGCGGCGGGTGCTCCGCAGACCGGCGCCTGGCCGGCGGGGGCGGCCCCGGCCGCTCAGGGCCCGGCCGCGTCGGCCGCCGCCGGACCGGACGCCCCGGCAGCGAGCGGCCCGCAGACCGGCGCGTGGCCGACGGCCGCCGCCGCTCCTGCCACCCCCGCCCCCCAGGGCCAGGCCCAGGCCCCTGCCGCCCCGCAGGGATCGGGCTCCGTGCCCGGTACCTGGCCCACCGCTGCCGCGCCCGGCTCGGCCTCCGCCCCGCAGGCCGGCGCGTGGCCCGCAACCGCCCAAGCCCCCGCTGCCCCGCAGGTGGGCCCGCAGGCCGGTGCCTGGCCGACGAGCGCCGCGCCCGGCGCGCCCGCCGCCCCGGCCCCCGCCGCGCCCACGGGCGGGCCCGTGGGCGCCCCGCAGGGCGACGCGAGCCAGGCCCGCCAGCTCTGGCCCAACATCCTGGAGACGGTCAAGAACCGTCGCCGTTTCACGTGGATCCTGCTCAGCCAGAACGCCCAGGTCGCCGGCTGCGACGGCATCACGCTCCAGGTCGGCTTCTCCAACGCCGGCGCGCGCGACAGCTTCGCCAACAGCGGCAGCGAGGACGTCCTGCGGCAGGCCCTCGGCGACCTCGGCCTCCAGTGGAAGACCGAGCTGATCGTCGACCCCTCCGGCGGCGGCGCCAACCCGCCCGGCGGCGGCTCCGGCGGCTTCGGCGGTTCCGGTGGCGGCTTCGGCGGCTCCGGCGGTGGCTACGGCGCCCCCGCGGCCGCCCCGGCCCCCGCCTACGCCCGCCCGCAGGCCCCGGCCCCCGCTACGGCAGCGCCCGCCCCCACCCCGCAGCCCGCCGCCGCGCCCGCTCCGGAGGCCCGTCCGGCCCCCTCGGCGGCTTCGGCGGCCCCGGCCTCCGGCCCGGCGCAGCGGTACGGCGGCGGGGAGCCCGAGGCCCCGCCCGTCGCCCCCGAGGACGACATCCCCGCCGAGGACGACCCGGATCTCGACGACACCGCCCTGACCGGCCACGATCTGATCGTGCGCGAGCTCGGCGCGACCGTCATCGAGGAAATCGCCAACGAGTAACGGGCGAGAACGGGCCGGAAGACGGGCGGGAAACGGGCGGGAAAACGGCCGAGAACAGGCGAGAAGTAGCCCACCGGCGCTCATCGGCGGACATGAAGCCGCAGGTCAGGAGCGCGCGCAGCGCAAAGCGCACCCACGCGCCCGTTCTCCTTCCTGCGGCGTAGGGCGTACCGCCCGGTGAGCACGTAGGCTCGGGCTACCGAAGCATCGGATGTGTTCGGAAGCTTCGGAAGCATTGAGTCGTCGAGAGCCAGGAGCGAAACCGTGTTCCCCGGTGGTCAGCCCAACATGCAGCAGCTGCTCCAGCAGGCCCAGAAGATGCAGCAGGACCTCGCCAAGGCCCAGGAGGAGCTGGCCCGCACCCTCGTGGACGGCACGGCCGGCGGCGGCCTGGTCAAGGCCACCGTCACCGGTGCCGGCGAGCTCCAGAGCCTGGTCATCGACCCCAAGGCCGTCGACCCGGAGGACACCGAGACCCTCGCGGACCTCGTCGTGGCCGCCGTGCGCGACGCCAACGAGACCGCCCAGAAGATGCAGCAGCAGAAGCTCGGCCCGCTCGCCCAGGGTCTGGGCGGCGGTGGCGGCATCCCGGGCCTCCCGTTCTGACGCCACTGACACCCACGAACTGAAGCCGAAGAAGCCGAAGAAGACGAAGAAGGAGAACCCGATCCGTGTATGAAGGCGTGGTCCAGGACCTCATCGACGAGCTGGGCAGGCTGCCCGGCGTCGGTCCCAAGAGCGCGCAGCGGATCGCCTTCCACATCCTTCAGGCCGAGCCCGCCGACGTCCGCCGGCTCGCCCACGCCCTGACCGAGGTGAAGGCCAAGGTCCGTTTCTGCGCGGTCTGCGGCAACGTCGCGCAGGAGGAGCGCTGCCGGGTCTGCCAGGACCCGCGCCGCGACACCACGGTCATCTGTGTCGTGGAGGAGCCCAAGGACGTCGTCGCCATCGAGCGGACGCGCGAGTTCCGCGGCCGCTACCACGTGCTCGGCGGGGCGATCAGCCCCATCGAGGGCGTCGGCCCGGACGACCTGCGGATCCGCGAGCTGCTGGCACGGCTCGCGGACGGCACGGTCACCGAGCTGATCCTGGCCACCGACCCCAACCTCGAGGGCGAGGCCACCGCCACGTACCTCGCGCGCATGGTGAAGCCCATGGGGCTGAAGGTCACCCGGCTGGCCAGCGGACTGCCCGTGGGTGGGGATCTCGAATATGCCGACGAGGTCACGCTCGGCCGTGCCTTCGAAGGGAGAAGACTTCTCGATGTCTGACGCAACGCTGCACGACGCCAAACGCGATCCGGACGACTTCGCCGTCTCGCTCGCGGACTCGATCGAGAGTTTCATCGTGGCCGTCACCGAGGTCTCCCGAGGCGACGAACCCGACAGCGCCGTGCCCTTCCTGCTCCTGGAGATCTCCCAGCTCCTCCTCACCGGCGGCCGCCTCGGCGCGCACGAGGACTTCGTCCCCGACGAGCGCTACGAGCCGGACGTCGGCCCCGAGCCGGACGTCGACGAGCTCCGTGAGCGGTTCGCCACCATGCTCGACCCCGTCGACGTCTACTCCGAGGTCTTCGACCCCTACGTCCCGCGCACCGCGCCCGTGGCCTCCCGGATCTCCGACGACCTCGCCGACATCATCACCGACCTCCGCCACGGCATGGCCCACTACCGTGACGGCCGCGTCAGCGAGGCCCTGTGGTGGTGGCAGTTCTCCTACCTCTCCAACTGGGGCCCCACCGCCTCCGCCTGTCTGCGCGCCCTCCAGTCGCTCGTCGCGCACGTCCGCCTCGACCAGCCGCTCGCCGAGCTCGACGGCCTCGACACGGACGTCATGGCCCCGGAGGAGCAGCTCGCCGAGGAAGCCGGCCGCGTCATGGCCGCCGAGATCGGCGGCCCGATGACCATGCGGGCCCGCAGCGTCTCCGAGGACGCCTAGGCAGGCAGGCGGGGCGGGCGGGGCGGGCGGTCCCGGGCCGGGCGGCTACGCCCGGCAGTTGGCGACGGTGCCGCCCACGCGGTTGTCGACGCGGCAGGTGTTCATGCCCGCGCCGCCGTCGACGGTTCCGTGCGGGCCGACGACGAGGGCCGTGCCGCCCGGGCCACGGATGATGTCGTCGCCCTCACCGCCTTCGACGGTGGCGGGGTTGACCTGCCCGATCTCCGGCACCTCGATGACGTCGGCGCCCGGACCCCCGTCGATGCTTCCGGTGTTCGTCTCGGTGCCACCGAAGGCGCCGGTGCGAATGGTGTCGTCGCCCTCGCCGCCGCGGATGTGAAGCTGGTGGCCGTACCCGCCGCCCTCCACCCTGTCGACGGTGATCGAGTCGTTGCCCTTGCCGCCGTCCACGTCGCCGTCCGCGCTTTCTATGACGATGGTGTCGTCGCCGTCACCTCCCTGGACGACGGAGCGGTCGAACCGCCCGCTCTTGTCGAGCTCGGTGACACGGATCGTGTCGTTGCCCGCGCCGCCGCTGATCGTGCTGTTGACGGCGACCGTTCCGGTCTCGATGATGTCGGCGCCGTCACCGCCGCTGACCGTTCCCAGGACGACGCCGCCGGTGGAGATCGTGTCGTCGCCCGCCCCTCCGTCGATGTTTCCTCTGACGTTCTCGTCACCGTACTGGTCGCCCTTGCCGGTCACGGTGATCTCGTCGTCGCCGTCACCGCCGTTCACGCTGCCGGACAGGACCTGGTGGACGATGATGATGTCGTCGCCGCCCAGGCCGTTGACCGTGCCGCGGACGATGCCGTTGAGGGAGATATCGATGATGTCGTTCCGGTCGGTGCCGTTGAGAGTCGCGCCGGCGGGGATCCCCTGCGTGCAGACGATGCGCTCGCCGCCGCCGGAGAGCGGATAGCGGACGCAACCGGGCGGATCGGCGGGGGCGGCGGGGGCGGCGGGGGCGGTGGTGGTGGCCGCGTGCGCGGGTGACGCCGACAGAGCGGCGGTCACGGCGAGGGCGAGGGTGGCGGAGAGTCTTCTGAGGTTCACCGTCCTCACACCGCCCGGCAGTTGACGACGGTCCCGCCGAGGCGGTTGTCGGTACGGCAGAGGTTGTCGCCCTTGCCGCCGTCCACGGTCCCGTACGGGCCGAGAACGATCGCCGTACCGCCCGGCCCCTGGATGACGTCATCGTCGTCGTCCCCGGAGACCGTGACGTACCCGGCCTGCCCGGCGGACGGCACCTCGATGAGGTCGGCTCCGGCACCCCCTCGGACGTACGTGCTGCGCGATGTGGAGTCCGCGCCGACCGCCCCGACGTGGATGACGTCGTCGCCCTCGTCCCCGTCGACGGTGGCGGGTTTGGGGAGGCGGGAGTCGATGGGAGCCGTACTGCCCACCGTGATCGCGTCCGCACCGGGCCCGCCGTGGACCGGGCCGCCCAACGACCCGACCGCGATGGTGTCGTCGCCCGGCCCGCCGTCGATACGGCTCGTCTTGTCGTACCCGGGCACGCGGTAGGCCGCGATGCGGAGGATGTCGTCCCCGTCGCCGCCGTCGACGCTGGTGGCGGTCACGGTGCCGGTGCCGATCACGTCGTTCCCGGCGCCGCCGTCGATACGCCCCCGGTACGACACGGAACCGGTGGTGATGGTGTCGTCGCCCGCGCCGCCGCGGATGGCGCCCTGGACGCTCCAGCCGTCCGTGTCGGTCACGGTGATCCTGTCGTCCCCGTCACCGCCGTCGATGCCACCGGCGAGGATCCTGTCGACGACGATGACGTCGTCCCCGCCGAGACCATTGACCGTGCCGGACAGATGGCCGGTGGCGGCGTCACCGCCCCTGACCTCGATGACGTCCGCCTTGTCGGTCCCGTCGAGGGACGTGCCGGCGGGGACGCCCTGGGCGCACACGATGTGGACGCCCCCGCTCGGCAGGGCGGTACGGGTGCAGCCGGGCGGATCGGCGGGCGCGGCGGTTGCGGCGGTTGCGGTCGGGGCCGCACCGGCCACGAACGCGAGGCCCACGACGAACGAGCCGACGGCTCTACGCACATGACGTACATGTCTGAAAGGCATTGCGCCAGCGTTCCCGTGGGTCCCTGACCTCACAAGCGCGGAATCGGACCCGCCGGATCCGTCACGTTGTGCAGCGTCTTCGGGTCCACGAACGGTGCCGCGCGGGTTGGCCGCGAGTACCAGAGCAACGGCCACGTGTTCCCCGTCAGGGCGGGCACGCCGATGTACGCGATCGTGCGCTTCCCACTGAACCACTGGACGCCCATGGGCCACGGGTACTGCCTCGCCGTACCCGGAGGCAGCAGGAAGTACGTCCAGCGGAACCCCTTCGCCTCGCACACCACCGGCCCCGGGTCGGGCGCGGCGCGTTCGATGAGCTGAAGGGCGAACTCTTCACCGAGCACGCCTTGGGCGCGCACCGCGTCGAAGTGCACGCCACAGCGCCACAGGTGGTGTCCTGACAGCGGAACCCACTCTGGACGGAAGGTAATTGTTGAGGTTGGGGGGTGAGTTTCGTCTTTCACGCCGAACACGATGGGTGATCGTGCCTAGCCTGACCAGTGACTGGAGGCGGACCCCCGGTTCGGTACGCCGCTGCCGGGGAATGCCGGGAGGGAGAAGCATGCCGGACGGCAGGCAAGCACGGTCCAAGTCGGCGACGATGCGGATGTTCGGCGCGGTGCTGCAGGCAGTGCGCAGACGCGCGGGCGTGAGCAGGGAACGACTCGCTGAGGCGGCGAAGTACTCGGTGGACATGATCTGCTCGGTGGAGCAGGGACGGCGCCAGCCGTCGAGCAAGCTCATCGACGCGGCGGAGGAGCTGTGCGATGGGGGAGGGCTGCTACGGGAGGCGGCGAAGCACATCGTGCAGAGCAAGTTCCCGGACTGGTTCGAGTCGTATGCGAAGTACGAGGCGGAGTGTGCCTCGCTGGGGATGTACGAAACCCATGTGATCCCAGGCCTGTTCCAGACCGAGGAGTACGCACGGGCGGTTTTCCTCAACGATCGACCGGTGCTCGACGAAGACGAGATCGAGGAGCGCGTCGCGTCTCGCATGGAGCGCCAGCGTCTGCTCCACCGAACCCCGGCTGCCATGATCAGTGCGGTCCTGGAGCAGGCCACGCTGGAGCGGTGGATCGGAGGTAAGGAAGTCATGCGAGGACAGTTGCGACGCCTGCTTGCGCTTTCGGACCTCCGAAACGTCGACATCCAGGTGATGCCAACCCAGAGGGGGGATCACGCAGGGCTTGCGGGGCACATGTACGTGCTCGAAACCCAGGACCAGGAGCGGTTCGTCTACTCCGAAGTGCAAAAAGGCAGCGTGCTGATGTCGGACCCGAAGGCGGTCGCAGACATGAACATGCGGTACGCCGTTCTGCGATCGCAGGCTCTGAGGCCCGACGACACGAGGAGTCTGCTGGAAAAGATGCTAGGAGACCTGTGAACCCCGAGACGCGAATATCGAGAGACCCGGATCTGCGCTGGTTCAAGTCCAGCTACAGCAGTGGTGAAGGCGGCGCTTGCGTCGAAGTCGCCTTCGCCTGGCGGAAGTCCAGCTACAGCAGTGACCAAGGCGACGCGTGCGTCGAGGTAGCCACCTGCTGCCCCGACACCGTCCACGTCCGCGATTCGAAGCTTGAGCTCCGAGCTCCGAGACTTGACGTGACGCCATCCGCCTGGGCGGCATTCACGGGTTTTGTAGCCGGGGCTTGAGACCCGAGCTCCGAGACCCGAGACCCGAGCGCTGTTTCTAAGGAATGGGTGGTGGGGGATATCTCCCACCCACCCTCCCAAGTCGCCCATACCACAAGTGTGGTGACTTGATGTGATCCGCTTGCGACGCGGAGTGCGGACGCCCTAGCGTGCCGCATAACAGACGACCCCGGCCGGTGCTGCGAACACCGATCCGGGGCCTGACCTGCTAGATCGAATGAGGCTTCGATCCATGGCTGTTGCTAATTCTAGTGCCGTCCTGCCTGCCCCCGCACACCCGATGGCCAATCCGGGCTACGGGAAGCGCATCGCGCCCGACGAGGCGCCGCGCACCGCAGACGACTTCGCACATCTGCCCAGGCGCGAGGCGTCGATCGCCGCGTTCATCGATCGGCTGCCCGAAGGGGCGGCGATGGACGCGAAGACGCTGGCCAAGGTCCTGCCGGACTACGGCCAGCAGGCGTGCCGCTCGGCGCTGCGGTACCTGCGCGAGGTCGGACATGTGTTCATGCGTCACCTGCCCAAGGTGACGAAGACCGGGGTACGCCGGGTGACACGTACGTTCTTCTCGCGCACCGCGCGCCCCGCCTCGTGGTGGGAACGGCTGCTGCGCGGCGACGTACCGACCGTAGAACAACCGGCTCCGGAATCGGAGCCCGCGTCCGAGCGGGTGCCGGAAGAACCCCGCCGCTCCCGCGCGTACCGCGCCCTCGCTTCCCTCGGTCGTGTCGACCCCAGACTGACGCTTTCCGCTGTCGAGTGCGCGGAACTCGAACCCCTCGCGGCGCAGTGGCTGGCGCTCGACGCGACCCCCGAACAGATGACGGCGGTACTGACGACCGGGCTGCCGTCGCCGCTCCGCCACCCGCCCGCACTCCTCCGCAACCGATTGGAGAAGAAGATGCCCCCTGTGCCCCTGAGATTCGTACAGGCCCACGACGACCGTTCCGCGCCGCGCGAGCCTGTCGCGTTCGCGAGCGACAACCTCCCCGACGAGGAGGACGCGGAGGCATGGTGGAACGGCCCGTCGCCCGACGAGGTCCGTAACCACGTCGACATCCTCCGCGCCGCCGCCGGCATCGCCCGTAAAGGCGGCGCATCATGACCGCGCCGCCCTTGGTGAGGGCACCATGGGAGGGAGGAGGCGACGCCATGACCCCCAGCACCGATATGACCCCCCGGCCCCAGATGCCCGTCGAGGACTTCGAGGAGCTCGCTCGTACCGCGCCGGAGACCGTCCGGCTTGAGTTCATCAATGGAAAGGTAGAGGTCAAGCCGGTGCCGGACGGTAACCACAGCGAGATCGTCATGTGGCTGCTGACGCAGTGCATGCAGCAGCGCCCAGGGCTTGCGCTCTATCCCGAGCAGGGGCTGAAGGTGGAGGCGTACCGCAAGGGTCGAGCTCGCCCGGACGGTTCCCTTGTGCCTCGAAAGCACTTCGTCGGTCAGGGGGAGTGGGCCGACCCCGAGGGCGTGCTGATGACGGTCGAGGTCACCTCACACGATTCCGGCACCGATCGTCGAGACCAGCGCGAGAAGCGGGACGGGTACGCGGCTGCGGACATCCCCGTGTACCTCCTCGTCGACCGCGACCGAGGCGAGGTCACCGTGCACACGGAACCGGCGAAAGGTCGGTACCGCAGCACCATCACCCGGTCCTTCGGCGAGAGCGTCGAGATCCCCGACCCCGTCCGCATCGTCCTCGACACCGAGGAACTGAAGGAATTCGCGGACTGACGCCCCACGGCCGAAAATCTCACCATGTGGGACCCCCGTGGCTGATTCCGACCTCTCGTTAGACTCGGACCCGACCGCATTACGTATAGCTGCGAGGAGCGCACGTGGGCCTTGTCGTGCAGAAGTACGGAGGCTCATCCGTTGCCGATGCCGAAGGCATCAAGCGGGTCGCCAAGCGAATCGTGGAAGCCAAGAAGAACGGCCACCAGGTGGTCGTCGTGGTTTCCGCGATGGGCGACACGACGGACGAGTTGATCGATCTCGCCGAGCAGGTGTCGCCGATGCCCGCCGGGCGGGAGTTCGACATGCTGCTGACCGCCGGAGAGCGGATCTCCATGGCGCTGCTGGCGATGGCGATCAAAAACCTCGGCCATGAGGCGCAGTCCTTCACGGGCAGCCAGGCCGGTGTGATCACGGACGGGGCCCACAACAAAGCGCGCATCATCGATGTCACGCCGGGCCGGATCCAGCAGTCCGTCGACGCGGGCAACATCGCGATCGTGGCCGGCTTCCAGGGTGTGTCCGCGGACAAGAAGGACATCACCACCCTGGGCCGCGGCGGCAGCGACACGACGGCCGTCGCGCTGGCGGCCGCGCTGGACGCCGAGGTGTGCGAGATCTACACGGATGTCGACGGTGTGTTCACCGCCGACCCGCGGGTGGTGAAGAAGGCCCGCAAGATCGACTGGATCTCGTTCGAGGACATGCTGGAGCTGGCGAGCTCCGGTTCCAAGGTGCTGCTGCACCGTTGCGTCGAGTACGCACGTCGTTACAACATCCCGATCCACGTCCGGTCGTCCTTCTCGGGGCTGCCCGGCACCTGGGTCAGCAACGAACCGCAAGGGGACCAGCCGATGGAGCAGGCGATCATCTCGGGCGTCGCACACGACACCTCCGAGGCGAAGGTCACGGTCGTCGGGGTGCCGGACAAGCCGGGCGAGGCCGCGACGATCTTCCGCGCGATCGCGGACGCCGACATCAACATCGACATGGTCGTGCAGAACGTCTCCGCCGCGACGACGGGTCTGACCGACATCTCCTTCACCCTCCCGAAGACCGAGGGCCGCAAGGCGATCGGGGCGCTGGAGAAGACGAAGGCCGGCGTGGGCTTCGACTCGCTGCGCTACGACGACCAGATCGCGAAGATCTCGCTGGTCGGCGCCGGGATGAAGACGAACCCGGGGGTCACGGCGACGTTCTTCGAGGCCCTGTCCAACGCCGGGGTGAACATCGAGCTGATCTCGACGTCGGAGATCCGCATCTCGGTCGTCACGCGCGCCGACGATGTGCAGGACGCCGTGCGCGCCGTGCACACCGCGTTCGGCCTGGACAGCGAGAGCGACGAGGCCGTCGTCTACGGAGGCACCGGCCGATGACGGCCGCCGCCGACCTCGGGGCCGCCGCGCAGGGCGGCGGCGCCGGGGCCGGCCGGGCCGGGCGGCCCACGCTCGCCGTCGTCGGTGCCACGGGCGCCGTCGGCGGGGTGATGCTGGAGATCCTTTCGCGGCACGCGGACATCTGGGGCGAGATCCGGCTGATGGCGTCCCCGCGCTCGGCCGGCCGGAAGCTGATCGTCCGGGGCGAGGAGACCGAGGTCGTCGCGCTGAGCGAGGAGGCGTTCGAGGGCGTCGCCGTCGCGATGTTCGACGTCCCCGACGAGATCTCGGCGCGCTGGGCGCCGATCGCGGTGTCCAAGGGCGCGGTCGTGGTGGACAACTCCACCGCTTTCCGGATGGACCCGGACGTACCGCTGGTGGTGCCCGAGGTGAACGCGCCCGCAGCCCGGGTGCGGCCGCGCGGGATCATCGCCAACCCCGGCTGCGCCACGCTGACGATGATCGTCGCGGTGGGCGCGCTGCACTCCGCGTTCGGGCTGGGCGAGCTGATCGTCTCCACCTATGAGGCGGCCTCCGGCGCGGGCCGGGCGGGGGCGGACGCGCTCCGGGCACAGCTCGCGGCCGTGGCCGGTACGGAGCTGGGGACGCACCCCGGTGACCTGCGGCGCGCGGTGGGGGACGGCACGGGCCCGTTCCCGGCGCCGGTGGCGCTGAACGTGGTGCCGTGGGCGGGGTCGTACGACAGTGCTTCCGAGGCCTCGGCCTCTGTCGATGACCGCGCCGGCTGGTCCTCCGCCGAGCTCGGCTGGTCCTCCGCCGAGCTGGCGATACGCGACCAGAGCCGCAAGATCCTGGGACTGCCGGGGCTGCGGGTGAGCGCGACCTGCGTCCGCGTACCGGTGATCACGACCCACTCGCTGAGCGTCCACGCGCGCTTCGAGAACGAGGTGACCGTGGAACGGGCGCACGAGGTGCTGGCCAACGCTCCGGGCGTGGTGCTGTGCGACAGCCCCGCCGAAGGGGAGTACCCCACTCCGGCGGACGCGGTCGGCACGGATCCGGCGTGGGTCGGGAGGGTACGACGGTCGCTGGACGATCCCAGGGCGCTCGAACTCTTCGTTTGCGCGGACAATCTGCGCAAGGGCGCGGCCCTGAACATGGCGCAGATCGCGGAATGCGTGGCGGCCGAGCTTACCGCTCCGTAATACTTGGCGGACGGGCTGGGGAATGTGTGAAGGTCTTGTGATCAACTCGTTGGTCCAGACCTCTTGAACTGGGCGAATGATCTGTTCGACGATGCGCTCCCCGCCCGCCGCAACCGCGCCCTGGGCGGGGAACGTCTTTGTCGCCGTCCTTAGCGACGGTGCCGGGGCACGGGGAATGAACCGGGGCATTGAGGAAGAGCTGGTACGCATGAGGGCATATGACGCTTCGTCATGCGGCGCGTCATCCGGCGCGTCCCATGGCGCGTCGTCGATCGCGATGCCTGGCGCGTACAACCCTGACGGGGGGAAGCGTGTCCAACAGGCGTGGCAGAGGTCATCAGCATCGCAACGGTACCGAGGCGCGGCAGCGCCCCGGCGCGTCCGCGTTCCGGCGCACGGGGCGGTATGCCGGTGATCGCTCCATGGTCGGCCGCCCGCCCCGGGCAGCTTCCGCCGCAGGTCCCCGCACAGCCCTCCACGACGTCCGCGCAGCTCGCGCCGATCACGCCGATCTCCTCGGCGCTCGCCCCGCAGGCGTCCCCACAGACGTCCTCGCAGTCGTCTCCACGCCCGTCACACTCGTCCTCACAGCCGTCGCCACGGCCGGGGGACGCTGACGAGGCGATGGCTGAGGGCACCACAGTCGACCATCTCACCGAGACCTACCGCGCCCACTACCGGTCGCTGCTCGGCCTCGCCGCTCTGCTCCTCGACGACACCGCCTCCTGCGAGGATGTGGTGCAGGAAGCATTCATCCGGGTGCACTCGGCCCGCAATCGCGTCCGCGACCCGGAGAAGACCCTCGCCTACCTGCGGCAGACTGTCGTCAATCTCTCCCGTTCCGCGCTCCGGCGCCGCATCCTCGGGCTGAAGCTGCTGTCCAAGCCGATGCCCGACATGGCGAGCGCGGAGGAAGGCGCGTACGAACAACTGGAGCGGGACCAATTGATCAAAGCGATGCGAGGACTTCAGCGACGCCAGCGCGAGGTTCTCGTCCTGCGCTACTTCGCCGACATGACCGAGGCCCAGGTCGCCGAGACCCTCGGCCTCTCCCTGGGCTCGGTCAAGGCGTACGGCTCGCGGGGCATCGCGGCACTCCGGATCGCCATGGAGGCACCGGTATGAGCCACCAGCACTTCCCGCACTCCCCGGAAGGGCGTGATAAGCCGGAATCCTCCGGCCCGCGCGCGTACGACATGACAGACGAAACGAACGGCGCCGGCGTGAACGGCGCGAACCACTTCGCCGACACATTCGCCGACGTACCCGGCTCATCCGACGCACCCGACGCACCCGGCCTCGACGGGCAGGCGCTGAGCCGTCTGCTGCACGGAGCCGTCGGCGACCTGGAGCCCTCGCCCGACGCGCTGGAGCACCTGCGCCGTGCCGTGCCCGCCCGGCGCACCCGGCGCCGGCAGGCCGTCGTCGGCGCTGCCGCAGCGGTGATCCTCGGCGCGACGGCACTGCCCGCCCTCATCCACGTCGCCACGACCGCGGGCACCGCGGACGACCACGCGGCCAACGCCGCCAGCAGCCACCAGCGCACCCATGAGCTCACGGGCGGCCAGCACGGCGCCGACGGCGACGAGAGCGAGCCGGAGCGGAGCCACGGCAGCGCCACCCCGGACGAACGGAAGAAGGACGAGGAGAAGAAGCGGGAGGAGCAGCGGAAGAAGGACGACGGCAGCGCCACCGGCCCGGCCGGTTCCATCGCCGGCACCGCCCCCTCCACCGGGGGGCCCACCCTCATCGCCGCCTCGCCCACCTGCGACCGCGACCAGCTCGGCAAGGGCACCAGCACCGTCGGCGCCGCCGGCAAGGACGGCAAGATCTACGGCGCTTTCCGCGTGGTCAACGTCTCCGGCACCGTCTGCTCCGTGGCCGGCTCCGGCGTCGTCGCCGCCCAGGCCCGGGGCAGCGCGGACAGCGCACGGGTCACCGTCGTCGACCACACATCGGGCGACGCCGCGCCGGCGCTGCCCGACCCCTCGGTCCAGCCCAGCCAGGTGATCCTCCAGCCGGGGCAGGCCTACGAGATCAAGTTCGCGTGGGTCCCGTCGGCCGACGGCGGCCCCAACGGCTGCGCCCGCCCGACGGCCCCCACGGCCACCCCGCAGTCCACCACCAGCGCGGCCCCCGGTGCGACGAAGACGGAGGAGAAGGTCCAGCCCCAGGACCCGGACCAGCCCAAGCCTCCCGCCACGGTCGTCCTCAGCCACACCCCCGACGTAGGCGAACCCAAGGCCGCCGACGCCACCCTCCCGGACGCCTGCGCGGGCACCGTCTACCGCACGGGCCCCCTGGCGGCGGCGACTCCACCGTCCGCTTAGCGCGCCTCCTAGGGGGGCCTCCCCCCGCCCCCACCCCACCCTCCCCCGCGCCCCCGCCCCACCCCATTCCCTGACCCTCGGCCCCGGCGGATTGGTGCCGGGGCGGTGCCCGTACCGTGGTGGTGTGTATCGGTTCCTGCTGACTCCCCGCTGGTGGGGGATCAACGTCTTCACCGTGCTGGCTATCCCCGTGTGCCTGTTCATGGGCAGCTGGCAGCTCAGCCGCTTCGAGACGCGTGTCGACTCGCACCGCGAGCAGCAGACCCAGGCCGACGACGCCCGGGCGGCCGCCTCCGCGCCCCTGCGCGAACTGCTGCCCGTGAGCACCGAGACCTCCGGACGGCAGGCCACCGCCACCGGCCGCTACGACGCCGGCCACCAGCTGCTCGTACCCGACCGGGACCTCGACGAGCGCAAGGGCTTCTACGTCCTGACCCTGCTGCGCACCGACGCCGGGAAGGCCCTGCCGGTCGTCCGGGGCTGGCTGCCCGGTGACGCCGGCGCGTCCGCCGATGCCACCAAGGTGCCCGCCCCGCCGTCCGGCGAGGTCACCGTGACCGGTGCGCTCCAGTCGTCCGAGAGCTCGACGTCCAAGGGCGTCCACTCCTCCGGAGGGCTGCCCCAGGGTCAGATCGGCGTGATCAGCGCCGCCTCGCTGGTGAACCTGGTGCCGTACGAGGTGTACGACGCGTGGATCACCCTGCGCGAGGCGCCCGCCCCCCTGACCGCCGTGCCCCCGGCCGCCCCCCCGAACAGCGGCCTGGACCTCAAGGCCTTCCAGAACCTCGGCTACACCGGTGAGTGGTTCGTCTTCGCCGGCTTCGTCGCCTTCATGTGGTTCCGGCTCTTCCGCCGCGAGGCCGAGGCCGCCCGGGACCTGGCGCTGGGCATCACCCCCGAGGGCCCGGGCGGTCCGACTCCGGATGGCCCGAAGCCGGACGGCCCGAACCCGGACGGTCCGGCTACGGACGGCCCAGATGACGCTCCGCAAAAGCGATCTCCAGCCGAAGCTGCTTGATCCGCTCCTCCGTCACCAGCGAGCCGTGCCCCGCGTCGTAGCGGTAGACCTCGTGCGGGTGGCCGCGCAGCTTCAGCCGCTCGACGTAGTTCTCCACCTGACGTATCGGGCAGCGGGGATCGTTCATCCCGGCCGAGATGTAGACCGGGGCGCGCACGTCGTCGACGTACGTCAGCGGTGACGACGCGGCGTAGCGCTCCGGCACCTCCTCGGGCGTACCGCCGAGCAGGGTGCGGTCCAGTGCCTTCAGCGCCTCCATCTCGTCGTGGTAGGCCGTCACATAGTCCGCGACCGGCACCGCGGCCAGGCCCAGCGCCCAGGATCCGGGCTGGGTGCCCAGGCCCAGCAGTGTCAGATAGCCGCCCCAGGACCCGCCGGCCAGCACCAGCCGCTCGGGGTCGGCGAGCCCGGAGGCCACGGCCCACTCGCGGACGGCGGCGATGTCCTCCAGCTCTATCAGCCCGACGCGGTGCTTGAGGGCGTCCGTCCAGGCCCGCCCGTATCCCGTGGAGCCCCGGTAGTTGACGCGGACGACCGCGAACCCGTGGTCCACCCAGGCGGCGGGCGCGGCCGCGAAGGCGTCGCTGTCGTGCCAGGTGGGGCCGCCGTGGATGTCGAAGACCGTCGGGAACGGGCCCTCGCCCGCGGGCCGCTGCACCAGCGCGTGGATCGTGCCGCCCGGCCCCTCCACCCAGGCGTCGGTGACCGCCACCGAGTCCGGGGCGTGGGTGACGCCGTGCGCCGCCGCCGGCGGCTCCAGTACGACATGTCCGGCCGTGGACCGCACGACCGGCGGCTTGGCGGCCGAGGACCACAGGAACTCGACCGTCCCGTCCGGGCGCGGCAGCGCCCCGGACACCGTGCCCGGCGGGGTGTCGAGGCGGGTCAGCTCGCCGCTGCCCAGGTCGTACCGCATCAGCTCGCTGCGCGCCTGGTAGCCGTGGACGACGAGCAGCGCGGAGCCGTCGGGGTACCAGGCGGCGTCCAGGTCGCCCGGCAGGTCGATGGTGAGCGGGGTCTCCTCGCCCGTGACCGCGTCCCACAGCATGGGTTCCCAGCGGCCGCGCCGCTGGTGGCCGACGAGCAGCCGCGAATCCCCGTCGACGGGCGCGAAGCCCATCACGGACAGGCCCAGCTCCTCGGTGCCGCCGCGGGTGTCGTCGAGCTCGCCGACGGTCGTGCCGTCGGTGCGCACGACGCGGACGGCGGAGTGCATGGCGTCACCGTGCTCGGTGTGCTCGATGGCGATGAGCGTGCCGTCGTGGGACAGATCGCCGACACCCGCGGACTGCTGGTGCCGGTAGATCTCCACGGCCTCGTGGCCGGGCCTTATGACGTGGACGGATGAGCCCGCCTTGTCCGTGGAGCGGCCGATGACGGCCGTGCCGTCCCGGCCGAGCGCCAGCCCGTCCGGGTACGAGGGCTCCAGGCCCGGCGTGGCAGGCTCGTCGGGCCCGCCGTGGAACGGCTGGCGGACCCAGACGCCGAACTCGTCGCCGTCGGTGTCGGAGAACCACCAGATCCACTCCCCGTCCGGGGACAGCACTCCGCCCGTCGTCCCGTTGGGCCGGTCCGTGACCTGGCGCTGCGTGCCCGTGGCCCGGTCCCAGGCGTACAGCTCGAAGGTCCCCGTGGCGCTGGAGGTGAACAGCGACCTGTCCGGGGCGTCCTCCGCCCACCTCGGCAGCCCCGTGCGCGGCGCGCGGAAGCGCTTTTCCCAGTCCGGCATGGTGGCGATGGAGGCGGTGGGCGTCTCGGCCGCGCCGCCTCGCAGGGACCCGTTGCTCTCAGTCATGCCCCCATTCTGCGCTGCTCGGCCGACAACGCGGCGGGGAGCGGCCGAGCCTGTGGATAACTGGCATTCCGCTTACGCGAACCGAGCGTTACGCGAACCGAGCGTTACGCGAACCGGGCGCTGCCGAGCACTGCCGGGCGCTGCCGGGCGCTGCCGAGCTCTGCTGTGGCGTACGGGCCATCGTGCCCACCGCGCCGAGCGGGCCGTCGGGGTTCAGGCCAGGCCGTGCAAGGCGTCGGTGATCGGGGCACCGCCGCCCGTGACTTCGAACATGCGGTTGTGCGTGGTGGTGACGTCCAAGGACGCGATGGCCACGGCGGCGAGGTCGGCACGGCTGAGGGAGCCTTCCGTGACACTGTCGCCCACGGTGATGCGTCCCTGGGCGGCGCCGTCGGTGAGCCACGGCGGCCGGATGACCGTCCACGTCATGCCCGACCGGGTCAGGTGGGTGTCCGCCGCGTCCTTGGCCCGGCCGGTGGCCCGCAGATAGCCGGGCAGCCGGCCGGGGTCACCGCTGCCCATCATCGATATCTGGACCCATCGTTTGACGCCCAGGGCCGCGGCGGCGTCGACGGCTGCGACAACGCCCTTGTGGTCGATCAGTTCGGCCTGCCTCTTGGTCATACTGCCGGTCGCCGCCGCGTTGATGACCGTTTCGGCGGAGGCGAAGACCGGCACGAACATCTCGTGGGAAGGGGAGGCCAGGTCGAACTCGACCACCTCCACTCCGGCGGCCTGCAGCGCCGCGGCCTTGCGGGCCTTGCGGACGACGGCGCGCACGGGATGCCCCTGGGCGAGGAGCTTTTCCACGATGTGCCGACCGGAGGACCCGGTGGCTCCGAGGACGGTGATGGTCATGTGCGTGCTCTTCTCTCGATTCGGGTGGGATCGGTCGGGGCGGGAGCCCGGGGTTCCGGAGACTTCCGTCAGAGGTTGAGGGTGGCCATGCGGGGCGGGTCGTAGCGTTCCCCGACGACGGCACCCGCCGGAACCGCCGTTTCGATGGCCGCCAGTTGGTCCGGGGTGAGCGCGATGCCCTCCGCCCGCAGGTTCTCCTCGAGGTAGCCGCGGCGCTTGGTGCCGGGAATCGGCACGATGTACGGGCCCCGGTGCAGCAGCCAGGCCAGGGCGAGCTGGGCGGGGGTGGCGCCCGAGGCGGTGGCGAACTCGCGCAGCGATGTCACGAGCGCGAGGTTGGTGACGAGGCTGCCCTCCTGGAAGCGTGGCGCGAGGCGGCGCACATCGCCGGCGGGAAACTGGCCGGGGCCAGTGACAGTGCCGGTCAGCAGACCGCGCCCCATCGGGGCGTAGGCGACGAGCCCGATGCCGAGCTCCCGCAGCGTGGGCAGCAACTCGGTCTCGATGTCGCGGCTGAAGAGGGAGTATTCGTACTGCCCGGCGGTGATGGGGTGGACCGCGTGCGCCCTGCGCACGGTGGCCGGACTGGCCTCGGAGATGCCGAGCCGGCGGACCTTGCCGGCGGCGACGAGCTCGGCGAGTGCGCCCCAGGTCTCCTCGATGGGCACGGTCGGGTCGACGCGGTGCTGGTAGTAGAGGTCGATGTGGTCGACGCCGAGGCGCCGCAGCGAGGCGTCGCACGCGGCCCGGACGTAGTCGGGGCGGCCGTTGACACCCAGGGTGGTGCCGTCCGGGAGGCGTTCCACCCCGAATTTGGTGGCGAGGACGACCTCGTCGCGACGCGTGGAGATCGCCCGGCCGACGAGGTGCTCGTTGGTGAACGGGCCGTACATGTCGGCGGTGTCGAGCAGGGTGACACCGCGGTCCAGTGCGCGGTGGATGGTCGCGATCGATTCGGTGTCGTCGCCCGGTCCGTAGAGGTCGCTCATGCCCATGCAGCCGAGGCCGAGGGCCGAGACGTCCAGGCCGGCGAGTCGGCGCTGGTGCATTGGTCTCCGTCAGGTGTGCGGGTGTGGTGGGGAGTTCAGGTCAGCTGGACGATTGCCCGTGCCGCGCCCAGGACCTTCTGGGCCGCGCTCGTCGCCGTGATGTCCACCCGGACGCGTCTGTCCGCGAGCTGCTGGCCGACCACGGCACTGACCTCGATCAGCGCGCCCGTATCGTCGTTCGGGACGACGACCGGCTTGGTGAAGCGCACCCCGTACTCGATCACCGCGCCCGGGTCGCCCGCCCAGTCGGTGACGACACGGATCGCCTCGGTCATCGTGAACATGCCGTGCGCGATGACGCCCGGCAGGCCGACCCGCTGGGCGAAGGCGTCGTTCCAGTGGATGGGGTTGAAGTCGCCGGACGCGCCGGCGTATCGCACCAGGGTGGAACGGGTCACCGAAAACGACTGCGCCGGCAGTCTGGTGCCGGGCGGGGCGTCCTCGTAGCGGATGCTCGCAGTCACGATTCCTCCACTCCCGTCCCACGTGCCACGAGCTTGGTCCACGCGGTCACCACATGGACGCCCGTGTCGTCCCGGACGTCACCGCGGATGTCCAGCACGTCATTGCCGGCGTGGGACCTGATCGCCTCGATCGTCGTGACGACCGTGAGACGGTCGCCCGCGCGAACGGGGCGGGTGTACACGAACTTCTGGTCGCCATGGACCACGCGGCTGTAGTCGAGGCCGAGCTGAGGGTCCTCGATGACCTGGCCCGCCGCCGCGTAGCTGATGGAGAAGACGAAGGTAGGCGGTGCGATCACCTGAGGGTGGCCGAGTACCGCGGCTGCCGCGCGGTCCCGGTACGCGGGGTGGGGGTCGCCGATGGCCGCCGCGAACTCACGGATCTTCTCCACGCCCACTTCGTACGGCGCGGTGGGCGGATAGCTGCGGCCCACGAATGACTGGTCGAGTGCCATTGCTGGCTGGCTCCTTGGCATGGGGCCGGGACCGCGGGGCGGGAGGGGGATGCCCGTCCCGCGGTCCCGGGGCATGGGTGGGGTCAGAACCGGCGCAGCACGAAGCCGTCGCGGGTCTGGCTGCCGCCGCTGTTGAACAGGATGTTGTCGTTGGCGCTGAGGACGTAGTCGCCCGACGGGGTGAGAGCCACCGTGGTCGGGGCCGCTTCGGGTGAGGCCACCTTGCTCACGGTCCGGGCACTGCGCCAGCCGTCCTCCGAGCGGAGCTTGACCAGGGCGTCGGTGCTGTTCGCCTTGATGGTGTTCGTCGCCGCGTAGAGAGTGCCGTCCGCGCCGAGGGCCATGCCGTCGGCGCCGGGGATCGGCGCGTCCAGGCGGATCTCCTGGAAGTCCTTCGGCCGGTGCACCGGGATGCGGAACAGGGACCCGTTGTCGTAGCGGACCACGATCAGGAAACCGGCAGGGTCGTACACGATGCCGTTGACGCCCACGTTGGGAACGCCGTTGGCGTCGTGGCCCGCGTCGAGAGCGGAGTCCTGGAGGAAGGTGGAGGCGGTGCCGGACGGGGTCACCTTGAAGATCGTTCCGGTGAAGGAGTCGGTGACGTAGGCGTTGCCCTTGGCGTCGAGGGCAAGGTCGTTGGCCAGGTGCAGGCCCGGGCCCTGGCCGAGGTCGACCAGCTTCTCCACGGCACCCGTCGAGAGGTTGATGATCGCCAGGCCGACGTACCGGCCCCGGGTCTGGGGCGTGGAACCGACGCTGAGCAGGGCGTTCGGGCCGGCGTAGACATCGCCGTACGTGGCGAGGATACGGTTGTGGGCCGCGTCCACCCGGATGCCCCCGGTGGCGATCAGACGGGGGTCGTCGACAAGGGTGTGGGGTATGCCGTCGGCCCCGACAGCGGAGATCGTGCCGTAGCGCAGAGAACCGATGAGGAAGGCGTTGCGGGTCGGGTCCCAGGTGACGCCCTCGGGGTGGATGGCGCGACCCTCGCCTTGAACGACCGCCGGAAGGGGAGCGGCCGTGTCGGCTACGGCGCGCGGGGCGGGACCGGACTGCTCGGCGTGCGCGGATGCCGACATCGGCAGGAGCAGGGCGGCGGCCGAGGCCAGGACGGCGGCAGCGGTTATACGGCGGCGAGTGCGCAGGCGACTGGACATGGCTTTCCTCTGTTCGTGTTGTTCGTGGGAATCAGTGCGTGTAGTTCATGGAATTCAACGTGGGGGAAACGAGGGCGAGATGGGATGCCCAGCGTGTTCCCCGTGCTTGTGCTTGTGCTCGTGCTCGGCGGTCGCTCGTCAGTCCTTGATCTCGCAGATGACCGCGCCTGAGGACAGCGACGCGCCGACTTCCGCTGCCAGGTCCTTGACCGTGCCGGAGCGGTGGGCGTTGATCGGCTGTTCCATCTTCATGGCCTCCAGGACCACGACCAGGTCGCCCTCGTTGACCTGCTGGCCGTCTTCGACGGCGACCTTGACGATGGTGCCCTGCATCGGGGAGGTCAGCGAGTCGCCCGAGGCGGCCGCGCCCGCTTTCTTCGCCGCGCGGCGCTTGGGCCGCCCGCCGCCACCAGCGGCCGGGCCACCGCTGAAGCTCGCGCCGAGCGAAGACGGGAGCGTGACCTCCAGCCGCTTGCCACCGACCTCGACCACGACCGTCTCACGGCCCTGCGGCTCGTCCTCCTCGGCGCCGGCCGGTGCGGCGAACGGCTCTATCGTGTTGGCGAATTCGGTTTCGATCCAGCGGGTGTGGACGCGGAACGGGTCACTGGTGAACGCCGGGTCGGTGACGACCGCATGGTGGAAGGGGATGGCGGTGGCCATGCCCTCGACCCGGAACTCCGCCAGAGCACGGGCCGCCCGCTGAAGGGCCTGCTCACGCGACGCACCCGTCACGATCAGCTTCGCCAGCAACGAATCCCACGCCGGGCCGATCACCGAGCCCGACTCCACACCCGCGTCCAGGCGCACGCCCGGACCTGTCGGCGGGGTGAAGGTGGTGACGGTGCCGGGAGCGGGCAGGAAGTTACGGCCCGGGTCCTCACCGTTGATCCGGAACTCGAACGAATGCCCCCGCACGGCCGGGTCGTCGTACCCGAGCTCCTCGCCGTCGGCGATCCGGAACATCTCCCGGACCAGGTCGATGCCGGTGACCTCTTCGGTGACGGGGTGCTCGACCTGCAGACGCGTGTTGACCTCCAGGAAGGAGATCGTGCCGTCGTTGCCGACGAGGAATTCGACGGTGCCCGCGCCGACGTAGCCGGCTTCCTTCAAGATCGCCTTCGACGCCGCGTACAACTGCGCGTTCTGCTCATCCGACAGGAACGGCGCCGGGGCCTCCTCGACGAGCTTCTGGTGCCGGCGCTGGAGCGAGCAGTCGCGCGTCGAGACGACGACGACGTTGCCGTGGGTGTCGGCCAGGCACTGGGTCTCGACGTGGCGGGGCTTGTCGAGGTAACGCTCGACGAAGCACTCGCCCCGGCCGAACGCCGCCACCGCCTCCCGCACCGCCGACTCGAACAGCTCCGGCACTTCCTCCAGCGTCCGGGCGACCTTCAGGCCACGGCCACCGCCACCGAACGCCGCCTTGATCGCGATCGGCAGACCATGCTCCCGGGCGAAAGCCACCACCTCCTCCGCCCCGGAGACCGGATCGGGAGTCCCTGCGACCAGGGGCGCGCCGGCGCGCTGGGCGATGTGACGGGCCGCGACCTTGTCACCCAGATCCCGGATCGCCTGCGGCGGCGGGCCGATCCACGTCAGCCCAGCGTCCAGCACCGCCTGCGCGAACTCCGCGTTCTCGGAAAGGAACCCGTACCCGGGATGGACCGCGTCCGCGCCCGACTCCGCCGCCGCGGCCAGCACCTTGCCCATGTCCAGGTAACTGGTGGCCGGGGTCTCACCACCCAGCGCGTACGCCTCGTCGGCCGCCCGGACATGCAACGCGTCACGATCCGGATCGGCATAGACCGCCACACTCGCGATCCCCGCGTCCCGGCACGCACGAGCGACACGGACAGCGATTTCACCACGATTGGCGATAAGCACCTTGCGCACGAACTCTCCTAGAAGAAGGCAGGGCAGCACCTGCCGGAAGTACAAAACCCCGGACGTCCTTGTTTTACGAGGCGTGGGGAAGTCTGCTGATCCTCGGCAGAAGGCGGGGAGTACTGGCGGTGTGAGCCGCCGGAGATCCCGGATTGTCGATGTCGGCTCCGGCGAGGATGAGCCGCTGCATTTTCTGGAGCGTCGGCGAGGGATCGAGCCCGAGTTCTTCCTGCAGTATTCCCCGGAGTTCCTGATAGGCGCGGAGGGCGTCTCCTCTGCGGCCGCACCGGTAGAGGGCGGTGATGAGCTGGCCGTGCAGCCATTCGTTCAGTGGGTGGCGAGTGACCAGGCTCTTGAGTTCCGCGGCCAGCTGCCCGTGCTGACCGAGCTGCATGTCGGCTCCGATGCGGCGTTGCAGAACGCGCATGTACACCTCTTGGAGATGTTGCACGTGCTGGGTGAGGACCGGACCGCACCCGACGTCCGTGAGCACGTCCCCGCTCCACAGATCCAGTGCCCGGGACAACACACGCGTGCCTTCGGGCAGGTCGCCGGTGTTCATCAGGGCCTCGCCCTGGCGGGCGAGGCGGTGGAAGATCTCCGCGTCGACCTGCTCCGGTCTGGCCCGCAGCACGTATCCGGCCGGCCAGGTGTCGATGAGTTCGGTGGGAAGACCGCTGCCGATTTCCTGCTTGAGTATCCGGCGCAGGTGATAGATGTGCGTACGGACGGTTGACAGTGCGGTCTTGGGCGGTTCCTTTCCCCACAGCTCGTCGACGAGCGGGCCGTGGGAGACGACCGATCCGGGCTGCAGGACCAGCAGCGACAGCAATTGCCGTACTTTTGGCCCGCGCGGCGCCGGTAGCTCTCTACCGTTGTGTTTGATTTGCAGAGGCCCCAGAACTTTGAACTGAAGCACTGTCTCCCCCGTGGAGTCGAGCCGATTCTCAGAAACCGTGCGGGATCGACGTTTCCACGGCCGGGGGCCGACTGCAAGGAAATGATTCTAAGGTTGAGTCGGCCTACGCAGAAGGATGAGTGCAGAACACGGTCTGATCTCCTTCGAAACGTAGTGTGCCCGTCCGGTTGTCCTCCCGTCCGGTGGGGGCGCCGGTCAGCACGGCAACGGTGGTGAGGACGTGGTTGCCGGCGAGGAGCCGGACCCAGCCGGTCAGGTGGTGGCCGGCCGGGAGGAGGCCACGGCCGATCCGGATCTCCAGCAGTCCGCGCTCCACGTGGAGTTCCACGTCGTGAAAGACCGGGGTCCGCGGGCTGAGTCCCGACAGCGCCTTGTAGAGCGCTTCCTTCGCCGAGAAGAGGACGGAGAGTCGGCTCTCCGGGCGGCGTGCCCTGCTCACCCACGCGCGTTCGTGACGGGTGCAGACGAGCCGGGCGGTGGCCCGCGTGAGGCGGTCGGTGCGCTCCAGGTCGATGCCGGTGGCGGCGACGCCGGGATGCGTGCTGACGAAGCTGACCCCGATGTGCCCGGTGCAGTGACTGATGGAGCCGGTGGTGCCCGCGGGGAAGAGGGGCCGGCGCCCGTCGCGCAGGACGGGCCCGGGGACTCCCAGGACGGCCAGTGCGCGGCGGGCCGCCAAGCGGCCGGCCGCGAAATCGGCGCGCCGCCGGGCAGGCAGGCCGCGCAGCAGTCGCATCTCGTCGTCGTGCAGCTGAACGGCGGTGTCCGGTGCCAACTGGTGCAGGGCGAGGGCGGTATGGGGCAGGGGGCCCGGCCCTGCCGCGTCGAGTTCGAGAGCACGGGGTGTGGGAAACGGTGGGCGCGACATGAGGATCTCCTGCCGGCGGCACGCGCTGCGGATGTGGCGGCCGGCCGCCCGGGACTCCCGGGCGGCCGCGGCCGGTTGCGCGCAAGGGGTAGGGGGTGGACTGTGCGGTGTCGGGGCCGCGGTCAGGCGGACACCTCGGCCGGGGTGCGCTCGGCGTCCTGGTGCTCGTGCTCGCCGGCGGCGGTGTCCTCGGCCGGCCGGTCGGTGAGGATGAGGTGGAGGACGACGGCGCTGACGACGCAGATGGCGGCGGTGGCCCACAGGACGACCTGGAAGCCGTGGGTGTAGCCCTGGCCGAGGAAGTCGGTGAAGGCGTCGCGTGCCGCCGGGGCCGTCTTGGACACCGGCTCGCCGAGGTTGCCGCTGGTGACGCTGTCGGTCACGGCGCGTGCGTCGAGGGAGGTGCCCTGGGTGAAGCGGTCGAGGCCGTTGGAGACGCGGTTCTGGACGAGGGAGACCAGGGCGGCGACCATGCCGGCGACGGCCACTGCCTCGCTGGCGAGACGGATGGTGTTGAACATGCCGCTGGCCATGCCGACCTTGGACGGGGGGACGGTGCTGACCGCGGCGCCGTCCATCAGGCCGTAGATGAGGCCGATGCCGGTGCCGATGAGCAGGAGCGGTCCGGCCAGGCCGAGCAGGCTGATGTCGGGGTGGATGACGGTCAGCCAGGCCAGTCCGGCCGCGACCAGCAGGAGGCTGCCGCTGAGGATGGGGCGCATGGACACCCCGGCCTGGACGAGACGCCCGGCGACCAGCGGGAAGGCGAGCACCGGGGCGGTGAGCAGCAGCATGGTCAGGCCGGCCGCGCTGTTACTGAGCCCGTTGGCGCCGACCAGGTAGGAGGGCAGCAGGACCATGAGGCCGACGAAGCCGAAGGAGACGGCGGTGGCCAGCAGGTTGACGGCCATGAACCGCGGCTCGGTGAAGAGCGAGAGGTCGAACATCGGGTGCTGCTGGCGCCGTTCGACGATGACGAAGGCGATCAGGAGCAGTACGCACGCGGCGAGGAGCCCGAGGACCTGCGGGCCGCCCCAGCCCCACTGCGGGCCTTCGATGATCGCGAGGGTGAAGCAGAAGAGGGCCAGGGTGAAGGTGACGGTGCCGGCCCAGTCGACGGCGTTGGCGTCGGGGTTCTTCGACTCCTGCAGGAGGCCGAGGCCGAGCATGGCGACGGCGACGATGGCGAACTGGACCCAGAAGATCGAGCGCCAGCCGAGGCCGGAGACGAGCAGGCCCGAAGTGGTCGGGCCGAGGGCGAGGCCGGCCCCGATGGTGACGCCGACGAAGGCGAACGCCTTGGTGCGGGCGGCCCCTTGGAACATGTTGGCCATCACCGACACGCCCGCGGTCATCATGGCGGCGGCCGCGACGCCGGCGATGCCCCTGGCGATGTCCAGCATGATGACGTCGGTGGCGAGTGCGCCGACGAGCGCGGAGACGCCGTAGAGGCCGAGGCCGAAGGCGAAGACGCGCTTGCGGCCGATGCGGTCGGCGATCGACCCGGCGGCCATCATGAAGCTGGCGGCGGTGACGTTGTAGGCGTTGACGACCCACTGCAGCGGCACGACGCCCGCGTGCAGGTCGTCACCGATCGCGGGGAGCGCGACCGGCGCGCTGCTCAGGCCGAGCGGCACGATGAACACGGCCAGGCAGAGGGCGAAGATGGTTAAACCGGTGCGGGGCGGTGCCTGCGGGGTGGCGGCGGCAGCCATCGGAGCTCCTTGTCAGGTGGTCGGGGAGGGGCGGCAGGGATACGGGGGCTCTCCCTGCCGCCCCGGTCTTGGGGGCGTGCGCCCGGTCAGTGGCTTCGGCGGGGCAGACCGCGCAGGAACTGCGAAAGGGTCTGCAGGAAGCGGTTGTCGTCCCAGCGGGCGTAGACGACGTCCTGGTGGGTCAGGGCGGCGTCGGAGTGCAGCGACAGCTCGGGGATGCGGCTGCCGGCCGTGACCGTCGCGGCGGCCTGTCCCGTGGTGCCGTTGGTCAGGCCGGACTGGAACACGTACAGCGGGGTGTCGATGTCGCGGGTGTGGAACAGCCGCAGGCCGAGCAGCCGGGTGAGGTCGGTCTCCGTGAAGTCGATGGCCGCGACCAGGTCGAGCATCACGCGGTTGAGCGTGTACCAGAGCCAGGCGCCCGGGCGCGGGCCCGCGAAGGCTTCGGCCACGGTGCCGAGCGCGGTGGGGCCGTCCTCGATCCAGGCGCCGTCGTCCTTCAGCCGGCCCGCGGTGACGGAGTACGACGGGTGGGCGCGCTCGGCGCCGACGAGCCAGCCGAAGAGTCCGGCGTTGGTGAGCGCGCGGTCCGGGCGGAGGGCTTCGGGGAGCCGGTCGGCGAGCGGCGCGGCGCCGTCCGGGTCGGCCAGTGCGTGCTTGGCGGCGAGCTGCAGCCATACGGCCGCCGACTCGGGGCGGTCGCCCAGGCCGATGGTGGTGCTGGTGAAGTTCTCGAAGACGGCGCCGCCCTCGATCTGGGCGAGCCAGCCCTTGGCGGCCTCGAGCGGCAGGTCGAACTCCATGCCCGCGCCGGAGTAGGCGTTCAGGACGCCGCCGTCGACCATGGCCAGGCCGGCCAGGTCCCGGTAGCCCGGGGTGCCGTCGAAGTCCCATGCGGCGTACAGGAGGGCCTCGCTGGCCCCGACCGAGACGCCGCCGAGCACGACGTCGCGCCGTCCGCCGTCCGAGGCCGCGGCGACCACCCGGCGCAGGTCCTCCAGGAGGACCTCCAGGCCCCACTGGGCGGCGTAGGGGTGGTCGGCCGGCTCCCGTACTTCGTAGTGGCCCCCGAGGTAGTACTCGGTGGCCTGGTCCGGGGTGTCGGCGAACGCGGAGAGGTCGGCGAGGTTCTGCTCGCGCCGGTCGACGGCCCACACCTGCAGGTCGTCGGCCGCCTGGGCGAGGCTGCGCGCCGTGTGACGGAAGACGCCGGAGCCGCCCTCGCGGCCGCCGAGCAGGACGAGGACGCGCCGGGCGTCCGCGGGCCCGGTCTTGAGCACGCCGACCTGCTGCAGATGGGCGGGGCCGGCGGCCTGGACGCCCTGCACGAAGTCGTACGTCTCGATCCAGCCCTGCTGGTCCTGGGACATGGGTATTCACTCCTTGAGAGTTGCAAGTTGCCCGTGATCTGCATCAGTAATGTATCGCAAACTCTGGGAGTTGCAACACCGAAGATGCAAGTAACTGCTTTGTTGCGACTTCAGTGATGCTTAGACTGGGGGCAAGAGGAGTACCAGCGAGGGAGAGGCAGGGCAGGACGTGACCGAGACGACGAAAGAACGGCCACTGCGCGCCGACGCGGAACGCACCGTGCGGACGATCCTGGAAGTGGCCGAACGAGTGCTCAGCGAGGACCCGACCGCGAGCCTCGCCCAGATCGCCGCCGCGGCGGGTGTCGCCCGTACGACGGTGCACCGGCGGTTCGCCTCACGCGAGGCGCTGCTCGACGCCATGGCCGCCCATGCCTTCCGGCAGGTCGAGGAGGCCATCGACGTCGGCCGCCCGGAGACGGCGCCCCCCCTGGTGGCGCTGCACCAGATCACCGCGAACGTGATCCAGGTCAAGAGCGGCTGGCGCTACACCGTCGGCCAGCCCCAGCTCCGCGACCCGGACGCCGTCGCCGCGCACGCACGCATCTTCGCCAAGGGGCATCTGTTGCTCGAACGGGCCCAGCAGGCCGGCCTGCTGCGTCCCGACGCCGACCTCGGGTGGGCGCGCCGCGTCTACCACGCCCTGCTCGAACAGGCCATCCTGGAGCAGTCGGAGAGCGGCACCGACCCGGACACGCTGGCGGCCGCCGTGGTCGACGCACTGCTGCACGGACTCGGCCCCGCACGCTGACGTAGGACCGTCCGGCACGCCGGGAAAACGGTGAAGGGGGCATCCGCAGGCGGATGCCCCCTTCAGGTGTTGCCGGCCGAGGCCGGCGGGTCAGGACGTCGGCGCGGGCTTGGGCGCGCCCTGGAGAGGCTTGTCCCAGGCGCCGAGCTGGCGGAAGAGCTCCAGGTCGTCCCGGACCGCCCAGTGCTCCACGACCTTGCCGTCCGCGATCCGGTAGACGTGGAGGTGCTGGACGCGCACCTCCTTGCCGCTCGCGGGGACGCCCATGAAGTCGGTCACCTGGCGGCCCGTGAAGATCAGCCGGATGCAGGCCTTGTCACCCTTGGCGAAGGCGTCGACGGGCTCCCAGCGCGCGTCCTCCCAGACGGTGCGCATCCAGCGGGCGGTGTTCACGTAGGCCTGCGGCCCGCGCGGGGAGCCCTCGGGCGCCTCGTAGTCGACGAAGTCCTCCGCCACCAAGCGGTGCGCGACCTCCTCGTCGCCGTCGTTGAAGACCTTGCCCATCTCCAGGGCGATCGCCAGTACTTCCTCGTCCGTCACGGCGGACTCCTTCGCTTCTCGTAGTACGGCCCGGAGCGGAGCGCCGGGGTGGGAAAAGGGGTGGGAAAAGGGGTGGGAAAAGGGGTGGGAAAAGGGGTGCGAGCGCGCGGCTCGCGTGCGGCGTCGGACGCCGCAGGGGGGCGCGTTCCCGCGCCGGAGCGGTGGAACGCGGAGGGTCAAGGGGTCACTGGCCCATGCCGATGCCGCCGCCGATGGGGACGGCGGCACCGGTGACGTAGGCCGCACCGTCGCCGGCGAGGAACTTCACGACCTCGGCGACTTCCTGCGGAGTGCCGGTGCGCCGCAGCGGCGTCTGGCTGAGCAGCTGGGTGCGGCGCTTGTCCGTGACCGCCTGGATCATCTCGGTCTCGATCAGGCCCGGGGTGACCATGTTGACGGTGATGTTGCGAGAGCCGAGCTCCCAGGCCAGGGACCGGGTCAGGCCCAGCATCCCCGACTTGGACGCGGCGTAGTTCGACTGCCCCGGGGAGCCCAGGAAGCCCATGATGGACGAGACGAAGACGATGCGGCCCCACTTGGCGCCGATCATGCCGCGGGACACCAGGCGGGCCATCCGGAACGACCCGATGAGGTTGGTCTGCAGGACGTCCTCGAAGTCCTCCTCCCGCATGGTGGGGGCCGGCCCGTCCCGGGTGATGCCGGCGTTGGCGACGAGCACTTCGACCGGCCCGTACTGGGCCTCCACCTCCTCGACGGCCCGGCGGGCGGACTCCGGGTCGGTGACGTCGCAACGGACGCCGAACAGCCCGGCGGGTGGTTCGCCACCGCGGTGGGTGACGGCGACCTTGTCACCGGCCTCCTCGAAGGCGCGGGCGATGCTCAGGCCGATCCCCCGGTTGCCGCCGGTGATCAGAACGGTGCGTGACATGGGTTCTCCAGTTCAGGCGGCCGGCGAACCGGCGATGAGCGGTCGGGGCAGCAGGCCGGCGAGCCGGTCCGCCGCCGCGTCGGCGTCGGTGAAGTGGACGGCCTGCCAGCCCGCCGCCTCGGCTCCGGCGCAGTTGGTGGCGATGTCGTCGACGAGGAGGCACTCCTCGGGCGCCACCCCCGCCATGGCGGCGGCCGCCTCGAAGATCGCGGGGTCCGGTTTGCGGACGCCCACCTCGAAGGACAGGACGAGACCGTCGAAGAGACCCTCCGGCTCGACCATGCGGCGCCACAGCCGGTCCCAGGCCGGCGGCATGTTGGACAGCATGCCGACGAACACACCGGTGCGGCGGATCGCGTGGAGATGCCGCAGCCACGCGTCGTTGGTGGCGCGGCCCGCGAACCAGCGCTCCCCGAAACCGGTGAGATCGGTCTCCACGCCGAGCGTCCGCAGCTCCGCGTTCATCCGGGCGGCCCACTCGTCCTCGGTGAGGAGCGGGGTGTCCAGCGGAGCCATGAGGTCGGGACCGAACGGCGCGGCCACCGCGGTCATCGCCGCCCGGAGGGCTTCCGCGGGAATCCCCGTCCGGCGGCTGAAGTCCTCCAGGTCCTGGCTGATCGGAGGAGTCAGCACTCCACCGAAGTCCGTCCACACGGCACGGACGGGACGGCGTGCGGTGCTCATGACGCCTCCACCTCGCCGGAGCCGGCGGCTCCCGCCGGGGACGGCGCGAAGGACAGGGTGATCCGGCCGGCCGAGGCGCCGTCCTGCAGGAAGTCCACCGAGAGGGAGCCGGGGAAGGAGCCGGGGAAGGAGCCGGGGAGGGAGCCGCTCCCGGGCAGTGCGGCCGTGGCGACGAGCGGCGCGTCGAGCTCCACGAACCGGGTGAAGTCGGCCGTACAGCCTGTGACGGCCGCCGAGACCGGGACGCCGGCGAGGTGGGCGAGCTGGCGTGCCGCCTCGGTCAGCACCATGGCCGGGATGTGGTCGTAGGTGTGGTCGAAGAGGCTGGCGTTCTCGAAGCGCGGCTCGACCTGAGCGGAGATGGCGCCGTCCGCCCGGCGGGGCTCGCCGAGCACCACATTGGACGGATTCCGGCGGCCGACCGCGTTCGCGTCCGCCGGGCGGCTGCGCACCACGCCGCCGAGGTCCGAGGTGAGCGGAGGTGTCGACTTCCGCTGCAGGAAGCGCAGTTTGGTGTAGTCGTCGCCGCTCGCCGCGCCCACCGTGATCCGCGCGCGGCCGATCTCGCGTCCGCCGATGCGCAGCGAGACCGGTGAGTCGACGCCCCGCAGACGGCCGTTACGGCCGGCCAGGCGGTGCACCGAACCGGTCATCTCGAGTTCGCCCGGCCGCGGCCCCGGGTCGAGGGCCGCCGGGTCGTCGATCTCGATCGACCAGTTGTGGACGAGGAAGACGGTGCCCTGCGGGATGTCCAGCTGCCGGTGCGAGGCCGCGGTGCCGGCCTGGCGGGCGGCCTCCAGCAGCAGCAGGAAGTCGTAGGAGACAGGGGAACGCAGGTGGTCGCTGAAGTAGCCGTGTCCCAGGGGGAGCTGCGCGCCTGCGACGAAGTCCTCTTTCCCGGTCGGCACGAGATCCGTGACGAGCACTTCCGACACGGCCGCCCGGTGTACCAATGAGCGCTCGATGGTGCGGCTGAAGGTCGGTACGGGATCGGGGGCCGGTGGAGCGATACCGCTCGGCGTTGTCATGCAGGGACTCCTATGTCCGGCGCCGCCAGCGGCGGGTCCGTGAATATCGGGTGCGGCCCATGTTTCCCACGGGGCATAGAAGCGCCGTGAAAACTGCATGGAAAGCAGTGCGGACGGCGGTCCGGGCCTTGTCCTTTTAGGCAGCTTTCACAGCGACAGCCGATTGTTCAGTTCGCAGGAATTACCGGGAGCGCCGTTACGGCCGCTTCGCCTTTCAACGCTTGGGAGTGCACTTCGATGACTGCTCTGGACGACCGCCCTCTCGCCGCCGCGCCGCCGATTCCGCTCGCACCGGGTTCCGGCATGCGGGAGCGGACCGCCGAACTGCTGCGGCTGCGGCAGGCAGTGCGCGGCGGCCCCGGCCCGCGCGCCACCCAGGCGCAGCACGCACGCGGCAAGATGACCGTGTACGAGCGGCTGGAGAAGCTCTTCGACGAGGGCACGTTCGTGGAGATCGAAGGGCTGCGCCGGCACCGTGCCAGTGGTTTCGGACTGGAGGAGCGCCGTCCGCACACCGACGGTGTGGTGACCGGCTGGGGCCGGGTGCACGGGCGGACGGTGTTCGCCTACGGCCATGATTTCCGTATCTTCGGCGGGTCGCTCGGGGAGTCCCACGCGGAGAAGATCCACAAGATCATGGACATGGCCGAGGCCGCGGGCGCCCCGCTGGTGAGCCTCAACGACGGTGCCGGTGCCCGCATCCAGGAGGGCGTGTCCGCCCTGGCGGGCTACGGCGGGATCTTCCGCCGAAACGTGCGCGCCTCAGGTGTGATCCCGCAGATCAGCGTCATGCTCGGGCCCTGCGCGGGCGGTGCCACCTACTCGCCCGCGCTGACGGACTTCGTCTTCATGGTGCGCGGCATCTCCCAGATGTTCATCACGGGGCCCGAGGTCGTGGAGGCGGTCACCGGGGAGAAGGTGAGCCACGAGGAGCTCGGCGGTGCCGACCTGCACGCGGCGGTCTCGGGGGCGGCGGCCTTCGCCTACGACGACGAGGAGTCGTGCCTGGAGGACGTGCGCTATCTGCTGTCCCTGCTGCCGGCGAACAACAAGGAGCTCCCGCCGCCGGGCGACCCCGCCGTCCGGCTGGACGTCCCGGACGACGAAATCCTTCAGCTCGTACCGGCGGACCCCAACCAGCCCTACGACATGCGGGAGGTGATCGCACGGCTGGTCGACGGCGCGGAGTTCCTGGAGGTCCACGAACAGTGGGCGCCGAACCTGCTGTGTGTGCTGGCGCGCATCGACGGACAGACCGTCGGGCTGGTCGCCAACCAGCCGCGGCATCTGGCCGGTGTTCTCGACATCGAAGCGTCGCAGAAAGGGGCGTCCTTCATCCAGACGTGCGACGCGTTCAACATCCCGCTCGTCACGCTCGTGGACGTCCCGGGTTTCCTGCCCGGCACCACTCAGGAGCACGGCGGCATCATCCGCCACGGCGCGAAGCTGCTCTACGCGTACTGCAACGCCACCGTGCCCCGTGTCCAGGTGATCCTGCGCAAGGCCTACGGCGGGGCGTACATCGTCATGGACTCGCGCTCCATCGGCTGCGACCTGTCCTTCGCCTGGCCGACCAACGAGATCGCCGTGATGGGCGCCGAGGGCGCCGTCAACGTCATCCACCGTCGCGAGGTCGCCGCGGCCGACGACCCGGAGGCCGCGCGCCGGACCCTGACCGAGCGGTACCGCGAGGCGCTGATGCACCCCTATTACGCGGCCGAACGCGGCCTGGTCGACGACGTGATCGACCCCCGCACCACCCGTGCCGTGCTGGCCGAGGCCCTGCGGGTGCTGCGCACCAAGCAGGAACAGCTCGTCCCCCGCAAGCACGGCAACCCGCCCATGTAGCCGTCCCCCCGAAAGGATGAGGCCCCTTGGAGACCACACCCGCTGACCGGCGGCCCGCGGCCTTGCGCGTGCTGCGCGGGAACCCGACGGCAGAGGAGATCGCCGCGCTGACGCTGGCCGTGCTGGCCGGTCCCGCCGCCGGTCCCGCCGCCGGGCCGGGCCCGGCCCGGCCAAAGGCCGTGCCGGGCTGGCTGCGCTCCGGGCCGCACCGCCCGGCCGGTGCCTGGCGCACGGTTCCGCAGTGATCACAACGGCCGTGGGGGTGCCGGCACCGGGATGGTGCCGACACCCCCACGGCCGCTCGCCGGGTGGTGCCCTCAGTGCCGGCCGGGGGCTTCCACCACCGCGCACGACCAGGTGAAGCCCGCCCCGGCGTTGAGCACCAGCCCGAACTCCCCGGGAGCCAGCGCGTCCCGGCGCAGCACTTCGTTCAGCCCCGCCGGCAGATCGCCGGTGCCGAGGTGCCCGGTGTCGTGACCCCAGTCGACGACCGGCGCCGGAGTGATCTCTCGCAGGGTCGGGTACCAGGCGTCCTCCAAGATCTTGCGTCCGAGCCGGGGAAGCAGCAGGAAGCGGAGGCGGGGGTCGTCGGCGGTGAGCACCGCGTCGCGCAGGGCACCGGTGACCACGTACCGGATCATCTCCCGGTTGATCTTGCTGAACTCCTCGACCCCGTGGTCGCGCAGATAGACGCGCTTGGTCCGGCGCATGTCGACGACGGGGGAGTTGTCCCGGGGAAGCCGGGCGAAGGGGTCCTCTCCCCGGTGCATCGCCTCGAGGTGCGGGGCGGCCGCGGTGTTCAGCGCGCGCAGCAGCAGGGCGTCGTCCGGCTCGGCGGGCTGCCGCAGCAGAACGGCCGTCGCCGCGTCTCCGTACGCCGCCCCGTAGTCGCTGCGCCAGCGGTCGAACCACGGCGGGACGAAGCGGTCCGCCGTCGTCACCAGGGCGTGCCGGGGCGAGGAGGACTCCAGGGACAGGCGGGCGACGGCGAGTTCCAGGGCGGCCGCGCCGCCGTTGCAGATCTGCTGAATGCCCACCGGAACGGAGTGGTGCGCGCCGATCTGGTGCGCGATGTAGTGTGCCGGCGACCACAGGTCGTGACCTTGATAGTGCATCCAGGCGTGGCACAGCAGCCCCAGGTCGGCGGCCCGTACGCCGCCGCTGTACAGCGCCTGCTGCGCCGCGTGCACGGCCATCTCCGGCGCCGATATGGCGTCGGCGACAGGGAGCCGGGGGTGCCCCAGGTCCCGGGCCGCACGCGCCTCCACTCGGTCCTCGGCCACGGCTTCGGCCGCGCCGTCGCGCTTTTCCGGCAGCCAGACGGCCGTTGAGGCAATACCCACTCGCACAGGCGGTCTCATAAAGGAGCCCCCTCACCTTTGACAGCGGGACGATCCCGTCGCAGTGCCGTGATTCTTTCCAGGGTGAATGGAATGCGCGTCAAATGCGCATGAAAGTTCGCGGGGAAAACCTGGCGGAGGGTTCTGCCGGGAGGCTTGCTATGGCAGCATTCATGGCGAGAGGGGCCCGGGCGGCGGAAAGCTGATGCGCCGCGGATCCCCGTTGAATCCCGCACGATGCGGCATCTTCCATGGCGCTTCCGTATTCCACGGACGGCGTAGCGGAACCACACGGTACAGGCAGCTCTCGGAGCTGCCCTGGTGAAGGGAATACCCATGTCGGAAAACCTGGCCACTGGTCTGTCCGCCGAACTGCGCGACAAGGTCCGGGAGATCGTGGCGGACGTTCTCGAGGTGACGCCCGAGGAGGTGCGCGAGGAGCACAGCTTCGCCGAGGACTTCGACGCCGACTCGCTGCTGATCATCGAGATGTTCTCGCGCTTCGAGCGCCAGCTCGGCTTCAAGATCCCGCAGGAGGAGCTGGTCGACCTCGACAACCTCGAGTCGGCCTACGCCCTGATCGCGCGTCACGTCACCGCGCCCGCAGGTGTCTGAGCGCCGGCCGCGCCGGGTGGCGGTCACGGGCCTCGGCGCCGTGAGCAGCCTCGGCATCGGAGCCGGGGCGTTCGCCGAGGCCATCCGCGCGGGGCGCAGCGGAATATCTCCCATTCAGTCGTTCGACAGCACGGGCTTCGAGCACACGCAGGCCGGTGAGGTCCTGGACTTCCGCCCGCAGGACCATCTGGAGCGGCTGCCGTTGGACCAGTGGGGCCGCAGCAGCCAGTTCGCCGCCGCAGCGGCAAAAATGGCCGTGCGGGACGCCGGCTGGGACGAGGACGAGCTGTCGGCCGCGCGTGCGGGCTCCGCCATGGGCACCACCAATGGCGAGGCGCGGGTCTTCCAGGAGCTCACCGAACAGTGGCTGGCGGAGGGCCTGGCGGAGATCAACGGCGATCTCGCCGCACAGGCCCCGGCACACCGGATCGCGGCGGCGGTGAACACCGAACTCCGCCTGCGCGGCGAGGCGCAGACGTTCGGCACCGCCTGCTCCGCCAGTAACTACGCGATCGGATACGGATTCGACGTCATCCGCGGCGGCGATGCCGACGTGATGATCGTCGGCGGTGCCGATGCGGTGAACCGCGCCACCCACGCGGGTTTCCACCGTCTCGGTGCCATCGCCGCGGACGAGTGCCGGCCCTTCGACGAGTTCCGCGGCGGCATCATGACGGCGGAGGGCGGAGCCGCCCTGCTGCTGGAGTCGTGGGAGAGCGCACAGGCCAGGGGCGCCCGGATCTACGCCGAGGTGTTGGGCTACGGCATCACCTGTGACGCCAAGCACCCGACGCAGCCGGACCGGAGCGGCATCGCCGAATGCATCCGCCGTGCCCACGCGAGCGCCGGTGTGCAGCCGGAGGCGGTGGACTACGTGTGTGCGCACGGCACCGGCACGGCCGCCAACGACTCGACCGAAGTCGCGGCGATGCGCGAGGTGTTCGGCGCCCAACTGCCCCCCGTGAGCTCCATCAAGTCGATGCTGGGCCACACGATGGGCGCGGCCAGCGGATTCGGCGCGCTGGCCTGCTGCATGGCCCTGCACGAGGGCTTCCTTCCGCCCACGTCGACCGTGCGGTCGGTGGATCCGGCCCTGGGCCCGGGACTGGACTGCGTCCCCGGCCGGGCCCGGGAGGCACAGCCGCGGGTCGTGGAGAACCACGGCTTCGCCTTCGGCGGCAACAACGCCATTGTGATGCTCGGGAGGCCGCAATGAACGGCAGTGTGCCCACGGCGGTGCGGATCACCGGCTACGGGGTGCTGAGCGCGGCCGGAGTCGGCGGCAAGGCCTTGCACGAGGCGGTCCGTTCGGGCTCGGTCCCGCCGGCCGACGGCGGTGCGGGGGCGCTGGCGGGGGAGAGCGTTCCGCCGCTGCGCCTGTTGCCCGTCCCCGATTACGACCCCCAGGAATTCCTGGGGCGCAAGAGGCTGAGCAGTCTCAGCCGCACCACGACGCTGGGCATGTCGGCGGCCGAACTGGCCCTGGACGGCTTGCCCGAGCCCGTCGGTGAGGCCGAGCGGCCGCACACCGGGGTCGTGCTCGGTACGAGCACCGGCAGTGCCCGGGCGTTCTCGGAGTTCTTCCGGGACACCTACGAGCAGGAGCGCCCGTACCTCGTCAGTCCGGCGCTGTTCCCGGGCCTCCTGCTCAACCACTCCGCGAGCCAGGTGGCCATGCGGCACTCGCTCACCGGTGTCAACGCCAGTCTGGCCGGCGGGCAGGTCTCCAGCCTCTCGGCTCTGCGCTACGCACGGACCATGCTGGTCAACGGGCGGGCGACGCGACTGCTGACCGGGGGCGTGGAGGAGCTCAGCGCCCAGTCCGCATGGGCGTGGCAGCGCAGCGGCGCGCTGCCGGACGGAGCCGCGGTGGGCGAGGGAAGCGCCGTCTTCGTCCTCGAATCCGGCACCGGAGCGGCCTTGGCCGAGCTGGTCGCCTGTGAGGTGGCCTTCAGCCCGGTCGCCGACGGCCCCCTGGCCGTGGCTTCGGCCCTGACGCGGTGCGTCGAGGACGCCCTGCGTGCCGGCGGTGTGTCCGCGCGGGACATCGGCGTCGTCTCGGCCGGGGCGAGCGGCGGCCGCGGCTGGCAGGCCGTGGAGACCCGCGCGCTGCGCACGGCCCTGGCAGGGCATCGCCCGGATGTCGTGCGGGTGCAGGACGTGCTGGGCGAGACGTACAGTGCCAGCGGTGCCCTGCAGCTCGCCGCGCTCCTGGCGCGCTGGGAGAACGAGCAGGCGGGCAAGGACGCCGCCTGGGGCCTGGTGACCTCCGTCGGGAACGACGGGTCGGTCGCCGCGGCGCTCGTACGGTGCTGCTCACCCGCCGCGTGAGGATCCAGCCGGACCGTAGCCGGCCGTGGTGCCCTTCCCCTGGTGCCACGGCCGCTCCGGCGTCGGCGCCGGGACCGTCCGTACCGAGACGGTCGGTGCGGGGATCAGGGCCGCTTGCACGGCCTTGTTGACCGCGTCGATCCGTGACACCGCCCCCAGTTTCCGGAAGACGTTGTGCAGGTGGCGCTTGATGGTCCCCTCGGTGACGGCGAGCCGCTCGGCTATCTGGCGGTTGCTCATCGCCGCCGCCGCTCCCACGAGCACCTCGTGTTCCCGGCGCGAGAGGGGCTCGACGGCGTGTCCGTGCGGTGCCGTCGCGACGGGCGGCGGTGAGAGCATGCCGTGGCGGTCTCCGTCGACGGTGCGCGCGATCGCCGCGAGCAGGAGCTCCCGGCGGATGCCTTTGTGCAGGAATTCCCGGGCGCCGGCGGCCAGCAGTTCGTCCGCCTCGTAGGGTTCGGCGAAGGCGGACAGGAGCAGGATCCGGGTCCGTGGCGCCGTCTCCAGGACGGTCCTGATGGTGAGCGGTCCGTGGCTGCCGGGCATCTGCAGGTCGAGCAGCAGCAGATCCGGCTGATGGACAGCGGTGAGCCGGATCGCTTCGACTCCGTCGGAGGCATGTCCGACGACCCTCAGCGTGGGCTGGGCGTTCAGCAGGTCGCCGAGGGCTTCGCGGAAGAGGGCATGGTCGTCGGCCAGAACGATGCGGGTCAGGGGCATGGGGGGTCTCCTCGTCGCCATCAGGGTTGCAGCGGCAAGTGGATTTGCAGGCGGGTCCCGCCGCCCGGACTGCTGTCGATGCGCAGGCGGCCGCCGAGCTCTTCGATCCGCTCGGCCATGGAGCTCAGCCCGTGCGCGGTGCGGCTGCGGCCCGGGACCGCGTCGGTCCGGAAACCGACACCGTTGTCGGCGACGCATGCGAACAACCAGCGTCGCGTCGTACGGAGGGTGACCTCGATGTGCTCGGCCTGAGCGTGCTTGAGGCTGTTGCGCAGGGCTTCGCGCAGGACGAGGAAGAGCTCGCGGCGGCAACGGTCGGAAGCGAGCGTCTCGTTGCCGGTCTCGATGATCGTGACCCGGGCGGCCGGCCGTGCGGCGTTCACGAATGCCTCGAGTGCCTCGCGCAGTGGCGGCACTTCGGCGTGCCGGCGCAGCCCGCTGATGAGCGCGTGATTCTCGTGGACGGCGTCGTCGAGTGCTGTCTTCGCGGCGGCGAGGTGGGCGGCGGCGGAGCCGGGGTCCTCCTCGCTGAGCTCGATGCGGTGCAGAGCGATGGCGAGTGTGCTGCCGAGTCCGTCGTGGAGTTGGCGGGCCAGCCGGCGGCGTTCGTTCCAGCCGTGGTCTCCGGCCCACGCGTCCCCGGCGGTGGCGCACATCGCCTTGCCCAGCGTACGGACGAGTGCCACCCCTTGGGCAAGTCCCGTCCTGCTGTCGCTGGTTGCGCTCTCGAGCAGGTGGAGCAGAGCGGACTCGAGAAGCAGCACGGTGCCGGTGGCGAGGTGGTGCGGCGAGGCGTCGATGACGGGCGGCGCGGATGACGGCGTGTGAGGACCGGGAGTGGCCGCACGGGTGAGGATGTGACGCGCGAAGGTCGTCAAACCCCTGTGCAGGGCGGGGACTTCGCTGTCGTCCGGGAGTAGCGCGGAGGGCAGGGAACGGGAGAAGCGGTCCAGGATCGCGTCGGCCGAGTCCTTCGGCAGGACCGCGGGGATCGGGTCCCGGGTCGCTGTCGTGGCGCTGGGTGAGCGGGGTCGGCGTAGCGTGCGCTGGTCGGATGCCCTGATGGCACGCGCGAGCCCCTCCTGCAGTGCTTCCGCGAACACCCCTCCCAGCACAGTGCCCAGGCTTCTTCCCCCTGGCTGGCCTATGGCGACCGAGCTATCCATGTGGACTCCTCAACGCTCAACTCCCCGTGCCGACGCGGTACGTCGGCCTGTCAATTGCGGGGATGTTGTCGGCAGCTACGTTCGAACTTAACAAACAGACCTGTCTGCTTGTCAAACACTTGGCGCTCTCGGATGAGGTGTTCATGTGTGGCGGGTCTTTCTTACGTAACGGTAAAATGGACTGGTCAGACTGGCTGATGTCGCCTCGGAGGCTGATCGGGATGGCGCGTTTGTGTGCTGTGCTGCCGAGCAAAGACAGGCAGAGTTGTATGCATCGGTTCCGGGTGGTTCACTGACGCTGACCGGTACCCAGGCGCAGGTCCGTGGCGTTTGTGGTGCGGTGGCGCCGGTCGGTGACCGACCGGCAGCCGGTCTGTGTTCCTCCCCTCGCGCAAAGGAAAGGACAGTGCCCCCGATGCAGAAGCGCGGTGAGGTGACCCGTCAGGCTCTCATCCGGGCTACCGCCGAACTCATAGCGGCCGGGGGGCCGGGCAACGCCGGGCTGGTGAACATCTGCCGCCGCGCAGGGGTCAGCAGAGGGGCGCTCTACCACCACTTCTCCACGACCGAGGAGCTGGCGGCGGAGGTCTACGCCCAGGCCCGGGCGGCGATCGCGGCCCTGGCCGACACCGCTTTCGCCGGTCCGGCCGAGTCCGCCGCCGCCCGGTTCAGTTCGGCGCTCGGCGCGGCCCTGCGCGACGATCCCACCGTCCGGGCCGGCATGCAGCTCGGGCCGGACGGCTCCTCCGAGCCGCCTCGGCTGCGCGAGGAAGTGCTGGACTCGGTGCGTCTCGCGGTCGCCGGCAGGCTGGCCGCCGAGAGGGGGCTCTTCTCCCAGGGCGTCCGGGACTTGGCCGAACTCGCGGTGGCCGTCACGGCCGGCCTGGAGTCCCTCGGGCACGTCGACCGGACGTGGTGGGAGCCGAAGACCTCCGAGCGGGTCTGGCGACGCATAAGCGCCCTCTTCGATCCGGCCCGCGGTGGGAGCGCCGGTCCGGACGAGTCGTCCGGACCGGCGCAACTCCCTTGATCAGGAGGGAAGTCGGCTACTCGGCGATGTCGCCGGACGGTGCGGCCGGCGGCGTCGTGCGCAGGCGCAGGGCGAGGCTGGGCACGGCGATGGACGGGAGCAGCAGCCGCCACATCAGTGAGACCCTCTCCGGCAGGTCCTGCCGCCCCGTGTAGACCTGCGAGACGATCTGGAGCCCCGTGAAGGCTCCCACGATGTAGTGGGCGATCTCGTCGATGTTCAGCCCCGGCTGCGTCTCTCCTTGCTCGCCCGCCTGCTGCAGCAGCACCGAGATCGCTTCGACGGACCACTCGTAGGGAGTGCGCGACGGCTGCGGCAGCGACGTCTGCTCGACGGACAGCCGCACGCTGGCCCGGAGCACCGTGTCGCTCTGCAGTCGGCGGGCGAACTCCTGTGTGAGATCGATGACTTCCTGCAGCTTCACGGTCTGGGTCGGCACGGCCAGTGCCTCCGTCTGAGCCGCCACGAGAGCGAGGGCGATCGCTTCCTTCGAAGGGAAGTGGTGGTACAGGGCGCCGCGGGTGAAGCCGGTGCGCGCAAGGATCTCGGTCGTGCTCGCCGCGTCGTACCCACGCTCGTCGAAGACGCTCGCGGCAGCCTCCAGGATGGCTTGTCTCGACCGCGCGCTGCGCTCCTGCTGACTCATCTGAAACCCACTTTAAATTCGTACGGACCTGTCTGTATCTTAGCTGGCGCACGTGATCATTGTTTGTGACAGGGGGACACGACAATGCAGTCATGGCCTCTCTGCCTGCGAGAAAACAGGTAATGGCGCATGTACAGCGGTACAACCACGTCCATAGCCGGCCCGTTCACGGCATCAGGCGACTACCGATCGATCCGCGTCGACTTGGCGGACGCTCCGCTTCCACAGCTCACCACCACCGTCCCGCGCGAGTATGTCCATCGGGCCGCGGTGTCCGAGGTTCTGCTCACCAGCTGGAAAACAGACAGGTCTGAATGTTTCTCGGTCGGGGCGCAGTGGCCCAGGGGTCATGCCCTGTTCGCGCCGTCCGGCGGCTACCAGGATCCTCTGCTGCTCGTCGAATCGGTCCGGCAGGCCGGTGCGCTGCTCGCTCACGCCGCGTACGAGGTGCCGCTCACCCACCAGTTCCTGATGCGGCGGATGTCCTTCTCGGCCCTTCCCGGGCTCTTCGCCGTGAGCCCGGAGCCCACGGAGGTCGAACTCCGGATCAGTTGCCACGACGTCGTCCGGCACGGCCGGCTCCTGGCGGGCATGCGCTACCACGCCCACGTCTGGCGCGACGGGCGGCAATTGGCCACGGCCCAGGCGAGCTTCAGCTGTATGAGTCCCGCCGTCTACCGGCGGCTGCGCGGCGAACGTCGCGTCACCAGCCCGCTGGCCGTGCCCTTGGGTGTCATGCCCGCGTCAGTCGGCAGGGCCGCCGCCCGCGACGTCGTACTGGCCGCCACCACATCGGCCACCCCGCGGCGATGGCAGATCCGGGTCGACACGACGCACCCGGTCCTCTTCGACCACCCCGTCGACCACGTCCCGGGCATGGTTCTGCTCGAAGCGGCCCGGCAGGCCGCACTCGCCGCCGCCCGCATCCCCGACGCCGTGCTGGTCGAACTGGAGAGCGAGTTCGTCCGTTACTCGGAACTCGACGCCCCGTGCTGGATCGAGGCGCATCCGGGCCGGCCCGACGCCGTGGGGGACATCCCCGTCGTCATCACCGGGACGCAGCGGGGCGAGACCGCCTTCACCGCCCTCGTCACCCTGCGTCCCCGGGGCTGAGCGGCTGTGACCACTTCCCAGCCACCGACCGTCCTCATCACCGGCGCCAGCGGTTTCATCGGACGGCACGTCGTCCGTCGCGCCGCACAACAGCGGCTGCCCGTACGTCTGATGGTGCACCGCCGCCCCGTCCACAGCGCCGCCTCCGTCGGCCGGTTCGTCACCGCGGACCTGTCCGATCCAGCCTCCCTGCACGGCGTGTGCGACGGCGTGGACGTCCTGGTGCACTGCGCCTCGCACATCGGTGTCCCGAGCGAGCTCTGCGAGACCGTCAACGCCCGGGGCAGCGCGGCACTGGTCGCCGAAGCCCAGCGGGCCGGCGTGCGGCGCATCGTCTACCTCAGCACCGCTTCCGTTTACGGCCGTGGTCCGTTCAAACGGATGCGGGCCGGCGAGCTCACCCGCGCTCCCGCCTCGGCCACCTCACGAAGCCGGGCGTGGGCGGAGGACGCCGTCCTGGCCGCCGGCGGCATCGTGCTGCGTCCCCACCTGGTGTACGGCGAGGCCGACACCTGGGTGGTCCCCAGGCTGGCGCAGATGCTGCGCACGCTGCCGGGCACCGTGGACCGGTGGCGGACACGCATGTCGGTCATCGCCGTGGAGGACCTGGCCCGGGCCTTACTGGCCGTCGGCCTGGCACCCGGCACGAGCCTGTCCGCCTCCGTCTACCACGCCAACCATCCCGAGCCGGTGGAGTGCGACGAACTGTTGCGCGCCATCGCCGCCGCCGCGGGCATTCCCTACCCGGTGACCGACCTCACCCATGCCCAGGCGAGCGCGTTCTGGGCAGCGCGGGTCGGCTCGTCGCACGACCTGGACATGATGACGACGGACCACTGGTTCGACAGCACGGAACTGTGGTCCGACCTCGGCTGCGATCCGGGCCCCGGCTTCCGGGACCGCTTCCTCCAGTACGCGCCTTGGTACCGGCAGAAGCTGCACGCGGGCTGAGCCCGCGGGGGCCGGCCTGCCCAGCCTGCGGGGGCCGGCCTACCCGCGGCGCTTCCGGTCACCCACGCCCGGGTCGTCAAGTCGCCGGACCTTCTCGACGATGCCGTCCGGCCGGATCCACACGGCCAGCGGCCCGGGGACCCGCAGGCTGCGGTGAGCGGTGCCCTGGCGGTCCAGGACGACCTGCGGCGCTTCGGGCCCGGCTGCCCGGACGCCCTTCGCCGTCGCCGCGTCCGCCACGGTCAGGACCCGCAGCCGGTCGCGGTCGTCCCCCGGCGCCCGGTGTGCCGGGCCGCCGGGGGCGAGCAGGCGTGCCACCGTCGCCGCGCGTTCCGGGGAGGACTCGTCCGATGCCAGGACGAGCAGGACGGGCCTCCCCGGGCGGAGCAGATCGTGGACGCGGACCGGCCGCAGGCCGCCGAGGAGTACGTCCGGGACGCGGCGCCCCGGGACGACGTGCCCCGCGCCGCGCTCGTGCCCGGGGTGGGTGTGGTGCAGCTGGGCCATGCGCGGCGGCGCCCACCGGTTGAGGAGGCCGCTGTGCTGGCCGGCCCGCAGCGCCGTGTCCCGCAGCCTGCCCCGCCACCCCGTGAGCATCCACATGCGGGTCTGACGATGGGCGTCGGCGACCACGCCGGCGGCCACCTGCTGCCGCTCCCGCTCCCAGCGGCCCAGCTCACGCTCCACCTCCGCGGCGTGGGGCAGCGCGAGCCGCCAGGCCAGGGTGTGGGCGTCCTCCACACCGGTGTTGAGGCCGTGACCACCGGCCGGGCTGTGGATATGGGCCGCGTCACCGGCGAGGAGAACACGCCCCGCCCTGATCCGGTCGGCCCGGCGCGCGTGCACGCGGAAGACGCCGGTGCGGGCGGATCCCGCCATCCGCAGGGGAACCGGGCAGCGTTCCTCGGCGGCGCGCCGCAACATCCCCAGCGGATCGGTGATCCGGGCGTCGGGCCGCACTCCGGCGAACACCCGGTACCCACCGTCGGGCAGTCCGACCACGACCAGGACGCCCTGGCTGGTCATGAAGTAGTGCGCCTCGTCATGGGCGAGTTCGGTGTCGCACGGGCCGTCCGCCAGAAGAAAGGTCTGCGGATACGTCAGACCGCTGAAGCCGATCCCGGCCAGGCTCCGCACCGTGCTGTGCGCTCCGTCGCAGCCGACGACCAGGGCGGCGTCCATCTGCCGCGTGCCCGCGGCCGAACTCAGCCCGGCCCGCACCCCGTCCTTCGACTGCTCGATCCCGGTGAGCTCCAGCCCGAACTCGACTTGTCCGCCGAGCCGGCGGAACGCCGCCCGCAACACCGCTTCGGTCTGCTCCTGGGGCAGCGCCACGGGGGTGGTGAAGCGTGATCCGGGCAGCCGCCCGAACCCGATCCGCGCGACGCGGCGGCCGTCCGAGTAGTAGTTGGCCGCCGGTAGCGGCAGCGCGCGGTCGAGTATTTCTTCGTCCACCCCGAGCCGCCGGAAGACCTCCAGGGTCTTCGGCCACAGCACGATCGCCTTGGAATGCGGATGCGGTCGGTCTTCCCGGTCGATGACGCGGACCGGCACGTTCCGTCGCAGCAGTTCTATTCCCAGGGTCAGCCCTGTGGGGCCGGCACCGACCACCAGAGTCTCAGGTGAATGGCTCACGCGCAGCTTCCTTTTCTTGCGGTGGAGAAGGCGCCACGCCGGCTGCCCCGCTCCCTCTGCCCGGCAGGAAAACGCCTGTGGCGCAGGCATCGCTATTTCCCCGAAGCTATGCGGGGAATCGGCGGTCCGGCAAGCCCTTTCTTGCGAATGCCGACGGCCGGGGGGAGGCGGCCGCCGTGTTCGATCGACCTTTTATTTTTCTTCGATGTCCGTATGCGAAGCTCCCCGGAAATGAACGGAACCAACGGAACCAACGGAACCAGCGGAACCAACGGAATCAACGAAATCGACGGAATCAACGGTGAGATGCGTGCGCATCCGACCGCCAGGAGAAGCTTGTGACCATCGGAGATGCCCTGAGGGCGCCGGTGACGCCCGACGGCGCCGCCTCGTACAGCCTTCCTGAGACCTACGAGCCGCTGCCCGGCGACGGGGGAGCACACCTGCTCAAGATCGGCCCTGCCGCGTCCCGCAGGGTGCTCGTCCTGGTCCCGCCCCGCGGCTACGGGGCCGGCGTGTTCCTGCTCGTCGCCCGGGACCTGGTCCGCGCCGTACCGGACCTGCAGGTCTGGGCCTTCGACCGCCGCCAGCGGCAGCTGGCCGACCTCAGCGGCTTCGCCGGCGACCTGGCCGCCGCACGCCACTACTACCTGGGGGGACACCACCGCACCGCGGGTGACAGCACTCCCCGGGCGGCAGGGTGGGGCCTGGCCCGCCTGCTGGAGGACGTGCGCATCGCCGTCGACGAGGCCGCCGCCGGCGGCCGGCAGGTCATCCTCGGCGGGCACTCACTGGGCGGCCTGACCGCACTGTGCTACGCGGCCTGGGACTTCGACGGTCGCCCCGGCGCGGCGGACCTCTCCGCGCTGATGGTTCTCGACGGCGGTCCCTACGACGCCTACGAGGGCGCGGGCATTCCCACCGGAATCAGCCACGAGTCCGCCCGCGCGGCCCTTGAGGCCATCGAACACGGTGCCGTGTTCGAGGAAGGCATGAGCGCGGCGCTGGGTCTCGGCGACGCACCGGAGGCCGGGGCCATCTGGTGGCAGCTCGCGGCGAGACACGCGCTGGAGGACCCCCACGGGCCCGCCGCCCTGGCCCACGCCTTGCCCGCACCCTTCGCCCTCGGCCGTCCTCTGACGAACGCGGGGCTGTTCGGTCTCCTCGTCGACACGCTCGCGCCCCAGTTGGGCCACGCGGTCCAGTCGGGGCGCCTCACCGATGCGGGGGACTGGCTCGACACGGGCCCCAGCCCGCTCGCCCGCGTCGCCGAGGTCTACGCGGGCACGGCGCAGCGCTCGGCCCGCGAGTGGTACTCCCCGGCGCGCGGAATGCTCGACTACCACGCGGCGATCGGATTCACGGACTCGGACATCGCCCGGTCCCTCGGGCTGAGACTGCGGCACACGGCGCAAGTGGACGTACCGCTCTACGTTTTCGAGTCCCAATTCGCGCGCGGCACCGTGGGCTGTGCCGCCAGGAAACTGGAGCAGAACACGAGGATCCCCGGCCTCAGTCTTCATTCGGACTTCTCGATGCTGCACCAGGACATTCTCCTCGCCAAGCCGGAAAGGAATTCTTTCCTGCAGTCGGCGATTCCGTTCCTGGCCTCCGTGACCACAGGCGCCTGATGCCTTCCGGTAGCCCGCGCATTCGCAAGTGCTGACCCCTGGAGCGACCCCAGATGCCCGTCATTCCCGAAAGCCACCTAGACCTCCTCACCCGCCCGCTGTTCGCGCATTTGGCGACCGTCCGTCCGGACGGCATGCCGCAGTCGAATCCGATGTGGGTCCGCTGGGACGGCGAACTCCTGTGGTTCACCACCACGACCACGCGCCGGAAGTTCCGGAACCTCAGCGGCGAGCCCCGGGTCGCCGTGTCCATCAACGACCCGGAGCAGCCGTACCGGTACCTCGAACTCCGCGGCACGGTCGAACGGATCGAACCGGACCCGCGATGCCACCTGTTCACCGAGCTCGCCGACCGCTACGGCCGCGAGCTCGGCGGAGCGCTGCCCGGCGACGCGCCGCACCGGATCGCCGTCGCGGTCCGTCCCGTGCGCGTCACCTTCCAGTGACCGCCATGACGACCGCGCTTCCGCTCGCGCCGGTCCCGCGACCGCTCCTCGGACTGCTCGGTCTCGTGGGAACGGACGCCGACACCTTCCGGGCGGAACCGGGCCCGCCCACCGCCATGCCCGTCATGTTCGGCGGCCAGATCATCGCCCAGTCCCTGGCCGCGGCGAGCCGCACGGTCACCCCGGGGCGTGAACCGCACTCCTTGCACGGGTACTTCCTCTACCCGGGCGATCCCGCCGCACCGATCACGTACAGGGTCGAACGCGTCCGCGACGGCCACGCCTTCACCAGCCGCCGGGTGACAGCGGTCCAGGACGACGGCGGGGAACACGCGGTCTTCTGCCTCACGGTGTCGTTCAAACGCCCGACTCCCCGGGGCGGACCGGAGCACCAGACCCCGATGCCGGGCGTCCCGGCCCCGGAGGCCCTGGCCGACGCCACCGAGCTGCCGCCGGCGTATGTGCACCCCGCGGTCATCCAGCGCCTGCGCGAACTGCGGCACGCCGTCGACGTGCGCTACGTGCCCGGGCCCCGTCCCGCACCGGAGACGGCTGCCGGACCGCCCGCCACCCGCCTGTGGTTCCGGGCCCGGGGCCCTGTGCCCGTCGGCGCTTCCGACCTGCACAGCCCACACTCGTGCCTTGTCGCCTACCTCTCCGACCTGACCCTGCTGGACACGGCGTCCCCGTACCACCGCAGCGGCCTGCCCAACGACGGACGGGGCACGGCTGTGAGCCTGGACCACGCGATGTGGTTCCACCGTCCGCTGCGCGTCGACGAATGGCTGCTCTACGAGCAGCAGAGCCATACGAGCACGGACGGCCGCGGTCTTGTCCACGCCCGGATCTACACCCGCGACGGCACCTTGGCGGCCACCGTCGCCCAGGAAGGCCTCATCCGCCTCCGCAGGTCGCCCGCCACGACCACCTCCCGCCCCGGTGAAACCCAGCCGCAGGAAATCGATCCGTACTCCTGGGCCGTTGCGCGACCCGAGACCGACTGACAACTGACACAGGAACGCGACCGGGCGGCGCAGCCGTCAGCGCCGCAGCCGTCAGCGACGCCGTGCGTGTCGGCCGGTGCCCGGCCCGAACATGAACTGGATGAGCCCGGGCTTTTTCGTAGGGGCGGGAGGCAGCGCGGGGGGAGTGCTCACGTCCGGAAGCGGTGTCAGGTTCCGGGCAGTCGGGCGGTCTGACAGCTCTGTGCAGCCGGTTTCCACCGGCAGGGCACTCCGGCCGTAGGACACAGCTGTTGGCCCCGGCGGGTACGCGGGCGTCGGCGAAGCCGGCCACGGTGTGCTCCATGGCCCTGCGGAGTCAGCCGTCTCCCACGGAGCCGGTGCCCCTGGTCGGCCGGGCGCGTCGAGCCCGGTTGGGGGCACCGTGTGCAGGTGGTCCGGCACACCGGTAGCGGGACGGCCCGCGTACGGGTCGGAGTGGAAGGATTTCTCGAAGTCCGGCACGAGCCTCCGGGTACCCAGGTCGACGGCCTCGTGCTTGTACGGGGGCGTCGCGGGAGGCGGCGGGACGCGGAAGTTCGCGGAGGCGGACCGCACCGCGATCTCCGCCTCCTGGAGGGCCATCTGCTCCCGGAGCTTGTCACGCTCGACGCGCACCGCTCGGAGGGCTTGGAGAGCACGGCGCTCGGCGGCACAGGTACGTTCGCAATCCCGCGAGCGGGCGCCGAGCATCTCCTCCAGCTCCTGGACGCGGGCCTGGGCCGCGTGGAGACGCCGCGCGCCGTCCGCGGCCCCACGCTGTTCCCGGCGCGCGCGCCCGAGTTCGCTCTGCTGCCAGCGCAGCAGACCCTGGTGGACCTGCTGCTGATGGTGGGCCAGAGCAGCGTCGTTCCCGGCCTGCTCCAGCTGTGACCGCAGCCTCTCGCCCTCGGCCCGATGCCTTTCGAGCTCCTGTGCACGCCGCCGGTCCCGGTCCTCCAGAACGAAGGCGTATTCGCGCCGGGCCTCCAGCTCTTGCAACAACAGGTACTGCTCGTGGAGCTCGGGCGCGCAAGCGCGGAGCAACGCGCAGTACGAAAGCATCAGCATCTGGTGCTCCGGCCCGGTCAGTACCCGGCCGTCCTCGGCGAGCAGGCGCAAAAGCGCGTCGAGCTCGCAGGGCTGCGGCACCTTGGTCCCTTCCTTCATGGCCCGCAGCGCCTTCACGGAAACGCCATCGCCGTGGCCGTCCGGCAGACAGGCCCCCGCGCGCCGGCTGATGACATCGAGATCGCCACCGAGCCGGCCCAGGGCGTCACACATCACGTCGGCGAAGTCGCGGGCCTCGACGGGGAGGTCTTCCCGGGCCGCGTCCGCCCACAGCGATCGGACCCGCTTCCAGGCGTCGCCCTCCGTCTCCGTGCGCGGGCCACAGCTCATGTCGTGCAGGGCCACGACCACGGCGTACAGAGTGTCCTCGCGTGTCCGGCGGGAGCCGTTGAAAATCTCACGGACCACGGTGTGCGAGGCGGTTGCCAGCCGGTCGTCCCGCTGCTGCGACAGTGCCTCGACGTGCTGCGAGACCTTCCGGGCCGACGGTTCCCCCGCGGCTCGGTGCAGGGCAGCCACGGCGTCGCGCAGGCGGTGCATAGCCCGGCCCGGACGCGGTTTCTGAGCGGGCACGGCCGACGCCCCCTGTGTCAGATGCTGTCAGAGGCCTCAATCGTCCCGACTACGAGGGCCAATCGAAGATTTCATGACAACCATTCATCCGTAAGAGTGCCGTCAGGGCCTCCGGAGCGGGGTGTCGACTGGATACAGCCGGCGTGATCGACACCGGCATTCCGACGACCGGGCCGCCGCACCAGCCGGCAAGCAAGGATCAGCGGCCCGGCCCCACCCATCGAGAGGGTGTCATGTACCAGGCTAAGAAGGCGCGCCTGTGCGGGCGCGAGTCCAGCCGAAACCGCCACTGGAAGGGCCGCATGCGTTACCGTGCCCGGCCCACAGGTGTGGTCCTGCTGGCTTTCCTGGCCACCGAAGCTGTCTTTTCCGTCTTTTCCACCGCTGAGGCCACCGCGGCGACGCCGCCGCAGACCGACGTCCGTCCCATGGCGGGCTGGTCGTCGGCGTACGACCTCGCACACACGGCCTTGCCCTCGCTCCTCGCGACCCTCGCCGCCACCGGCATCGCCGCTGCCATCAGGTGGGCCTGGAAGAAGGCGAGCGGCCTGCACCGCAAGCCGCAGACGACGCCGTCGAAGGAGACGGATCACGCGTGAGGCCCGGCCGGCCTCACACCCCCTGCTCGCCGGACCGCCCGGTCCGGCGAGCACCCCAGGCCGGGTGAGGCCGACCACATGGCGAAGCTGGGCGATTCCTCAGGCGAGATGGACGAGCGCCTCGGTCACCTGGACGGCTCGGTGCAGGCTCGGTACGACCACATCGATCCGGCGGGCGATGTGTCCTACATCACCTGCCCGGGCCCTCGATGTGCTGCTGAGGGGTCGCCGTTAGCGGGATCCCGGAGATTCCGCTTTCCGAGATCCACTCCCCGCTCGCTCCCCGGACGCTCCGAGAAACGACTCAGGCCCGGTCTTCTCTGTGAGAAGACCGGGCCTGAGCTGGTTATTCACCTGTCGGGGTGGCGGGATTTGAACCCACGACCTCTTCGTCCCGAACGAAGTACGAGCGTGGCTGTGGCCTGGGGGTATGGCTACGTCGCAGGTCAGGGCGTCGGTCTGCATTGGTCCGGGTTGGTGCGGCGAGGGACGACCTACAAGATCCACTCCCCGCTTACTCCACTCCGATCCCCCAAGCACCACCTGTAGCCCCATAGACATGGCTGAAACATGGGAGGGGGGCATGGCCAAGTAGACGTCTGACGGCAGTGACGGCCCGGAAGCTTCAGCGGTGGATCGGTGCGGCGGCGGACTCGTTCCGCGGGGCCCGAGCAATATGCTGCCCACTGTAGGTGCATGAGGGGGAGGGCATGACCACAGAGGCCGAAGTAGTGATCCGTCCGGAGACCAGCAGATTCGATCCGGATGATCAACCCTGGCGCGACCAGGTCGCGGCTTTGCATGCGGCGTTGCGCGAAGAGGCAGGATCGATCGTCCACCGCGGTGTGCCCAGGCCGGGCCACAAGGGTGCCGTCGAGGCAACGGTTCTCGTATTGGGGTCTTCCGGCGGGCTGACCGCCGCCGTGACGTGCTTTCGGGCCTGGTTGGCCCGAGACAAGACCAGAACCTTGACTGTGGTCTGGACCGATGCCGCGGGAGTGGAACGGAGCATCCGGGTCGTTGGCGACAACATCGACCAGACGTCTTTCCAGGCGCTCACCGAGGGTCTCGGGAGTCGATTGGGGGATGACTGATGACGGACGGCCGGCGCTACCGGGGGCTGCTGATCGGCAACGCAACTTACCTCCGCGACCCACACAGCCTCCCGGCCCTTAACGGTCCTCTCGCCGACATCACGCAGTTGAAGCAGGTGTTAACTGACCCACAAGTAGGGCTGTTTAACTCTCCTGACGTCGAAACCCTGCCCGACTACGGTATCCAGGACTTGAGGGAAAAGGTCGACGAGTTCTTTACCACCGCAGCCCGCGGGGACGTGTTGCTGCTCTACTACAGCGGCCATGGCCAACTCGATGAACGTGGCACTCTCTACCTCTGCGCCACGGACACCAGAACCGCTGGCTTGCGCGCCACTGCTCTGAGCGCTATCGAGATCAACAACATCGTCGACGGCTCACCGGCGGCCACCACGGTCATTATTCTCGACTGCTGCTACAGCGGCGCCTTCAAGGGGCTCACTCCTTCAGCTCCTGCCGCAGGCAAAGGCCGCTACGTCCTCACCAGCAGCAGATCCACCCAACTCGCCCGAGCGGCCTCCCATCACGGCCAGACCAGCCTGTTCACTGGCCAACTCGTTCGCGCCTTGCGGAGCGCCCAACCCGGCAAGGATGCAGGGCACCTGACCGTTCTTGAGGTCTATCGACAGGTGCATCATTGGGTAACTGCAGATGCTGTCATCGCTCCACAACTGAAGTTCGCGGGGGAAGGCGACGTGGCCATCGCCCGCCGTCCGGCCTCGTACCGACCCACACGGCCGAGGGTGACTGAGCCACCTAGCACACCAAGCACTGGTTCATCCCCTCAGAAGTCGCCGCCCGCTGGCAGGTCCCCTGTGACTGCCTCGGCCTCCGCATCGGCCATGCAGCGGACACCCCCATCTCTGGCGCAACTGGCCGATCCGCAGACCTGGGAAAGAACCCACGATGGGAAGCTGAAGGATTACGCCAGAGTCGTTGAAGAGAGGTTTGGGAAAAGCGAGTCAAGCAAAGGCAATAAAGCCGTAGCCTGGTTTGGTTCCGTCTTTACGGTTGGCATCATCCTGTGGTCCTGCTGGCTCACATGGCTGTCAGTGGGGAGCGTCGATGGGTGGTTTGACCGGGCATTGGTGACCGCTATGCCCCCCTTGGTGTTCCTCTCGATAGCAGGATTCGATGCCCATTATCGGATTTACGGTATCGATCTCCCTCGGTATCCGTACCTGTTTGTCTCGCTAGTTGTATCTGCCGGCCCGGTAGGCTATATCTTGAATACGATGAGTGGTCGCGGTCTCCTAGATAAGAGTTTCGGTGTCTGTATTATGGGATTGCCTGTCGCCCTCGCGCCGTATCTCTTCCGCGGAACGGTTATGGATGTTTACTTTCCGGAGCTTCATCCGGACATCAAGGAGAAGTTACGTCTGGAGCGTGTCGAGGCTGCTGAATTCCGAATGAAGAAGGCCGAATCTATTCGGCTGGCGGCCAGCATCCGACGCTACTACAGGTTGAAAGGTGAGTCCGAGGAGTAAGCCTGCTTTGATTTGTGGCCTTCCCAGGTCAAATGAGATGCAGGGAAGGCTGCGACCTGGGCGCACGGCAACGCTGCAGGTCAGGGCGTCGGTCTGTATTGGTCTGGGTTGGTGCATCGAGGGACGGATTGCAAAATTCAGTCCTCGCTCGCTCCGTTTCGCTCGCCGAGAGCTGTGGTGCTGGAGAGGGGTTGAAACATGGGTGTGCTTCTCCCAAGAGCTCCCTCGGCGTGCTGTGGCCGTTATGGTGGCAGTGACGCCCGAATGGTTTGGCTTGCCTCGGATTACTCTGTGTCTCACAGGATCGCCATTGGATACCGCCGATTGTTCCTCTCTTTTTCATTTTGCGGGTAGAGGCGTTCGCGTAGATAGGAGGGGATCGGGACGAAGTCGCCGGCGGCGAGAGGCTGGAGTGTGCCGACGAGCTTGCCATCGGGCTCGTCGCTGCGCTGTGGGGGACGGGGGGTATATCGGGTTTTGAGTGCCTCCCTTTTGGCTGCAGCCTGTTCGCGTTCACGCTCTTCTCGTTTTTCGGTCAGCAGTGTCGATGCGCTGATCGATTCTGCATGACGCGCCACGATGGCCTGGGCGGTGTCGAAGGGTAGAGAGGGGAACCATTCGCTTGTCTCGGTGAACGATGGGCTGATCGCTCGTGCCTCCTGGAGGCTTAGTGTCTCCGTGACCCCGTAGTCGAGGTGGACGGGAGAGATCCATACTCTGGTTAGGCGGTCGCCGATGTTCCGGGCATCCCTCCGGAAGTCCGATATTCGTCGTCGGGGGCCGGTTGTACAGCCGATCTTGAGGCGGCGACGTGCGCCCTCGACTTCTACGACGTATACGTACCCTTGTTTCGACTTGCCCGGGTAATTCTGGAATCCGTTCAGGTAGGTTTCGATGGATTCCCAGGCAGGGTCTGTCTTGGGTATGTCGAGCGGGGGCACATGTACCTCGGGGGACTTGCTGATGATCTCGGATAGGGTACGCGGCCCCACTGACAATCGGCCTTGCCGTGTGATGCCCGAGAGTCCGCGCGTCTGCCCCTTGGCTGCACTAGGGGCCGTCCTCGGGTCACACTGTGATCGGGCGCGGGGCGACGGCCGAATTCGACCAGCCGAGTACGGCGAGGCTTGACCCGGCATCGATCCCGCACAACAGTGCAGAGGAATGAGAGCCGGTGCTGTGGAGCACGTGGTCAGTTTTGGTCGGTGGTACGTTCGCTACGCCCCTGGTGCACCTGGCGTCGCGGCCCTCTCGGTGCAGTGGCTGAATCCGCTGCTGCGTGATCACCCTCGCCGGATCGTCACCCGCTCGCGAGTCGGCGTGAGGTTCGCGGTCGACACCCGAGACCTCATCCAGCGCTATGTCTACATGTTCGGCGTGTGGGAGCCCCACATGACGTGCTGGCTCCGTCGTCGCCTCCAGCCCGGGGACACCTTCGTCGACGCCGGCGCCAACATCGGGTACTTCGCACTTCTTGCTGCGAGCTTGGTTGGTGATCAGGGGCGCGTGGTAGCGATTGAGGCCTCGCCAGCCTTTCACCGCGCCCTTCTGCGACAGGCACAGCTCAACGGTTTCACGGCTGTGCGTGCGGTCAACACCGCCATCTCCGACAGGCGAGAGGAGCTGACGTTCACCCTCGCCAGCGCTCGCAACCTGGGGGCGAACAGCGTCGTGCCGTATGACGGGCCGACCGCGTCGACGTTTGCCATTGAGGCCCGGCCGCTTCCAGAGGTGTTGCTCCCCTCGGAGATCAGTTCCGCCCGGGTGATCAAGGTCGATGTCGAAGGCGCTGAGGGGAAGGTCGTTCGGGGCATGGAGCCCATGCTCGACAGGCTCCGAGACGATGTGGAGATCACCGTCGAAGTCACGCCTGAGCGTATGGCGAAGCTGGGCGATTCCTCAGACGAGCTGCTGGCGACCATGGCCAGGCACGGGTTCCACGCCTATCGACTTGCCAACGACTACTCGCCCGAGAGCTACGTGGCAGCCCTGAGCGGGCCGGTCAAGGTCCCCGTTCGCTTACGAGGGCCGGTCGTAGGTGAGAGTGACCTGATCTTCTCCCGGGTGGATGCCGAGACGCTCCCCTGAACGTGGCTCGGCCCGGCTCCTCCAGGGGGAGCCGGGCCGAAGCGTGCGAGGAGGGCCTCCCTTCCTTCAGGGCGTCTTCACCAGCGGATCTTTTCGAGTTTGCCGCCGGCACACGCAGGACACGGGACCTGGTACGTCCAGCGGCACGTCTTGCACCCCTCGAATCCGCAGCAGTCCGGGCACCAGATCACGGTGTGCCCGGCGCAGTAGCCGCAACACTGGTCCGGTGTCCGCGAGGGCCGTATCCGACCTCCGGTTCGGCCGGTCATTCTGGCGCCTTGGCGGTCTCGTCACCCCTGACTGTGGCCTCGTTTCCATCGCTCGGCTCGTCGCCGCCCGTCGGGGGCATGGGTGCTCCCCGGCCTTCCGCGACCCTCAGAACTTCTTCCAGGGATTCGACCGCGCGTGTCAGTGCGAACATCAGCGCGAGACGGTCCGAAGCAGGTTCGTCCAGCACCGCTCGTGCGCCTGCCAATACCTCGACGCCCGCCTTGACTTGCTCCGCTTCGACGGAGTCAGCGATTTGAGCGACCTTGCCGGCGGCGGGCTCGGCCGCGCTGAGGAAGCACGGGTTTCCCTCGGGCGTGTTCCAGGGCAGTCGGCGAAGTGGCGAGTCTCCGGGAATCGCGGCGGGGGTTTCGTGGAAGAAGACGGCCTCAGTGTCGTGACCGCGGAGAGTCAGCAGCGCCACAGCCACGACGCGCGCCTTTCGATCGAGCAAAGTGCGCTCGATAGCGGTCACAGGTACCGTTCGCGCGATGCGGAGGATTGCTGCTTCATCGGCGTTCGGGAGTCGGGCGACGAGACGGTCAGCCGTCGTCGCCACCTCCACGCCGGCCTCCGAAAGCAGGGCCGGGACGTCATTGCCCCAGGGCGACGGACTGTCCGCCGGGGCGTTGAGCCGTGCTACAGCGTGGGGCACGTACACGCGGGTCAGCGCCTGTGGTGAAGCCTCCCGAACGCTCAGGTAGACGTACTCGGCCAGAGCCGCGCCCGGGCGTACGTCCAGGAGTTCTGCGAGGGGCTTGGGTGCCTTCACCTCGCGCGCTTGGACGTGGACTTGCAAGGACTCCTCGACGGCCGAGTGGCCGGTCTGTCCTTGAACGTACGAGAGCCGTCGAGAAAGCCGGCGGACGTAGTTGCCCTTGCCGTGGCGCTTCTCCACCAACCCGTCAGCCTCAAGCAGGATGAGCGCGCTCCTGAGCGTAGGGGTGCTGACTTGGTAGAGATCAGCCAGGCTCGCCTCGGCCGGTAGCCGCTGGCCCTGCTGGAACTCACCGGCCTCGATCAGCTTCCGCAGATCGTCAGCGATTTTCACGAACGAGTTGGCCATCAGTGGGCCTCCCTAACGATCAGGTGCGGGCAGGAGGCCTCTCGCCGTTGCGCCAACTGGCGCCATTGGACGACTCGTTCCTCGTCGGTCAGTACGTACGGGCGGACGAGGGCGTTCTCCTCGGCGCGGAGTACCTCGGGGTCGTGCGCGTTCTGGCGGGGGAGGCGCCAAGTGGACGCCGCGGGCGCGGCCGCAGGCATCTCGACGGGGCTCTGTAACGGTGCGCCTCGGCGATGACGCCCGGGCGGGGGAACGAATTGCCGTCTGGCCCAAGCCATGACGCGGCGGATAGTCTCGACCATGCTCGTCAGCTCCCTAAAGCTGATGGCCACGCCCCCGGACAGTGCTCTGTCGCGGGGGTTTCTCTGTTGATGGCGGCCCAAGCGGTGCTGCCGCTCTCCTTCACGACCAGCCCGAACCAGTCAGCGGTCTCCATCACCGCGAGAAGCTCCCGCCACGACTCGGCGGAGACCGGGCTCGGGACCTCTGTCTCGATGTGGGCGTGGTCGTTTCGGTACGTCACGCGCGGGGTGAACCCTGCGGCTGAGAGGCGAGCCGCCATGCGCTCGGTTCGGGCATTGCGTGTGGGCACAAGGCGTCCTCCGTCGCCACGGGATCACAGCGCGTAAAGCTAGTTAACTAGGATAGAGGCTAGTGGACTAGATTTTCCATATGCCTGAGCAGCCGCCCTACCTCCGCGTCGCTGACCTGCTGAGACAGCGCATCGTCAGCCAGGAATGGCGACCGGGTGATCGGCTGCCGTCGCGTACGCAACTCGCTCGGGAGAGTGGTGGCGTGGGCGAGAACGTGGTCCGCCGGGCGCAGGAACTCTTGATCTCTCAGGGGATCCTGGAGGGGCGCGCCGGCTCCGGGACGTATGTGGCGGAGCCGCGTGAACGCCTGCGCGTGGTCCGCTCTCAGGCGCGCGAGGACCGCGGGGAGCCGCCGTTCCGCGCGGACATGTCCGCGCTCGGCAAGCGTGGGACGTGGGAGAGCAGTACCGAGGCGAAGGTCCCCGCTCCGGGCCCCATCGCCGCGCGCCTTGGCATTTCAGAAGGGGATCTGTGCGTACGGACCGCGTACGAGTTCTTGGCTGACGGTAAGCCGGTGCAGATCTCAACCAGTTGGGAGCCCTACGCTCTCACGAGCGGCACGCTGGTGGTGCTCCCCGAGGGTGGACCTCACGCGGGCAAGGGCGTTGTGGGCCGCATGGCCGAGATTGGCATCACCGTGACTCACGCGGTGGAGCAGCCCGAGCCCGGACATGCGACCGCCGAGGAGGCGAACCTCCTCGGCGTACAGCGAGGCGCGCTGGTCATGCGCATTGAACGGACGTACTACAGCGACGACGGGCGTCCGGTCGAGACGGCGGACATCGTCGTGTCCGCCGCCCGCTGCGCGATCGTCTACGAAGTGCCCGTCAGCTCGTAGCCGGGTACCGCCAGCCGGAGTCGGCCAGGGCCTGGGCCCGGGCTTCGACGACGGCCATGCGCGCGTCGCGCTCGGCCGAGTCCGTGTGAGCCGCCTGCCCGGTCGCCTGTCCGGGCCACTTGCGGTAGAGGAGACCCACCTCGCGGGTGAAGTACCCGCGGCTGACTGCGTCGAGGGCGAGCAGGAGTCCCGTGTCCTCCGACGCGGGGAGCGCCATCCAGCCGCCCAGGGCGAGCAGCAGGTCGCGGCGGACGAAGAGGGTCGCCGGGTGGACCTGAGCGCGGTAGCTGTGCGCCCGCCAGTGTTCGAGGACGGCTCCGCGCTCGACGGGGCCGTCCTCCGGGTCCTGGTCGAAGCCGACGAGCGAGCCGTCCGGCATCAGGTCAAGAACCCGGGAAGTGGTCCACCCGAGGCTGCTGTCCTGCTCCAGAACCGCGAGGTCCCGGGCAAGGGCGCCCTCGGGGAGCTGGTCATCGGCGTCCAGGATCTTCACGTACTGGCCGTCTGCGTGAGCGAGCGCCATGGTCCTGGCGACACCGGGGCCACCGGGCCGGCCCTGCAGGAACGTCACCCGCTCGTCGTCGGGGACGTGCGGTGCCACGTCCTCGCTTTTCCCGTCTTCCTGGATCACCCAGTGCCACTCCCAGCCATCAGGGAGTTTCTGCGCGCAGAGCGACCGATAGGCATCGGGCAGGTGGTGAGCGGACGGTCCGTGCACTGCGGTGACGATGATGATGCGCCGCTGCACGGCACTCACCACCTTTCCAGGGAAGTGGTGAAGGTCATTTCCGTGCGATCGCCGGGCAGGGCGATGTCGGAGAGCTCCACAACGCGGCCATTGGTGTCGTACGAGGTCTTCCGCAAGAGGATCAACGCAGTGCCGTGCGGCAGCTCCAGCTCCTCCGCTTCCTCCGGCGTCGGCGGGCGGGCCGTGACCCGCTCCTCGATCCGGTCCAGCTCGATCCCGAGGGTGAAGAGCTGGTTCTGCGTGCCCCCTGGCCACGGCTCATTGGCAGCGTCCAGGAGCGCCGGGTTCTCCGCGACCATGTCGCGGACGAGGTAGGAGGTCACCAGGGCGAACGGGGCGCGCTCGGCGGCGTATCGCGTCCGGTAGGTGCGCTCGACCATTGCCGTACCTTCCGGTACCCCGAAGGCTTCCGCGATGTCCTTGGACGCCTTGGTCTCCTGGTACGCGGCGTGGAAGACGAGGTCGTTCACCGTCAGGCCGGTGTCGTGTTCGGTGGCACCGGTCGCGGCGCGCCGTTGCTCCGGCTCGCGTGCACGGTCCTTCTCCCACTGGTGCCGCAGGTTCGTGCGCAGCACCGCGGTACGGGCCTGGCGGACGAACGTGCCGCGGCCGTGCTGCTTCTCGATGAGCCCCTCGTCCCGCAGGAGGCGTAGGGCCTCTCGGATGGTCGGGACGCTGCGGCCGTACTGGTCGGCGAGGGACGTCTCTGCGGGGAGACGTTCGCCAGGGGGAAGCTGACCTGCGCGGATCTGTTCCCGGATGTCGTCGGCGATCCGCTCGTACGCCTTAGCCATGGTGCTCACCGTCCTGTTGCCCGACGGCCCTCAGCATACGACTCCTAAAGAGGACTTGACGAGTTGGTGTGGCGCCCGCCATAGTCTTCGCAACTCCTAAAGAGGACTTGAAGACAAGACCTCTTTAGGAGTTCTGGCGCCCGGAGAGCTCCGCGAGGAGCACGAAGGAAGCGTCGGTTCCTTGAGAACTGAAGAGAGCGCCTTGAGAACGAGTGCTTTTGATCTCCGGCGTCGCCGGCCCGGTGGGCAGCGACGTCGGAGGTGACGACCACTCGTCCATGAACGAGAGGTCTTGCCGAACCTCACTCGGCAGCGGGTGCCCGCTGCCGCTCATGCCTCGATCCCAGAGGGGGGAACATGAAACTCGCCATCGGCGACGTCGTCCGAGCCTGTGACGACAAGGCCCTTGGAACCGTGGCCGGGGTCGTCGGCCGCGGCCGCGAGAAGCTCGTCATGATTCACGGATACGGCGGCATGCGCCGCTTCACCGAGCCCGGCGGGCTTGAGCTCGTCGCTCGGCACACCGCGCCGATGACGACGGGGCGCCAGGCCGTGGCCCTCATCGCCCTCGGGCTCGCCCTGTTCGCCGCGTACATCGGTTGCCACTCGGCCCGTGACCTCGGGGCCAGTTGGCTGCTCAGCTTTCTGGCCGGGTTCGGCGGGTATGGAGCGGTGATGACCGCGTACCAGTGGTGGTTCCGCCTCACCGGGCCGCGACGCTTCCGCGTCTGAGTCGGCCTTCGGCCAGCAGAAGACGGCTCTCGCGGGCCTGACCCCGCCGCGTGTGGCGGAACGGCCCCGAACACCCGCTAATCCGAAGGAGGTGTCGTTGAGTCCGGCGGAACCCGCGGACGAAATCACCCTGGTTGACCAACCCGGCGGACCGCCGGAACCCGGTCTGAGAGACCGGGCACAGAGAGCGAAGCGCCGACCGGTACTCCCGGCGTGGGCGAAGTCCCGTCAAGAACTGCGAGCTGCCGGCAAGGGCGTTGCTGTCTACGCGTGGCATGTTGCCGCGTATCACGCCGTTCGAACACCCTGGTACGCCCTCCGTCTCACACTCCAAGCGCCGCAGGGCGCCGCCCGTGTCGTCGGCGGAACACTGCGGTGGGCCGTCGATGCCGAAGGCGAGCCTTTCCGGCGGGCCGCTGCGGCCCATGAGGATGTGGGCGAGTACCTGAAGTTGTCCCGGCAGCGAGATCGTCGTGTCCGGTGGCGTTCGGCTGTCGGTGTCGTGGCTCTGGTCGGAGGGCTTGCTTCGGCTCTGAGCTTGTACGTCCTCGCGTCGACGTGGTTCCTCACGTTGGCCGGGTTCACGGTCGCCCTGGGTCTGGGCTGGCTGGGCCAGCCGGCCGACGCTCCGGTCATTCACCGGGCTGTCGAGATCCCGAAGGCGCAACGGCTCACCAGTGACATCGTCCTGCGCGCCCTCGGCGCACTGGGCATCGCCGCCATCAGCCAGGCGCAGAGCAAAGGTGGGCCGGGTTTCACGTTCACGGCGCCCATCACGCGAGACGGCGCCGGCTGGCGGGCCGAGGGGGATCTTCCGTACGGCGTGACCGTCACGGATGTGATCGACAAGCGGGACAAGCTCGCCTCCGGACTGCGGCGGCCACTGGGGTGCGTCTGGCCGGAGGCGGTGCCGGACGAGCACACCGGACGGCTGGTGCTGTGGGTCGGCGATCACGACATGTCGAAGTCCAAGAAGCCTGCTTGGCCGCTGTTCAAGGACGGGTCCGTCGACCTGTTCAAGCCGGCACCGTACGGCACCGATCAGCGCGGCCGCTGGGTGCACGTGACCCTGATGTACATCTCGGGGATCATCGGCGCCATCCCGCGCATGGGCAAGACGTTTCTACTCCGCCTGCTCCTGCTGACCGCGGCCCTGGACGCGCGCGCAGAACTGCACGTCTACGACCTCAAGGGCACCGGCGACCTCGGCCCGCTGGAGCGGGTGGCACACAGCTACCGGGCCGGCGACGACGAGGAGGACATCCAGTACGCCCTGCGCGACCTCCGCGCCCTGCGGGCAGAGCTGCGCCGCCGGGCCAAGGTCGTCCGCAACCTGCCCCGGGACATATGCCCGGAGTCCAAGGTCACCAGCGAACTGGCCGACAAGAAGAACCTTGGCCTGCACCCGATCGTCGTCGGTGCGGACGAGTGCCAGGTCTGGTTCGAGCACCCCGAGCACGGCAAAGAGTTCGAAGAGATCTGCACCGACCTGACGAAGCGCGGACCTGCCCTCGGAATCACGCTGCTGCTCGCCACGCAGCGTCCGGACGCCAAGTCCCTGCCGACCGGTATCAGCGCGAACGCGTCCAACCGCTGGTGCCTCAAGGTCATGGGGCAGACGGAGAACGACATGGTCCTTGGCACGTCCGCGTACAAACGCGGGGTGCGGGCGACCATGTTCGCCTGGCGCGACAAGGGCATCCACTACTTCGTCGGCGAAGGCGCCGATGCCCGCATCGTCGTCGCCACGTACATTGACGCCCCCACAGCCGACGTGATCTCGCTCCGGGCCTACAAGCTGCGGAAGGCGGCCGGCACCCTCTCGGGACACGCCCTCGGAGAAGAGCCGGATACCGAGACGCAGTCGTTCGATCTTCTGCGGGATGTCGCCACCGTCATCCCAGCCGCCGAGCCGAAAGCCTGGAGCGAGACCGTTGTCGCCCGGCTGGCGGAGCTCCGGCCGGACGCGTACGCCGGCTGGGCCCCCGAACAACTGACGTCCGCACTGAAGCCGTACGGCATCCGCACCACGCAGATGTGGGGCAAGACCGAGGACGGCAAGGGCGCCAACCGGCGCGGCATCAAACGCGACGACGTCCTCAGAGCGATCGCGGAACGTGACGAGCCTTCCGCCGCCGCATAGCTCCCATCGCAGCTAGGCCTAGCGGGACGCCCCGCTAGGCCTAGCACCCCCGCTAGCAGGCCAAAGCCCATCTGACCTGCCTGCTAGCGCCTAGCGCCGCTTCGTCGGCATCTCCCTGACGCTGCCCTGAGAGGGGTTCTCGTGCATTCCCTGCTCAACGCTATGCCCGGACTGATATTCGTCACCCTCTGCTACGCCGTTCTCTGCGCCGTGAGCCCGTTCGGGGCCTGCCGCAAGTGCGACGGCTGGGGCTTCGCCGTCTGGCAGGGCCGGAAGGGCCGGATCGTACGCGGCCGTGAGTGCCGCCGCTGCGAGGGACACGGGATGCGTCTCCGCCTCGGCCGCCGCCTCTACAACGCGGTCGTCCACCTCCACCGCGACGGCAACCGCTGACCTCTCCGAAGGAGACCCTCATGTCCTTCTCGATCTCCGCGCTTGCCCTCTTCGGGCTCCTCCTGGCCATGCTCATCCGCTCGAAGTCGGTCGGTATCGGAGCCGCGCTCGTCGCCGTGCTCTTCGGCTACTACCTCAGCAAGACCGGAGCGTCCCAGCCCGTCGACGCGGTCATGTCCGCCATCGCCGGGGCCATCCCGAGCCTCAACAACTGATCCGGCCCGAATGCCGGATCACGAGCGCCAACGCACGTCCGTCCTCTCCGACTCCCGCCCCGAAGGGACCCCTCCCATGTCCGGACAGACCACGTCCACGCGCCAGCACATCTCCCTGATGGCCTCCGGCGAGCTCAGGGACGCGCTCACCGCCATCGAAGAAGGCAAGGGCCCCGCGGCCGTCGCCGCGCTCATGGCCATCGATCCCGTCTCGTGGGAGGCGATCGAGGAGCGCCTCGCCGTCCTCGTGGGCAGCGACCTCCGCTCGCTGCTCTTGAAGACGGCCGGCGAGTGCGACCGGCAGGCCGCGTTCGTCGACTGACGCTTCCCTCGCTCTGTTCGAGTCCCGCCACCGCCAAAGCATCGAGGAGAAGCAATGACGAACCACGCCCGCAGCGTCGACGCCGCCGCATACGTAGACGCCCCGAGCATCATCCAGGAGATCTGCTGGGTGGCGAAGCAGGGCGCCGACGGCCCTGGCAAGGTCATGCGAAGCCGTGCCTTCTGGGTCCGCAAGGCCGCCCTCTTCGACCGCATCGCGATCAAGGAGGCGGCCATGTACGTGCCCGAGGTCGCCGCTGACGTGGTCGAAGCCGCCGCCCTCGTCGCACGGCAGCTCGTGTCGTTCGACGTGGAATACAACGGGCTGAGCCTCCGAGGATCGGAGCTCATCACCGACGACGACTGCCGCGAGTACGTCCGCCAGGAGTACCGCAAATGGCGGCGTGCCCAGCGCGTTTGAAGTGTCCGGGGCAGCGGCCCTCCGGTCAAAGACGCCCGCTGCCCCGGCCTCCCCATCCCTTCCAGGAAGCAGGAGGTCCCACCAGGATGCCCTACAACCCCCAACGCCCGCTGCCCCGGGGTGCCCTGAGCGCGGTTGAAGGCGCTCGGAGCACTGAGGCTGTGGCGTTGCCTCACCTCTACCGCCCTGCGGAGATCGCCGAGGCTCTCGGCTGCTCCGAGTGGTGGGTCAAGGAGCAGGCCAGGCGTCGCCGGATCCCGTTCACGCGCGTGGGCGGGTCGTACCGGTTTACGGCGGCGCACTTTGTCGAGCTGGTCGCCGCCTTCGAAGAGCGTCCGCTCCGGGGGCTCGAAGGGCTGCCGCAGGTGTCGGCCACGCTCCCCGTCCGTCAGGACGAGACGGTGCCCAAAGTCCAGCTCCGGTCCAAGCCCCCGCGTAGGGCCAACCGCTCTCGCTCCGCGCAAGCCGCTGCGTAAGAAGGGGGGCAACTGCAGTGGGGTATGCGGAGAAGGCGAAGAGGGGCTATTACCGCGGCCGATACAGGACCGGCTCTGGTGATCTGGCCACCGTGCAGAACGGAAATGGTCGAACAATCCGCTTCAGGACGAAGCGCGAGGCTGAGAAAGCCGCGAACGACATGGAGGCCCGCGTCAGGGAGCAGGACGCTGTCGCTGCCATCGCGGCTCCGCCGCCGACTCAGCCCGCAGTCGAGGTGTCCACGGTTGCTGAGACTGCACCATTGACCTTCGGCGAGTACGTGAACCAGTGGTACAGCGAGCAGGACCTCGCCCCGTCGACGATGCAGAACTACAGGCGGCACATCGAGGAACACCTTCTTCCTGAGTTCGGGGACAAGACGTTCGACGAGATCAGCCGACAGAACGTCGAGGCATGGGCGCGGAAAGAGCGGTCGCTGTACGCGGCCAGCAGCGTGAAGACGTGGCGTGGGACGCTGCACCTCATCCTTGGCGACGCCGTCGATGAAGAGCTCATCGGATCCAACCCGGCCGCGCGACGCCGCGGTCGTGGCAGGCGTGCGGGGCGGTCGCGTGATCGTGCTCCAGAGAAGGTGACGACCGACGCCCTCGGCATTCTGCTCATCGGCGAACGAGCATCCATCCTGTCCGGTCGGGATGACGAGTTCGTCGGGACGGTCACCAAGGGCTACACGGGAGTGCGGTGGGGCGAGCTCGTCGGCCTGGAGAAGGAATACTGGCGGACGAACAGCGTCCGGATTGAATGGCAGTTGTACGAGCTGGACACGGGAGAGCTGGACCGCTGCCCGCCCAAGGATGACTCGTACCGAACCATCGATAATCCGCGGTTCCTGTCGTCCTTGGTGAACGACCACATCATTCGCACGGACCCGAAGCCCTGCGAGTGCCACGGACGCACCTACATCTTCCGCGGCTACGGGGCGCCCAACGGCGCGTCCCGCCGATGCGGCGTGAAGCTGGTCGACGTCGCTCGTCGCGCCGACGTCTCCACCGGCACGGTGTCGAACGTGCTGAACCGTCCCGGAGCCGTGAAGGAGGAGACGCGGCTCAGAGTCCAGGCAGCCATCGCGGAGCTCGGCTACGTCCGCGCTGGCGTGCCTGCGGATCACGCGGCTCACTGGCGGAGGTCGGGGTTCGCCACCTGGCTGTTTCAGCCGGCTGTCACCGGCTGGTATCCGAAGAAGGCCCCGCAGGAGGCGCGTCCGGTGCCGCTGCTGGCGGAGCCGTGGCCGGGGGTGCCGGCGCGGGGGAGGAACACCTCCGACCGGGCTGAGGCGTGCTGGGTGCCGATCGCGAAGGGGCTGACCCCGCATGGGCTCCGGCACACCAACAAGAAGATCATGAGGCTTCTCCGGACGCCTCCGAAGTTGATGGACGAGCGTCTCGGTCACCTGGACGGTTCGGTACAGGCTCGGTACGACCACATCGATCCGGCGATGCGACGGGAGCTGATGGTGGGGCTCACCGGGATCTGGGAAGCGGCGCTGGAGATGCGGCGGGCGATGTGTCCTACGTCACCTGTCCGGGCCCTCGATGCGCTGCTGAGGGGTCGCCGGTAGCGGGATCCCGGGGATTCCGCTTTCCAAGATCCACTCCTCGTTTGCTCCTCGTCTGCTCCTCGCAGTCCTTGCGGCGTTCCAGCAAACGACTCAGGCCCGGTCTTCTCTGCGAGAAGACCGGGCCTGAGCTGGTTATTCACCTGTCGGGGTGGCGGGATTTGAACCCACGACCTCTTCGTCCCGAACGAAGCGCGCTGCCAAGCTGCGCTACACCCCGATGTGCGACCGTTTCCCGTTTTTCCCGGGCTCCGGAGCAACGAGGACTACTTTAGCCGACTGGAGCCTGTAGGTGAAATCCGGTTCCCGAGGACCCGCACGTGGGGGCGTACGCGGTCGAGGAGGACGAGGGCGAGGGCCAGGCCGTAGAAGGCCAGACCGAAGACGACGGTGTTGCCGAGGATGCCGGTGTAGCCGTGGAGATCGACGTCCAGGAAGGGGTACGGGTAGCGGCCGTCCGTGCCCGGGTCGAGGAGGGCGCCGCGGATCAGGGCGAAGGGGAGGTAGAGGAAGGGGTAGACCAGCCACTGGCCGGCGTGGCGGAGGAGGAAGCCGCCGGGGGCGGTGAGGACGAGCCAGTCGAGGGCGGCCGCGAGGGGGGTCGCGGTGTGGAGGAGGTGGTTGGCGATCGATTCCAGGGGCGTGCGCTCGCTGGTCATGGCGAAGCCGCTGGAGTCGTTCGACAGCACGAAGTGGAAGACGAGACCCGTGATGGAGATGTAGAGCAGCGCGCCGCCCGTGATCCGCGGGGAGAGGGCCGGGCGTCCGGTCCAGGCGCGGTGGGCGGACCAGGCGCAGACGATCGCCAGCAGGATGTTGGACTGGATCGTGAAGTAGCTGAAGAGCCGGCTGAGGTCGTCGGACTCGATCGTGTCCAGGGCGATGCCGGTGAGTGCCGCCAGGGCGGTGAGCGCGCGGAAGGCCGCCGCGACGGGGCGGCGGTCCGCCGGGGCCGCCGCGGACGCCGGAACGGCCTCCGTATCGGGCAGGCCGGTCCGCGCGGTGGTGGGGGATGTCGGGTCGGTCATCCCCCCACCGTACGTGTGGGCCCGGAACGCCCCCCGGTCAGTCGCGGGGGACGAGGGTGAGCAGCGTGGCCTCGGGCGGGCAGGCGAAGCGGACCGGGGTGTAGCGGTTGGTGCCGCAGCCCGCGGAGACGTGGAGGTACGACTGGTGGCCGCCCGCGCGGTGGGTGGACAGGCCCTTCACCCGCTCGGGGTCGATGTCGCAGTTGGTGACCAGCGCGCCGTAGAAGGGGATGCACAGCTGGCCGCCGTGGGTGTGCCCGGCGAGGATCAGCGGGTAGCGGTCGGCCGTGAAGGCGTCCAGGACGCGCAGGTACGGGGCGTGGACGACGCCCATCGAGAAGTCGGCGCCCTCCTCCGGGCCGCCGGCCACCCGGTCGTAGCGGTCGCGCTTGATGTGCGGGTCGTCGAGGCCGGTGAGGGCGATCTCCATCCCGTCGATCTTGAGGGAGCCCCGGGTGTTGGTGAGGTTGAGCCAGCCCGCCGCGTCGAAGGCGTCGCGCAGCTCCTCCCAGGGGTTGTGGATCGCGCCGACGACCGGGGCGTTGCCGTTGAGGCCGTGCCGCCCGGTGGTCCGCTCGAGGAGGTAGCGGGCGGGGTTGCGCAGCTTCGGGCCGTAGTAGTCGTTGGAGCCGAAGACGTACGCGCCGGGGAAGCTCATCAGCGGGCCGAGCGCGTCGAGGGTCTCGGGCACGCCCTGCGGGTCGGAGAGGTTGTCCCCGGTGTTGATCACGAAGTCGGGGCGCAGCCCGGCGAGCGACTGGAGCCAGCGCTGCTTCTTGCGCTGGCCGCCGACCATGTGGATGTCGGACACCTGGAGCACCCGCAGCGGCCGCATGCCCTGCGGCAGGACGGGGACGGTGACCCGTCGCAGCCGGAAGGAACGGACTTCGAAGCCGGCGGCGTAGGCGAGGCCCGCCGCGCCGATCGCCGTGATTCCCAGGGGTACTCCGTATCGCGCACGCATGTCGTCCATCGTCGCAGACGGCCGGGGGTGTGCCCGCCACGGTCCCGGGCGGGCAAGGGAGTTCATGGGAGTTCGTGGGAGTTCATAAGGGGGCCTATAAGGGGGCCATAAGGGAGTTCATGAGAGAACTCAAAAGGGAGTTAACGTCGCACAGTCGGTCGGTCCGGTCGGTCCGGTGGTGGCGTGTCGTCCGAGCCGGAGGCCGTCCGGCGGTTAATGCGGGGCGCCTGAGCGGGTGGGATGCGAAGATTGCGGCATGACCACGCTGAAGTCCAAGCTCCACGACGACCTCACGGCCGCCATCAAGGCGCGCGACGAGCTGACCGCCTCCACGCTCCGTCTCACCCTGTCCGCCGTCGCCTACGAGGAGACCTCCGGCAAGGTGGCCCGTGAGCTCTCCGACGACGAGGTGCTGAAGGTCATCGTGCGCGAGGCGAAGAAGCGCCGCGAGGCCGCCGAGGCCTTCGACAAGGGCGGACGGGCCGACTCCGCCGAGCGTGAGCGCGCCGAGGGCGAGGTGCTCGCCGGCTACCTGCCGCAGCAGCTGTCGGACGAGGAGCTCACCGCGATCGTCGCGGACGCCGTGGCCGAGGCGAAGGCGGCCGGCGCCGAGGGGCCGAAGGCCATGGGCGCCGTGATGAAGATCGTGAAGCCGAAGGTGGGGGACCGCGCCGAGGGCGGCCGCGTGGCCGCCGCGGTGAAGAGCCTGCTCGTCGGCTGATCCGGGCCGCGTACGTACAAGGGGGCGCCCCGACCGTCACGGTCGGGGCGCCCCCTTGTCGCGTCCGTCTCTCTAGCTCTCTACAGCTCTCTCTACCGCTGCTGCTCGTCCCCCGGGCCGCCGATCACGCCCTGGACCACCCCACCGGGTGCCGTCGGCGTGTCCGGCTTGCCGCCGCCGGTGGTGTCGCCGGGCTGACCGCCCGGCTGGGCACCCGGCTCGGTGCCGGGCTTGCCGCCCGCGCCCGGCTTCCCGCCACCGGGCTTGCCGTTCGTGCCCGGCTTGCGGCCGCCGTGGCCGTTGCCGCGCTTGTCGTCACCGCCGGAGCCGGTGCCGGTGCCGGTGCCCTTGTCGGTGCCCGGCATCGGGACGGTGCCGAAGGTCGGCGCGTCCTTGCCCTCGAGCGCGCCCGTCATGGCGTCGCGCCAGATGGGGCCGGGGGTGTCGGCGCCGTAGACCTTGTCGTGGTAGACGCCGCCGATGGTGATGTTCTCCATCTCGACGCCCTTGGCGCCGGGGCCGCCGACCCACACGGCGCCGGCCATGTTCGGGGTGTAGCCGACGAACCAGGCCGCCCGGCGCTCGTCCGTCGTACCCGTCTTGCCCGCGCTGTCCCGGCCGCTGAGGCCGGCCTCCTTGCCGGTGCCGTCCTCGACCACTCCCTGGAGCAGGGTGTTGACGGTGTCGGCGGTCTGCTCGGACATCGCCCGCGAGCACTTCGTCTTGGGGACCCGCAGGTTCTTGCCGTCGGGGCCGGTGGCCGACTCGACGATGACGGGGGTGCAGTACGTGCCGTGGTTGGCGAACGTCGCGTAGGCGGAGGCCATGGTGAGGGGGGAGAGGCCCTCGGTGCCGAGCGCGATCGACGGCACCTGCTCGAACTTGCCGCCGCCGGCGGGCTTGATGCCCAGCTTGTCCGCCATCTTGATCACCGGGCAGACGCCGGTGTCCTCGATCATCTGGATGAAGTAGGTGTTGACCGATTTAGCGGTCGCCTCCTTCATCCCGTACGGGCCGACCTCGCTGCGGTTCTCGTTCTGGACCATCTCGCCGCCGCTGTTCTTCCACGTCTTGCCGCACGTCTCCACCTCGTCCGGATACGGCATCCGGAACGGCGAGGAGTACGTCTTGTACGGCGACACGCCCTGCTCGAGCGCGGCCGCCGCGAGGATCGGCTTGAACGTCGAGCCGACCTGGAAGCCGTAGTTCGAGCCGCCCATGGCCTTGTCGGCGGAGAGGTTGATCTGCGTCATGTGGTCGCCGAAGCCGTAAGGACGCGACTGGCCCATGCCGAGGATCTTGCCCGTGCCGGGCTGGACGATCGACACGGCGGTGGCCACCGAGTCGCTCTGGTAGACGTGATCGGTGATCGACTTCTGCACGGACTTCTGCGTCTGCGGGTCGAGGGTGGTGCGGATGACCAGACCGCCCTCGTTCCAGCGCTTGGCCCGGGCCTCCTTCGTCTTGCCGAAGACCGGGTCGTTGAGGAAGGTCTCGCGGACGTAGTCGCAGAAGAAGCCCGCGCCGTTGACGGCGGTGATGCAGCCGCTCTTGGGCCGGCTGACCTTCAGTTCGAGCGGCTTGGCCTGCTCGGCGGCCGCCTGGGCCGGGGTGATGTGCTTCAGCTCGGCCATGCGCGCCAGCACGGTGTTCCGCCGCTTGGTCGCCTCCTTGGGGGCGTAGACCGGGTCGTAGCGGCTGGGCGACTGGACGACGCCGGCCAGCAGCGCGGACTCGCCCAGGGTGAGGTCCTTGGCGTGCTTGCTGAAGTAGCGCTGGGAGGCGGCCTCGACCCCGTAGGCCTGCTGACCGAAGAAAGTGATGTTCAGATAGTTGTTGAGGATGCGGTCCTTGCCGAGTTCCTTCTCGACCTGGATGGCGAACTTCAGCTCCTTGACCTTGCGGCCGATCGTCTGCTGCGTGGCCACGGCGACCTTCTCGGGGTCGTCGCCCGCCTCCTCGACGAAGACGTTCTTGACGTACTGCTGGGTGAGGGTCGAGGCACCCTCGGAGACGCCGCCGGACTGGGCGTTCTTGTTGGCCGCCCGGAGCACGCCCTTGAGGTCGATCGCGCCGTGCTGGTAGTAGCGCGCGTCCTCGATGTCGACGAGCGCCTGGCGCATGTAGGGCGAGATGTCGTTCAGCGGCACCACCGTGCGGTCGCGGGAGTAGACCTTGGCTATCTCGCCGCCCTCGGCGTCGAGGATGGTGGTGCGCTGGCTGAGCGGCGGCGTCTTGAGGTTGGCGGGGATCTCGTCGAACCCCTCGACCGTGCCCTTGGCCACCAGGCCGAAAGCGCCGATGCCCGGTAGGGCCAGACCTGCCAGCACCACTCCCGAAAGGACGCTGACACTGAGGAACTTCGCGGCCTGTCGGGCCCTGGAGGGGCCCTCGTCCGAGCGCTTCATAGCCATGGGGGGAAGCCTACGTTCTCATTCGGCGGACAGACGCAGGTGTGTTCGCCTACGCTGTTTCACGCCAGTCACGGCGATGCTCCCCCGCATCACCTGCACTCTCACTCTTGTGAGTGATGAGAGGTGTCTGTATTGCCGCCTACGTCCCTCGTTGTCCGTCGAGGGGTGGGTGGATCGCCCCTCTATGGAGGGAATGGTCCGTGATGTCGTCGGGTCACTCCGTTGGGTGATCTGCCGCATACGCATAGTCCGTTCGGGCCATTCAAGATTGGGCCCGAAGGGGGTGTTGCCCCCTGTCCGCCTTCCGTAACGTCCTCAACTGGCAACGGTGAATATGCCGCTGCCGCCGTGGGGGAGCCTCGATTCGGGAGAGGACGGCGCCAGCATGGGCTGGGTAACCGACTGGAGTGCGCAGGCCGCCTGCCGCACGACCGATCCGGATGAACTATTCGTTCAGGGCGCAGCGCAGAACAGGGCGAAGGCGGTCTGCACCGGCTGCCCGGTGCGCACCGAGTGCCTGGCCGACGCGCTGGACAACCGCGTCGAGTTCGGCGTCTGGGGAGGCATGACGGAGCGCGAGCGGCGGGCCCTGCTGCGGCGCCGCCCCACGGTCACGTCGTGGCGCAGGCTCCTGGAGACCGCTCGCACGGAGTACGAGCGGGGCGCCGGCATCCTGCCGCTGGGCGAGCCGGAGTACGACGAGTACGCGGCTGTCGGCTAGCGGGCGGCGGGCGGACGCACCGCTGTAGGCCGGTAGCCGGTAGGCCAGCAGCCCACGGGCCGGCCAGGATGCCTGGCGGGTGCCCCCATGCCCACCGCGTACGACGGTGGCGGTACGACGCCCGGGTGGGCGCGGCCGCCCGTGTGCGGTACGGCCTTCGACGCGCCCGCGCCCCCGCGTTTGCATTGCCTCGGCTACTGCCTCAGCTGCTGCCTCAGCGCGATACGGACGCGCCCTCTTCGGCGCCCTCGACGCCCTCGGCGTTCTCCACGGCACCGGCATCCTCCGCGCCGCCGTCCGTCTGATCGCTCGTCTGATCGTCCGTCTGGTTCGCGAGGCGGTCGCCGATCGCCCGTAGCCCCGCCAGGTCGTGCACATCGCCGGGCAGCGCGGCGACCTCCGCCACCGGGACCTCCGGGTGCAGCGCGGTGAAGCGGTCGCGGGTACGCCGCTCGCGCGCGAGCACCTGCATCCGCTCGGCGTGCAGCCGCAGCAGCCCGGCGGCGATCCGCGCCGGGGATGCCACGGACGACGCCGACGACATGGACGACATGACGGAACCCGTGCCCGTAGAGGCATCCGGATCCGTGGAGGAAGCCGTGGCCGCGTCGGCATCCGCGGCGGGGTCGGCTTCCCCAGCGGGTCGCGCCTCCGACGCGGAGGTCGTCGGCGCTGAGGCGGCCACCGAGGCGGTCGCTCCTGCGGACGCGGCGGGCTGGGGGAAGCCGCTCTCGGGAGAGGACGTGTCCGTGGGAGTGAGGGTGCCAGGGTCGCCGGCGTTACGTGAGCCAGCCTGCCCGCTGCCACGATCCACAATGCCGTCGCCGTCAAGATTTTCTGCGTATTCCGGAGCCCCTCCCGAGGGTCCTCCCGCCTGGCCGCCGGTGGCGTCCGCCGCTCCGGCCGTCGTCCCGCCCGTCGTCCCGTCCGCCGTTCCGTTCGCGAGGGCCTCCGCCGCGGCGAGGGCGCGCTCCGCCGAGAGCCCCGCCGCACCGCTGCCGTGCACCCGGTTCAGCACCAGCCCGGCCAGCGGCATCCGCTCCGCCGCCAGCCGCTCGACGAAGTAGGCGGCCTCCCGCAGCGCGTCCCGTTCGGGCGCGGCGACGACCAGGAAGGCCGTACCCGGAGCCTGGAGCAGCCGGTAGGTGGCATCGGCACGGGTACGGAATCCGCCGAACATGGTGTCCATCGCGGCGACGAAGGTCTGTACGTCCCGCAGGAGTTGGGCACCCATCAGTTTGTTCAGGGGTCCGCTCATCACCGACATGCCCACGCCCAGGAACTTCATCCCGGCCCGGCCGCCGATCTTCGCCGGTGCCATCAGCACCTTGATGAACTTGCCGTCCAGGAACGAGCCCAGCCGGCCCGGCGCGTCCAGGAAGTCCAGCGCCGAACGGCTCGGCGGGGTGTCGACGACGATGAGGTCCCACTCGTCCCGGGCGCGGAGCTGGCCGAGCTTCTCCATGGCCATGTACTCCTGCGTGCCCGCGAAACCGGCCGACAGGGACTGGTAGAAGGGGTTCTCCAGGATCGCCCGCGCGCGCTCCCCGTCGGCGTGCGCCTCGACTATCTCGTCGAAGGTCCGCTTCATGTCGAGCATCATGGCGTGCAGTTCACCGCCGGCGGAGCCGTCGATCCCGGCCACCCGGCGGGGGACGTTGTCGAGCGCGTCGATCCCCATCGACTGCGCCAGCCGGCGGGCCGGGTCGATGGTGAGGACGACGACCCTCCGGCCGCGCTCGGCCGCGCGCAGGCCCAGGGCCGCCGCGGTCGTGGTCTTGCCGACGCCCCCGGAGCCGCAGCACACCACGATGCGGGTGCGCGGGTCGTCCAGGATCGGGTCTATGCCGAGCGGCTCCGCCGCCGGTTCCACACTCACCCGCTGACTCCCTGTCGCTCGCTCGCCTCTCCCCGCGCGAACTGCTTCCTCAGCTCGCGCGCCATGCGGTACAGCCCCGCCAGGTCCACCCCGTCGCCGAGCAGCTCGAGTTCGTACGTGGGCAGGCCCAGCCGCGCCACGTCCGCACGCCCCCGGTGCTCGAGGGCCAGCCGCTCGGTGTGCTCGCGCGCCTGCCGCAACAGCGGGTCGACGAGCGGTTCGGCGAGCCCCGCGCGCCGTGCGCCACCGGAGCCCGTGCGCTCCAAGGCGTGCGCGAGGGCGCGTGCGACCTCCGGGCGCCTGCCGTTGGCGGCGGCCTCCACGGCCGCCTCGTCGAGGATCTCGGGCCGCACCATGTTGATCACCACGCCGCCGACCGGCAGCCCAGCCGCCCGCAGCTCCGCGATGCCGTCCGCGGTCTCCTGGACCGGCATCTCCTCCAGCAGTGTCACGAAGTGCACCGCCGTCTCCGGGGACTTGAGGACGCGCATCACGGCCTGCGCCTGATTGTGGATCGGCCCGATCCGGGCCAGCCCGGCGACCTCGTCGTTGACGTTGAGGAAGCGCGTGACCCGCCCGGTGGGCGGCGCGTCCATGACCACGTAGTCGTAGACGAACCGGCCCGTGCGGTCCTTCCGGCGCACCGCCTCGCACGCCTTGCCGGTGAGCAGGACGTCCCGCAGGCCCGGAGCGATGGTCGTCGCGAAGTCGATCGCGCCGATCTTCTTCAGTGCCCGGCCGGCGCTGCCGAGCTTGTAGAACATCTGGAGGTAGTCCAGGAGCGCCCGTTCGGCGTCGATGGCGAGCGCGTACACCTCGCCCCCGCCCGGCGCGACGGCGATCTTCCGTTCCTCGTAGGGCAGCGCCTCCGCCTCGAAGAGCTGTGCGATGCCCTGTCTGCCTTCGACCTCTACCAGCAGCGCCCGCTTCCCCTCGGCCGCGAGGGCGAGTGCGAGGGCCGCGGCCACCGTGGTCTTCCCGGTACCGCCCTTGCCGCTGACGACATGGAGCCTGCTCATGATGCGGAGCCTAACCAGTCGCCGCGCGGGCTACGCACGAGGCCGTCGGTATCAGGCATTACAGTCGGGCCCATGACCAAGAAGTGGGAATACGCCACCGTGCCGCTGCTCGTGCACGCGACCAAGCAGATTCTGGACACCTGGGGCGAGGACGGCTGGGAGCTGGTCCAGGTCGTGCCGGGGCCGAACAACCCCGAGCAGCTCGTGGCCTACCTCAAGCGGGAGAAGGCGTGAGCACGGTCGAGGCCCGGATCGCCGAGCTCGGGCTGACCCTGCCCGACGTCGTGCCGCCGCTGGCCACGTACCAGCCGGCCGTGCGCAGCGGCTCCTACGTCCACACCGCCGGCCAGCTGCCGATGGTCGACGGGGCCATCCCCGTGACCGGCAAGGTCGGTGCCGAGGTCAGCCCCGAGCAGGCCAAGGAGCTGGCGGCGCGCTGCGCGCTCAACGGCCTGGCCGCCGTGAAGTCCGTCATCGGCGACCTGGACAAGATCGTCCGCGTGGTCAAGGTGGTCGGCTTCGTGGCCTCCGCGCCGGACTTCACCGGCCAGCCGGGCGTCCTCAACGGCGCCAGCGAGCTGCTGGGCGAGATCCTGGGCGAGAAGGGCGTGCACGCCCGTTCGGCCGTGGGCGTGGCGGTGCTGCCGCTGGACGCCCCCGTCGAGGTCGAGTTCCTCGTCGAGGTCCGGGGCTGAGCCGAGTCCGGGGCTGAGCCGAGTCCGGGACTGGGTCGAGGTCCGGGGCTGATCGCCCCTCTCGAACATCCGGGCGTGAGCGCATAGCATCCGGCCATGTCGACTTCGAACGGCCAGTGGTACCCGCCGGAGTGGCCGGACCGGATCAGAGCGCTCACCCGGGGCGAGCTCCGGCCCGTGGCGCCGCGCCGTGCCGCCACCGTCCTGTTGCTGCGCGCCCGGGAGGGCGGGCTCGCCGTTCACATGCTGCGCCGACGCGCCTCCATGGCTTTCGCCGGAGGCGCGTACGCGTATCCGGGGGGCTCCGTCGACCCGCGTGACGAGCGCGACGTGCCCTGGGCCGGTCCGGCCCCCGAGGAGTGGGCCCGGCGGCTGGGGACCGACGCCGCCGGGGCACAGGCGATCGTCTGCGCCGCCGTCCGGGAGACCTTCGAGGAGGCGGGCGTGCTGCTGGCCGGCCCCGCCCCGGACACGGTCGTCGCGGACACCACGGGGGAGGACTGGGAGGCCGAACGGGCGGCGCTGGTCAGCCGTGAGTTGTCGTTCGCCGAGTTCCTCGAACGGCGTGGCCTGGTCCTGCGCAGCGATCTGCTCGGGGCGTGGGCGCGCTGGATCACCCCGGAGTTCGAGCGGCGCCGCTACGACACGTGGTTCTTCGTCGCCGCGCTCCCCGAAGGGCAGCGCACCCGCAACGCCTCCACGGAGGCCGACCGCGTCGTCTGGACCGCCCCCGCCGATGCGGCGGCGGGCTACGACCGGGGCGAGCTGATGATGATGCCGCCGACCATTTCCACGCTGCGCTCGCTGGGCCCCTACGGCACCGTCGACGAGGTGCTGGCGGCCTCGGGTGACCGGGATCTCACGCCCGTACTGGCGCGGGCGCGGCTCGTCGGGGAAGAGATCGTGCTGAGCTGGCCGGGCCACGACGAGTTCACCAAACACGTCGCCGCCAAACATGACACCGGGCACATCGTCCCTGGATCTTCGGGAGCCGACGCATGACGCACACGACCGATCTGCCCGGACGGCCGCGCCCCGGCGCCATCGGCGGCCCCGCGACCGCCCGGGCGACCTGCGTGCTCGCGCCCAACCCGTCCGCGATGACGCTGGACGGCACCAACACATGGATCCTGGCCGAGCCCGGTTCGGACCTGGCCGTCGTGGTCGACCCGGGTCCGGCGGACGAGGCCCATCTGCGGAGGGTCGTCGAGGTGGCCGGGGCGGCGGGGCTGCGCGTCGCCCTGACGCTGCTGACGCACGGCCACGCCGACCACTCCGGCGGCGCGGCCCGGTTCGCGGAGCTGACGGGCACCAAGGTGCGGGCCCTGGACCCGGCGCTGCGGCTGGGCGGCGAGGGGCTCGGCGTGGGCGACGTCATCACGACGGGCGGGCTGGAGCTGCATGTGATCTCCACGCCCGGCCACACGGCCGACTCCCTCTGCTTCCATCTGCCGGCGGACGACGCCGTCCTCACGGGTGACACGGTGCTGGGCCGGGGCACGACGATCGTGGCGCACCCCGACGGCCGGCTCGGCGACTACCTCGACTCGCTGCGGCGGCTGCGCTCGCTCGCGGTCGACGAGGGTGTGCGGACGGCGCTGCCGGGGCACGGCCCGGTCCTGGACGACACCCAGGGCGTCGTCGAGTACTACCTCGCGCACCGGGCCAAGCGGCTGGCTCAGGTGGAGACGGCCGTCGAGAACGGTCACCGCACGGCGGAGGAGGTCGTCGCGGCCGTCTACGCGGACGTCGACCGTGCGCTGTGGCCGGCGGCCGAGCTCTCGGTGCGGGCGCAGCTGGACTACCTGGACGAGCACGGGCTGATCTGACGGGGGTCCGGAAAACAGCGAGGCGGGGGGCCGGGGGGGGGGCGCGGGGCGCCCCCCACCCCCCCCCCCCCCCCCCCCCGGCCGCCGGGCGCCCGGGGGGGGGCCCCCCCGCCCGCCCGCTAACCGCGCGCGGGCCCCC